>DASUNU010000001.1:0-2725 GCA_036276995.1 Solirubrobacterales bacterium
GACGAAGGCGATCGCGATGACCAAGCGCCTGTTCGAGCGGGCCGCGTCCTCGCGCCTCGACGAGCAGCTCGAGCTCGAGGCCCAGCTTCAGCTCGCGGCCACCCGCACGGAGGACTTCGCAGAGGGCGTGGACGCGTTCCTGGAGAAGCGGGAGCCGCGCTTCCGCGGCCGCTAGGAGGGGCTGGCGGGATATCGCTCGTCGTCGCGCGGCCCGGCGGCACGGCCTGTTATCTCGTCAGACCCTCCTACCGCGCGGTCGTCACGCCGGTCGGGGAGCACTCGGCGAATCCGAGCTCCTCGGCGAGGGGGTCGGCCTCGGCCATGAGGGTCTCCATGCGCTGCAGGCCGGCGGCGATGCCGGCCGCGTCGTGGGAGCCGCCCGCGGTCTGGACGTCCCGCATCGCAGTCGTCATGTCGCTCCGAAGGGCCAGCCAGTCGCCGTACTCGTCGTCGAGGCTCCCCGGCGGCTCCAGCAGCCGGAGCTCGTTCACAGAGGCCTCGAGCAGATCGGCCATGTCGGCGCCGATCGCCACCCATTCGTCCGGGTCTTCGGCAGGCGGCGGGATCAGCGCCAGCTTCGGCCTGTAGTCCGCGCAGATCGCATTCACCTGCGCCACGAACTCGGCGGTGCGGTCGTCGTCCCCGCCTCCTCCGCACGCGGCCGAGGCCAGCGCGAAGCAGGCGGCAAGTGCTGCAAGAGTCGCTCTCATCCCCGGACCGCGGAGTCTAAGTCCGACGCAGTCTTCGAGCGGGTCGAGCGTTCCGACGAGGCGGCACGCCGGCGGCGCGGCTCCGCTCTCTTACACTCGATCGCGTTTCTGCTATATCGTCAGTTATGCGATCACGGGCCGCAGCTCCCCTGTCCGGCGAGTAATCGGGGCGCTTGGTTGCCCTGGTGTCATAGGCCGGCGCGATCGCCGGGTTCGCACTCCTGGCCACGCGCGCGTGGAGCTTCGGATGACGAGCGGGCTCGATCGTCTGGAGCGGTTCGTCCTCGGTGCGCTTGCGTACCTGACGTTGAGCGGTATCTGGATCTACGGCGTCCTCGACTCAAGCGTGCTCGACGGCAGGCAAGTCGGCGGGTGGACTGCCGTCGGGGTCGTCGTGCTCGCGCACATCGCCTTCGGGTACGCGATTCGCGAGTGGGTCGCTCTCCTCTGCCAATTGCCGTCGTCTTCCTCTCGGTTCCCGCGGGGATTCCCGAGTCGGACTTCGAGTCACCGCCCGTTTGGATGTGGCAGACCTTTCTCGTCGTGGTCGGGTTCCCGCTGATCGCGGCAGGGCTTGGGCTCAGAGCGCTCGCCGGCGGACGGCGGCGGACCGCAGCTAGATCGTCTTGAACTAAGGGCGCGGTGACGGCCTGTGACCGCCGTGCTCGCCTGCCTGGCCGGCCTGGCGGGTCGGCGACCCAAGGCGGCTGCGCTGGCCGAGCTCTTTCGCCGGCGTGGGCCTGAGTGGGCGAGCGAGGTGCTGGTCAGGTGGGCGAGTTAGATGTGCCATCCGGAAGCGGGGACGTTTGTCGCGGTGAGGAGATGGAATAACCTTGAGGCGCACCAAAGGGGACTGACTAAGGGGTCAACATGCGGCGGCTTGCGATTCTGATCGTTGTGGCAGGTCTCTCGGCGGTGGGAGCATCTCCTGCGGCGGCGCAGGTTGCCCCGGTTCCTCTCCCCGATCTCTCCGTTCTTCAGGTTCCGGACGATGACCCGCCCGATGACGATGACGGAGGCGGCCCGGGCGGTGGCGGCCCAGGTGGCGGTGGCGGCCCAAGCGGCGGTGGCGGCCCAGGCGGCGGTGGCGGCCCAGGCGGCGGTGGCGGCCCAGGTGGCGGTGGCGGCCCAGGTGGCGGTGGCGGCCCCGGCGGAGAAGAACCGGGCGGAGAAGACCCGGACCCGGGCGGAGAAGACCCGGGCGGAGAAGACCCGGGCGGAGAAGACCCCGGCGGAGACGACCCCGGCGGAGGCGGCTCGGGCGGTGACTCCGGCTCGGGCGGTGACTCCGGCTCGAGCGGTGGCGGCTTGGGCTCACCGGGTGCCGCAAGCGGCGACGCGGGTGCCGGTCTCGTGGCATCGCGCTCTGACGGCTCGTCAGGCGGGGGCGCAAACGGGGCGCCCGGGGGAGTCCTCGGAGCCTTCGGCGAGGAGAGGTGGCGACCACCGACTGCCACCTTGCAGCCACCGGCGGCGACCTCGCAGCCACCGACTGCCGATGGAGCGCCGCTCGGCGAGGACTCCGGGGCGAGCCTGTTTGGGGGCGCCGTGCTCGCGCTCGCAGCTCTGGGCCTGCTTGTGGGCATCGCCGGCGGCCTGAGGGCGCTCTACGACCGCCAAGGCTACCCATAAGGCTCGCACCGGCCGGTCTCCTTCTCACTCTGGGGGATCGCCGAGTAGACGGGCGGGCCGGTGCCGCCGGTCGAGAAGGTCGAGCGGGAGCCGCCGGGGTCGAGATCGAGGGGAACGACGTTTCAACGGCGTGCTCCCCGAAAGAGCCACGGACGCGGGCGTCCGCCGCCCGAGCGATGGAAGGAATTTCCTGAAATGATGAGCGGAGGCGGGCGCCGGGCTTCGCGGTCCGCCCGGGGCTGACGAGGCCCTCCACATCCGTCACTGTCCTTTGAATCGCAGGCAGGTGGGGAGGGGCGTAAAATCGGCGCCCGTCTGGCGTCAGTGGCGTTGGTTACGCGAGAAAGCTAGATCGTCTTGAACTGCTCGAAGGGCTGGCGGCA
>DASUNU010000002.1:0-9511 GCA_036276995.1 Solirubrobacterales bacterium
CGATCGGCTCGCGTTCGGTCTTCGCCCACTCGCCGCGGTCGGATAGCTGACGCAGGGTCGAGCGCAGCAGCACCGGCCAGATGAACCAGGTGTAGAGCGTGTAGATCTGGGCGACGAGGATGCCGCGCAGCCAGCCCAGCGGGCCGGCCTCGGCGCGCGCGGCGATGCAGCCGAGCATCGTGCCGCCGAAGGCGAGCAGGTAGAAGAAGGCGAGCTGCCAGGCCGGGCCGGCGCCCCAGAACTCCGCCTCCCCGGTCACCCAGAGAAACAGGCCGCCGAGCAGGCCGAGGCCGATGATCCCCTGCCAGAACGGCATCAGGAGGTAGGCGAGTTGCTCGACCCGGGCGCCCAGCCCGACCGGCGCCCGCAGCACCTCTCCGCGCAGCGCCATCGCCTGCAGGTTGCCCTGCGACCAGCGAGTGCGCTGGCGCAACAGCGGCCGCAGCTTCGAGAGTCCCTGCTGGTCGACGGTCGCGCGCAGATCCTGGCGCCCTTCCCAGCCGGCCGCCAGTAGGCGCAGGCCGAGGTCCTGGTCCTCGGTCAGCTTGTCGCGCCAGGGTCCCTCGTCGTTGCTGACGTCGTCGAGCGCGGCGAGCCGGTTGAACTGGCCGTTGCCGCCCATCCCGGCCGTGCCCCAGTGGTCGCGGCCCGCCTGGAAGAGGTGGCCGTAGACGCCGAACTCGACGTCCTGCAGCCAGGTCAGCAGGTGCCCGCGGTTGTAGATCCGGACCAGCGACTGCACGCCGCCGACCTCCGGCTCGGCGAAGTGGGCGGCGGCGAAGCGCGGCGCCTCCGCGTCGAGGCGGCCGTCGGCGTCGACGATGACCACGATCGTGCCCTCGCGGTCGGCGTAATCCTGCAGCGAGCGGTAGGCGTAGTTGAGCGCCGCCGCCTTGCCCTGGCGCGCGTTCGGCGCCCGCCGCGAGAGCACGAAGAGGTCGGGGTGGTCGATCGCGGCGAGAATCTCGCCGGTGCGGTCGTCGGAGCCATCGTCGATCACGATCACCCGCCGTTTCGCCACCGGCAGGCCGAGCAACCGCTCGACGCTGTCGGCGATCGTCACCTCCTCGTTCAGGGCCGGGACGAGGAAGACCCAGGAGAAAGCGTCGGCCCCCTGCGGCGGCGGCTGCGGTGGGCGCACGATCGCGGCGTGGCCGCGGAAGAAGA
The DNA here is from genome assembly GCA_036276995.1 of Solirubrobacterales bacterium. Taxonomy (GTDB): domain Bacteria; phylum Actinomycetota; class Thermoleophilia; order Solirubrobacterales; family 70-9; genus VAYN01. The sequence continues at coordinate 1,168 of DASUNU010000002.1, forward strand.
GCATCGCCGTCCAGCAGAACATCGCCACGACAACGACGAAGCAGACGCTGAAGAGGATCTCCCAGCCAACCGGCAGGCCCTCGAAGGGCCAGGTCGGGGTGGCCACGGCTCAGTCCTCGGCGAGGACGATCGACTCCTCCGCCAGCGAGGGCTCGGCGACCGCATCGGGCGCGGGCGCGGCGACGCGCAGCGACTCGGAGTCCGGGGCGCTGCCGTCGACCGCCGCCTCCAGCAGCTCGAAGGCGGAGCCCGGCATCGGCTCGTAGCCAGCGGCGACGGTGACCGCGGCGCGGCTGTAGCCGGGGCCGAACGGGGTCGGCGGCTCTTCGCCGAGCAGCAGATGCTCGAGCGAGCCGACGATGCGTTCGGCAGCGCGGCCGTCGCCATAGGGATTCTGGGCGCTGGCCATCTCGGCGTAGGCCGCATCGCTCTCCAGCAGCCGCGTGCCGACGGCGAAGATCCGCTCGGGGTCGTTGCCGACCAGTTTCAGCGTGCCGGCGGCGAGCCCCTCGGTGCGCTCGGTCGTCTCCCGCGTCACCAGCACCGGCTTGCCCAGCGAGGGAGCCTCTTCCTGGATCCCGCCGGAGTCGGTGATCACCAGGTGGCAGCGGCCGAGCAGGCGGGCGAAGGTGGCGTAGCCGAGCGGCTCGGTGAGCAGGACGTTGTCGTAGCCGGTGAGGCTCTCGGTCAGCACCTCGCGCACCCGTGGGTTGGGATGGACCGGGAGCACGAAGTGGGTGTCGCGGTGGGTGTCGGCGAGGCGGCCGACACCGGCGGCGATGCCGCGCAGCCCGTCGCCCCAGTTCTCGCGCCGGTGGGCGGTGACGACGACGATGCGGGCGTCGCTGTCGTGCAGCCTTTGCAGCTCCGGGTTGGCGAACTCGACGTCCATCCCCGAGGCCCACTGGAGCGCGTCGATGCCGGTGTTGCCGGTGACGAAGACCTGGTCGACCGGGATGTTCTCGCGGACCAGGTTCTGCAGGTTGGCCGAGGTCGGGGCGAAGTGGAGGGCGGCGATGGTCGAGATCACCTGCCGGTTCAGCTCCTCCGGGAACGGCGTCAGGTTGCCGTGGCCGGTGCGCAGCCCGGCCTCGACGTGCATCACCGGGATGTGCAGGTGGAAGGCCGAGAGCGCCGCCGCCATCGCCGAGCTGGTGTCGCCGTGGACCAGGACGGCGGCCGGATGGCGGCCGCTGAGCACATCCTCGGAGGTGGGCACCGCGTCCGGGTCGACGTCGAAGCGCTCGACGCAGAAGTCTTCGAAGCGCTGCATCACTGAGGCGACGCGCTCGTTCAGGTTGGCCCGGCGCGAGCCGGCCCAGAGGGTGACGTCCGGCTTGATGTCCGCCAGCTCGAAGATGTACTCGACCAGGCGGTTGTGCTGGCCGGTCGAGACGACCACCGGCTCGTAGAGCTCGCTCTGGCGCAGGGCGATGATGATCGGCACCAGCTTGATCGCCTCGGGACGGGTCCCGACCACGATCGGGACGACCAGCTTGGTGCGCTCCGTGGGGTCTCGACGCTGCTCGGACATGGCGGTACCCCGACTATCGGAGGGCCCCGCGCGGGACTTGAGGAAAAAGAATCCTTATCTGGTCAGGCGACCTACGGCAGGAACCGTTCGAGCAGGTCGCCGGCCGGGCCAAGGATGCTTTCGGCGCTACCCAGCAGCGAATCGGCGTTGTTGATCAGTTCGATCGCCTGGTCGAGCGGGATTTCCTCGACCGTGCTGCGCAGCGGCCCGGCCAGCAGTGGGCTCAGCGCCCCCGCCTCTTCGGCGTCGTCGATCGCCCGCAGCAGCCCGGCCCGGATCGCTTCCGCCAGTTTCTCGTCGTCGATCCCGTAGCGCTCGCTGAAGCGCTCGCGCGCCTCCGGCGAGGCCAGCGCCCGGGCCAGCGCCTCGCGCGTAACCCCGAGCTCGCAGGCGGCGCCGTCGAGCGCTGAGACCGAGAACTGGTTGGCGATTTCGCCAAGACCTTCGGGGTTGCTCCAGGGCCGGTGCTCGCAGGGATCCTGGCTCTTCGCCGGGGTGTAGTCGGAGCCGCCGGCGGCCAGGTAGATGCCGACCAGAGCGACCGCGGCGACGATCGCGCCGCCGATCAGCAGCTGCGCCCGCAGCCCGGCGTTCACAGGTCCACCCTCCGCGCCAGGCCGATCGGGATCAGCGCCAGCAGGCCGATGATCGCGGCGAGCAGGAACGAGGGACTGAAGGCATGGGTGGCGCCGCGGTTGAGCTGCTCCTGCAGTTCGTCGCGGAGCTGTTCGACCTCAGCCCGCTGCTCGGGGTCGTCGGGCAGCGGCTCGAAGGCCGGCCCGATCGTCGGCACTTTCCCCTCCTCGCCGTCGAGCTGGCTCTCGATCTTCTGCGCCAGGTCGAGCTTCAGCAGCGGACTGACCTTGGAGTCGAGGATCACCGCGGTGCCGGCGTTGATCGCGTCCTTGCGCTGCTCGGCGATGTCGGCGGTGAAGACCGGGGTCAGCGCCAGCAGCCCGATCACCACCCCGGCATGGCGAGAGGAAATCGTCCAGCCGCCGTGGATCGCCTGGGGAGCGCGACCGCTGAGCGCGGTCTCGGTCAGGGCCGAGAGCACCAGCGCCAGGCCGATCCCGATCAAGATCTGCGGCGGCAGGGTCAGCGCCACCTCGGCCTTGGGCAGGAAGGCCAACCCGGCGAGGCCGCCGGAGACGAGGATCGCCCCCGCCGCGGCGCGCGCCTTGGCGCTGGAGACGAGCGGGTCGAGGCGGCTGCCGAGCAGCGCCGCCAGCGGCATCGCGGAAACCACGATCGCAGCCCCGATCGGGGTCAGGCGCCAGCCTTCGATCAGCAGCAGGACGAGCAGGAAAAGCGCCGCCGCGATCGCCGCCGAGACCATCGCCAGGGCGACGTTGGCGAGGACGTGGGGCCGGCCGGTTGGACGAACCTCGGCCTGCAGGATCCCGGTCGCGGCCTCGTGTTTGGCGACGGCGAGAATCGGCACCGCGGCGGCAAGCGCGATCGGCACCTGAATCAGGAAGATCGACTGCCAGGAGACGAGCTCGGTGAGCAGGCCGCCCACGGCCGGGCCAAGGGCCGCTCCGGTGGCGCCGGCGCTGGCCCAGATCGCGGTGGCGCGGCGCTCGGAGCCGACCGTCGCCGGCAGCAGCTCCAGCGCCGCGGTGACCGCGAGCGCCCCGCCGAGCGCCTGCACGCAGCGGGCCAGGATCAGGGTCGAGAGCTGGTCGGCGATGCCGCAGGCGAGGCCGGCGCCGGCGAAGACCGCCAGCCCGACCGCGGCGGCGCGCCCCGGCCCGGCGCGGCGCGCCAGCAGCGCCGCCGGCACCGCCGCCAGCGCCATCACCAGGTTGAAGGAGATCAGCACCCAGGTGACCCCGGCGACGCTGGTGTCGAGTTCGCGGTAGATCTCGGGCAGCGCCAGGACGACGATCGAGGAGTCGGCGAGGACGATGCCGACCGCGAGGGCGAGCGCGGCGACGCGGGGGCGTGGGGCTTCGGAGCTCATCGGTAACCCAGCTCCTGGGCGTACTCCTGGCGGTAGGAACCCTGCTTGTCGAGCACCTCTTCGACGTAGGCGCGCGTTTCCGGGAAGGGGATCTCGCTGACCGTGAGGCCGCTGCCGCCCCACTCTTCCGCGTTCGAGGGGCCGGCGTTGTAGGCGGCGAGGGCGGCGGCGAGATCGCCGTCGAAGCGCTCGAGCAGTTCGCGCAAGAGGAAGGTGCCGTAGCGAATGTTGATTTCCGGGTCGGAGAGGTCGTCGAGGTTGAACGAGGTGCCGCCGCTGAGCCGCTCGATTTCGTTCGCCGCTTCCGGCGTGATCTGCATCAGGCCGCGGGCGCCCGCGCTCGAGGTCGCATCACTGAACTTCGACTCGGAGTAGATCACGGCGGCGATCAGGGCCGCGTCGACTTCCTTTTCGGCCGCCTGCTGGCGGATGATGTCCTCGTGGCGCAGTGGCAGGGTCAGCTCCTGGATCGCCTGATCGAACTTGCCGGTGGCGACCATCACCCCGAGCAGCAACCCGAGCGCGGCGGCAGCGGTGCCGAGCATCAGCCAGCGCCGCGAGCGAGCGCGCCGCCTCACTTGCCCAGCCTTTCGATCAGGGCCGCCAGCGCGCGTTCGAGGTCTTCGACCGTGCCGTCATTGGCGATCGCGTGCTCGGCCCGGGCCGCCTTCTCGTCCTGAGCGAGCTGCAGCGCCTCGCGCTCGTCGACCAGCGCATGTCCCCGAGCGGCCGCCCGCTCCCGCCTCACCTCGTCCTCGGTGACGATCGAAACGGTGGTATCGAAAGCGCCCTCCAGGCCCGACTCGAACAGCAGCGGCACCTCGACCACGGCGATCGCGGTCTCGCCCGGCAGCTCGCCCAGCCAGGCGGCCATCCGGTCTCTGACCAGGGGGTGGATCTGCCCCTCCAGCCAGGTCAGCTGCTCGGGGTCGGCGAAGACGATCTCGCCGATCTTGGCCCGCTCGACCTCGCCGTCGGCGACGATCTCCGGCCCCCAGCGCTCGACCAGGCGGCCCAGCAATGGTTCGGAGTCGAGCAGCTCGTGCACGACCGCATCACTGGAGAGCGTCGCCGCGCCGAGGCGCGAAAAGGCCGCCAGCGCCTCGGACTTCCCGGCCGCAATGCCGCCGGTGAGGCCGATCGTCAGCGGCATAGCCGTCTAGGAGTCGGAGGTTTCCTCGGACTCAGACTCGGACGTCTCGCCCGCGGCCTCGTCGGTGCTATCGGGCGAGTCCGGCCGCTCCTCGACCGATTCCCCCTCCTGAGCCTCGCCGCCCTCGTCCTCGGTAGTGCCGTTCGCCTCGGCGACCGGAGCCGGCTCGGCATCCTCGGAAGCCGCCTCCTCGGCCGGAATCTCCTCCGGCGCGGGGCTCTCGGGCTGCTCGGCCTCGGCCTCGGGGGACTCCTCGGCAGCCGGCTCCTCGGCCGTAGGGGCCTCCTCAGTCGCGGGAGCCTCCTCGGCGGCCGGCTCAGCCACAGTCTCGGCCTCGGCGGCCGGGGCCTCTGAGCCCTCGGCATTTGCCGCGGCCAGCTGCTCGCCGAGATCCTGCATCGGCATGTTCTGCCCCTCGACCCGCTTGATGCTGAGCGAGAGGCGGCGCCGCTCTTCGTCGATCTCGAGGATCTTCACGTTCAGCTTGGTGCCCGGCTCGACCACTTCGCTCGGGTTCTCGACGTGGTGGTCGGCGAGCTCGGAGATGTGGACCAGGCCCTCGACGCCGGGCAGAATTTCGACGAAGGCGCCGAAGGCGACCACCTTGGTCACCGAGCCCTCGAGCACGTCGCCCGGGCGGTGGGTGTTGATCACGCGCTGCCACGGGTCCTCCTGGGTCTGCTTCAGACCGAGGGAGATGCGCTGGCGGTCGCGGTCGATGTCGAGCACTTTGATCCGCACCGTGTCGCCGATCGCGACGACTTCGGAGGGATGGTTGACGTGGCTCCAGGAAAGCTCGGAGATGTGGATCAGGCCGTCGATCCCGTCGAGGTCGACGAAGGCGCCGAAGTCGACGATGTTGGAGATCTTGCCTTCCACGACCTGGCCCGGCTCGAGCCGGCCGAGGATCTGCTCGCGGACCTCCTTGCGCTCCTCCTCGAGCACAGCCCGGCGCGAGAGGACGACGTTGTTGCGGGAGCGGTTGAGCTCGATCACTTTGCACTCGAGCGTCTGGCCCATGAACTCGTCGAGATTGTGGACGCGGCGGATGTCGACCAGCGAGGCGGGCAGGAAGCCGCGCACCCCGAGGTCGAGGATGAGCCCGCCCTTGACGACCTCGATCACGCTGCCTTCGACCGGTTCGCCCGAGTCGGCGGCGACCTCGATGCGGCGCCAGGCCTTCTCGAAGCGGGCGCGCTTCTTGGAAAGAATCAGGCGGCCCTCGGCGTCCTCCTTGGTGAGCACCAGGGCGTCGATCTCCTCGCCCAGCTCGACCTCCTCGGCCGGGTCGACCGACTTGCGGATCGAGAGCTCGTTGGAGGGGATGACGCCCTCCGACTTGTAGCCGATGTCGACCAGGACCTCGTCCTTGTCAATGCGCACGACCTTGCCGTTGACGACGTCGCCCTCCTCGAAGGAGACGATCGTGGCGGCGTAGTTGGGAACGATCTGGCCGTCGATCTGCAGCAGCAGGCCGCCGGATCCCTCGACGGGGGTGGCGGTGGGCGCAGGGGCGGTCAGAACGTCGGTCGCGGACACGGCGGCGAATAATGGCAGAATCGACCGCGATGCCGACCCGAGCGACCAAGCGCGGCGATGAGCGCACCCCGCTGGAGGGTTCGCACGACGTCCTGATCTGCGGTGCCAGCTTCGCTGGACTGGCGATTGCACGCGAGCTTGCGGGCTCCGGCGCCGACATCCTGATCGTCGATCGCTACGAGATCGGCGAGCGCCAGACCTCCGCCTGCGGGATCCCGACCGAGTGGCTGCGGCGGCTCGGACTGATGGAGAGCGAGCGCCAGCGCTTCGACACGCTGGTCATGCACACCCCCCACGGGACCTCCCGCTACCGCCTCCCCTGGACCTTCTCCACCTTCGACTATCGCGAGCTCTGCCAGCTGCTCTGGGCCGACTGCGATGCCACCTTCGAGACCGCCAAGGTGCACGGGCGTGCGCCGTCGGCCAACGGGCACGGCGAGATCGCGGTCGAGACCGACCGCGGCGTCGTCTCCGCCCCGCTGGTCGTCGACGCGCTCGGCTGGCGCCGGGTGCTCGCCTCCGGCGACGTCTACCAGCCGCCCGACGCGCCGCTCTCGCGCGGGCTCGAGGTGCACCCGGCAGGCGAGTCCGACGACCTCGCGATCTGGATCGACCGCAGGTACGTGCCGGCCGGCTACGGCTGGTCGTTCCCGGCCCGCGACGAGCTGCGGATCGGGATCGGCTCCTTCGACCCCCGCTTCCACGTCAAGGACACGACCGTGCAGCTGACCGAGGACCTGGGCAAGGAGCCGAACGAGTACCAGGGCAACTGGATCCCGCACAAACTGCGCAAAGCGACCGAGGGCGGCGTCTTCTTCGCCGGCGACTCGGCCGGGCACTGCCTGCCGCTCAGCGCCGAGGGGATCCGCACCGCGCTCTACTTCGGCATCGCGCTCGGGCGCGAGCTGCGCGGCGTCGTCGAGGGACGGCAGAGCCGCGAGCAGGCGGCGGCGACCTACGCCGGGTTCAACGACTCGCACGAGTGGAAGTTCAAGTGGATGCTGCGGGTGCAGAAGCTGATCCCGCGGGTGCCGCCGCGGATCCTCGCCCCGGCGATCCGGCTGATGGGCAACAAGCGCTTCGTCGACTGGTCCTTCTCGCACTACCTGGAGATCGCGCCGCCCGAGTTCGTCCCCTCAGCGGATCACCAGGAAGGTCCCGACCAGCAGCAGGGCGACCCCGAGCACACGCGTCGGAGTGATCGCCACCTGGTCCAGGCCGAACAGGCCTAAGCGGTCGACCACGACCGAGAAGGTGAGCTGGCCAGTCACGGTCGCGGCGGCGACCCCGCCGGCGCCGATCGCGGGGACGGCGAGCAGCGCCGTGGTCACGTAGGCGGCACCGAGCAGGCCGCCGAGCAGGTAGTACCAGCTGACGTCGGTGGCGGAGGCCAGGCCGCCGGCCTTGCCGCTGAGCACGACGATCGCGGCGAGCAGCGCGGAGCCGACCGAGAACGAGATCAGCGCTGCCGGCAGCCCCCCGGTCGCCTTGGCAAGCCCGGCGTTGATCGGCGCCTGGGTGGCGACGAGGCCGCCGGCGCAGGCGGTGAGGATCACCGCCATCCCCCTATCCACGGCGAGCTGCTCCGGTTCGCGTGATCTTCGGGCTGGGTAGGTGTTGGGTCAGCATCGGGAGAGCGGTTGAACCGTCCTGCTCTCATATCAGTACCGCAGTCCAGTGCCGCAGACAGGAGCCAACGAGACGATGCCACCGCCAGCAGAGCCCTTTGCCACCCGGATCCTGCTCGGGCCGGCGCTCCGCACCCAGCCCGACAAGCGCCTGGTCAAGCTGGTGCGCGAGGGCTACGAGACCGCCTTCGAGGAGATCGTGCGGCGCTACCGCAAGCCGCTCGACCGCTTCGCCGCCGCCTTCGTCGGCAGCCGCTCCGAGGACGTCACCCAGGACGCGCTCTCGAAGGCGCTGCTGGCCCTGCGCGGGTCCGAGAACGAGATCGAGCTGCGGCCCTGGCTCTACCGGATCGTCCGCAACACCGCCCTGAACGAGCTGCGCGACCGGCCGCCAACCGCGGCCGAGCTCGACGAGGTGGCGCTGGCGGGCGGCCTCAGCGCCGCCGCCGAGGCCGAACGCCGCGAGGAGATGGCGGAGCTGATGGAGCGGTTGCGGGCGCTGCCGGATTCACAGCGGGCGGCGA
>DASUNU010000003.1:0-8230 GCA_036276995.1 Solirubrobacterales bacterium
CGCCGGACGAGAAGGCACGGGCGGCGCGGGTGCGGCGCCTCGGCATCGTCGAGAACAGCTTCGACGCGCTCCCGTTCGATGCCGCGGTCGCACGCGAGTGCGGCAGGCTGCACGCGGCCGTCGTCCAGCGCGGCGGCAAGCCACGACGGCGGGCATTCGACCTGGCGATCGCCGCCACCGCCAACGTCCACGGCGTCCCCCTCCTGACCTTCAATCCCAGGGACTTCCAGATCGTCGACGACCTGGTCGAGGTGCGCGACGCCGAGCGCTAAGGCGCCGAGCGGGCACGGCGGACGAGCTGGGCGGCGAAGAAGAGGGCGACCGCGGCGAAGGCGAGCTGGAGGGCGCGTTCGGAGATGTTGTTGGCGACGACGACGCCGATCAGCACGCCGAGCGGGGAGAGCGCGGCGATGACGAGGGCCTCGCGCAGGCGGACGTTGCCGTAGCCCTTCTGTCGGTAGGCGCCGACCAGGGCAACGATCACGATCATCAGCAGCGAGGTCGACTCGGCCTCGACCTGGGTGAGGCCGAGGAAGATGGTCAGGGCGGGGACGAAGAGGACGCCGCCGCCGACGCCGACCAGGCCGCCGGCGAGGCCGCCGGCGACGGCGATCAGGATCGCGAGCAGCTCGTTCACTTGAGGATCAGCTCGATCGCGATCGCGACCAGCAGCAGGGCAAAGAGGTAGGAGACGGCGCGCTGGGGGATGCGCTGCTGGATCGCGGTCCCGAGCACGACCCCGAATACCGCTGGGATCGCCAGTAGGAGGCCGGTGAGGACATGGACGTTGCCGTAGATGCCGCCCTGGGCGAGCGCGCCGAGCAGGCCGATGACGACGATCGCGGCGAGGCTGGTGCCGGTCGCGAGGCGCTCGCCGAAGCCAAACCAGAGGATCAGCAGGGGCACGATCACGGTCCCGCCGCCGACCCCGAAGAGGCCGCTGAAGACGCCGGCGAGGGTGCCGATCGCCGCCAGCTTCAGCAACCGGTCGGAGGGCATGGCGCCGGAGCTGGGGGGCATCTTGGCGATACTAGATGCCGTGCCTGGCGAAACCGAGACGGCCGACCGCGCCTGGGGCGAGCCGCTCGGGCCGTTGCGGGCGGAGCCGGGGCGGGCGGCGATCCTCACCGACGTCGACGGCACCCTGGCGGCGATCGTGCCGCGGGCCGAGGATGCGGCGGTGCCGGCCGCAGCGCGCGAGCTGCTGGCGCTGCTGGCCGAGCGCTACGGGCTGGTCGGCTGCATCTCCGGCCGCCGCGCTGCCGACGCGCGGCGCCTGGTCGGGCTCGACCAGCTCGCCTACGCCGGCAACCACGGGCTGGAGCTGCTGCTGCCCGGCGACACCGAGCCGCGGCCGGACCCCTCGCTGGCCGGGCGCGAGGCGGAGGCGGCCGAGTTCCTCGCCGGCCTCAAGCCCGGGACACTGAGCGGCGCCGGGCTGCGGGTCGAGGACAAGGGGCCGATCCAGGCGCTGCACTGGCGCGGCGCCGACGACGAGGAGCACGCCGAGGGCTGCGCCCACGAGGTCGCGAACCAGGCCGGGCATGCCGGCCTGGAACCGCGCTGGGGGCGCAAGGTGCTGGAGCTGCGCCCGGTCGGCGGCGGCGGCAAGGACGCGGCGGTCGCCTCGCTGCTGGCCGGCGGCGAGCTCGACCGCGCGGTCTACGCCGGCGACGACCGCACCGACCTCGACGCCTTCCGCCGCCTGCGCGAGCTGCGCGCGGAGGGCGAGCTGGCGGCCGCGGTCTGCGTCGGCGTCGCCTCGGCCGAGGGACCGCCGGAGCTGCGCGAGGAGTCCGACCTCCTCGTCGACGGCCCCGCGGGCTGGCTGGCAATACTCGAGTGGCTGGCGGAGTAGCGGTGCCCTACACCGACCTGCTGCGCTTCACCGTCTTCGTCACCGGCGCCGAGGCGACCGCGCTGGGGGCGATCACCGCGATCGGCGCCAACCGCGAGGGCGACACCACGGTGATCTTCGTCGCCGCCGCCTGGTGGCTGGTCTCACTGGCGATCGGCTTCTACCTCGGCCGGCCGGGCCGGGCCGCCGACGACGTCCGCGACGCCCTCGCCCGCGCCCGCACCGCCACCTCGCTGCCGCAGGAGACCCCGGCCCGGATCGCGGTCGGGCGGCTCTGGCCGATCGGGGTGACCGCGCTCGTCGCCGGCGGCCTCGGCCTCTTCTTCCCCGGCGTCGCCGTGATCGGCGCCGGCTACGCCCTGATCGTCTCGCTCGCCTGGCACACCCGCGAGGGAGCGGTGCTGGCGATCGAGCAGCGCGACGGGGTCAAGTTCTACGTCGTCCCCAACTCGGCCCTGCGACCGATCGAGCTGGTCCGCACGCCGGGCCTGCGCAGCGACCGCCTCAGCCGCGCCTGAGGATTTGACCCACCCATAGTGGGGTCAAGTCTTCAACGAATCCCGGCGAGCTTCTTGAACTCAGACCAGCCGCGGGTATTGGCGACGTCGGCCTTGGTCAGCCAGGCGCGGCGCGCGGTGGCGATGCCGTAGGCGATGTTGTCGAGGGTGTCGACGCCGTGGGCGTCGGTGTTGACCACGATCGCGACGCCGGCGTCGGCGGCGAGGCGGGCGTGGCGGTCGGAGAGGTCGCGGCGGTTGGGGTTGGCGTTGATCTCGATCGTCGTGCCGGTGCGGGCGGCCGCCTCGAACACCTTCTCGACGTCGACGCCGTAGGGCTCACGGCGCCCGATCAGGCGGCCGGTGAGGTGGCCGATGCAGTTGACCTGGGGGTTCTCGATCGCCTCCAGCACCCGCGCCGTCATCTCCTTTTCGGAGACCGAGAAGGAGGTGTGGACGGAGGCGACGACCCAGTCCAGGGCCGCGACCAGGTCGTCGGGGTAGTCGAGCGTGCCGTCGAGGCCGATGTTGATCTCCGAGCCGGAGAGCAGGCGGAAGCCCTTGCTGTCCTTATCTTGCCCCTTGTTCCAGGCGCGGACCTCCTCGATCCGCTCCCAGAGGCGCTCGGCGGTGACGTGGTCGCCGAAGCCGTGGCTGGCCGAGTGGTCGGTGATCGCCAGGTACTGGTAGCCGCGCTCGCGCGCCGCCTCGGCCATCTCCTCGAGCGTGTTGCGGCCGTCGGAGAGGGTGGTGTGGGAGTGCAGGTCGCCCTTGATGTCGCCGACCTCGATCAGCTCCGGCAGCTCGCCCTCACGCGCCGCCTTCAGCTCGCCGCGGCCCTCGCGCAGCTCCGGCTCGATGTACTCGTAGCCGAGCCGCTCGTAGACCTCGGTCTCGCTCGCGCAGAGGGTGACATCCCCGCTCTCGGTCTCGGTGATGCCGTGCTCGGAGACCGAGAGGCCCTGGGCGACCGCCGCTTCGCGCAGCTGCACGTTGTGGGCCTTGGAGCCGGTGAAGTGCTGCAGCAGGTTGCCGAAGGCGGCCGGGGCGACGATCCGCAGGTCGACCGAGACGCCGTTGTGGGTCTGGGCACGGACGCCGCTGGCGCTGGGATTGCCGGCGGCGGCGATCAGCGGGCTCGCGACCAGCGCCTCCGAGAGCGCGGTCGGCTCGTCGGCGGTGGCGATGATGTCGATGTCCTTGCAGGTCTCGGCCCAGCGCCGGGCCGAGCCGGCGACCTCGACCCGGTTCGCGGCCGGGTGCTCGCGCAGGGTCGCCGCCAGCTCCTCGGCGATCGGCAGCACCTTGGAGAGCAGCAGCCGGCCCGGTCCCTCGCCCGGCTCGCCCAGCCGCTCCAGCGAGGCGAGCACGTTTTCCTCCGCCTTCGGCCCGAGGCCCTTGACCTCGCGGATCTGTTCGGACTCGGCCGCGGCTTTCAGCTCCTCCATCGAGGTGATCCCGAGCTCGTCGAAGAGCAGGCGCGCGGTTTTCGCCCCGAGGCCGGGGACCCGCGTCACCTCGATCAGGGTCGGCGGGAACTTCGCCTTCAGCTTCACCGCCGCGGGGATCTCGCCGGTCTCGAGCAGCGCCGCGATCTTTTCCGCCAGCGTCTTGCCGACGCCGGGGACATCGGTGGCCTTGCCCTTGGCGCTGAGCTCGGCGACCGAGACCGGGCTCTCGCGGATCGCCTTCGCCGCGGTGCTGTAGGCGAGCACCCGGTATTTGACCGCGCCGTCGAGCTCGTAGAGGACACCGAGCTCTTCGAGGTGGGCGGCGATCTCGGCGTTGGTCACCGCCCCAAGTATCTAGCATCGCGCCCGATGCCCGAGCGCGAGCGCGGCCCAGCCTGGCTGGTCCTCCCCACCTACAACGAGGCCGAGAACGTCGAGGCGCTGGTCGCGGCGGCGCGCGCCAACCTGCCCGCCTCCGCCCGGGTGCTGATCGTCGACGACAGCTCGCCCGACGGGACCGGCGAGATTGCCGACCGGCTGGCAGCGGCACACGCGAACGTCGAGGTCCTGCACCGGCGCCACAAGGAAGGGCTCGGCCCCGCCTACATCGCCGGCTTCCGCCGCGCCCTCGCCGGCGGCGCCGAGCTGGTGCTGGAGATGGACTCCGACTTCTCCCACGACCCGGCTTACCTGCCGCGGCTGCTGGCGGCGGCGCGACGGGCCGACCTGGTACTCGGCTCGCGCTACGTGCCCGGCGGCGGAATCAGCGACTGGGGGCCGCTGCGCAAGGCGATCAGCCGCGGCGGCAGCGCCTACGCGCGGCTCGTGCTCGGGGTCGACGTGCAGGACCTGACCGGGGGCTTCAAGTGCTTCCGCCGCGAGGTGCTGGAGGCGATCGACCTCGACTCGGTCGCGGCCCGCGGCTACGCCTTCCAGGTCGAGATGACCTACCGCGCGATCAAGGCTGGGTTCCGGGTGGTCGAGGTGCCGATCGTGTTTCGGGACCGCCGCGCCGGGGACTCCAAGATGGACCGCGCGATCGTCGCCGAGGCGGTCTGGCGGGTGCCGCTCTTGCGCTTCGCCGCGCGGACCAAGAAAATGCCTAAAAGCTGATCGGAAACACGCGCTATACTTTCTGAAGTATTGACCTGCGAACCTCGATTCCGGGAGATCGATATCCAGTGACTGGGAAACTCACCGACGTAACCGACGCCACCTTCAAAGCCGACGTGCTCGACGCCGACGGCCCCGTGCTGGTCGACTTCTGGGCCCCGTGGTGCGGTCCCTGCCGCGTCGTCCACCCGGTCCTCGAGGAGATCGACGGCGAGCGCGACGACCTCAAGATCGTCTCGATCAACGTCGACGAGAACCAGCAAACCGCGGCCAACTACGAAGTCCTCTCGATCCCGACCATGATCCTGTTCAAGGACGGCGCGATCGCGAAGAAAATCGTCGGGGCGATGCCAAAGCGCCGCCTCGAGGCCGAGCTGGAGCCGGCGCTCGCCTAGCGCGGCGGCGCTCCCTCCCCCATGCCGTTCGTAGAGGTCCACTGGTACGAGGGCCGCTCCGACGAGCAGAAGGCGAAGATCGCCGCGCGGATCGAAGCGGCCCTGATCGAGGAGGCCGGCGTCTCCCCCGACCACTGCTGGGTCAAGTTCTCCGACTCGAAGAAAACCGACTTCATCATCGGCGAGGCGAAGGACTAGCTTCCCTCAGCGAGGGCGATCAGCAGAGCGATGTAGCCGGCAAGGGCCAACAACCACATGGCCCCCGTCAGCACTTTCAAAGGCAAGAGGTCGAGTCGAAGCTTCAGATCAGCGGCGCGTCTATCGGTCGCGCGCGCTTCCTTTTCGACGCGCTCGATCCGCTCTTCAAGCTTTTCCGCTCGCCAGTCCGACTGATCTCCCATTACAAACCGTAGTGTAATGAATTGTCTGCGTCAGCGCTGGGCGCTCAGACCAGGCCGGCCTCGCGCAGGCCGCGCTCGATCCAGGGGCTGAGGGTGAGCGCGAAGGTGGCGCTGAGGTGGCTCTTGTCGCGGTAGACGAGGGCGTTGCCGATCACGGCGCGGCAGACGTCGTCGGGGCAGATCTCACCGGTGACATCGATCAGGTGGGCGCCGTCGGTCTTCCTGGCGGCGCGGGCGTCGTAGTCGCGGTCGACGTCGCGGACGCGGCGGAAGGCGCACGACTCGAGGTTCGCCAGCTCCTGGGAGACGCAGCTGGGGATGTCGCTCGACGCCCCCGGCGGGTCCTTGATCACCGCCGTCTGCAGCCCGGCGCGGCTGAGCCTGGTCAGGGTCGCGACGTAGCCCTCTTCCAGCGTCGCCGCGCGCGCGCGGCCGCCGGGGCGGCCACCGTCGGCGACGGGCGTGTAGTCGGTGGCGCCGCTCATCACCACGGTCGTCTGCGGGCCCATCGCTTCGATCCGTTTGAGCGCCCGCTCGCGCCAGGTCTCGCACTCGGTGTACTCGCTGCCGGTGGTGACGCTGAGCACCTCGGTCTCGCCCGGGGTGCATTCGGCCTTGGCCAGCGCGACCAGGCGCCAGCCGTGCTTGCCGGCCAGCTCCTCCATCGCCGGGAAGTACTGCATCGCGTGCGAGTCGCCGAACAGGACCATCGTCCGCTTCCCCTGCGCGTCGCCGTAGACGCATTTGTTGGACTTGGTCCCGGTGGTCCCGACCAGACAGCCGTCGGAATACATGCGCGAGCGGTCCTCGCGCGCCTGCAGCGGGTTGGGGCGCACCGCGGTGGCGCTGCGCTGCGGCGTGGGCTGTTCGTCGAGCGCGGCGGCGCCCTTGACCTTGGCCAGGGGCGCCGTGCCCAGCGACGGCTGCAGGTTCGACAGCAACACTCCGGCGACGACGGCGACCGCCACGCAGGCCGCCCCGAAGGCGAGGCCGCGGCGGGGGAAGATCGCCAGCGACCTGGAGCGCCGGAAGGGCTCCTCGACCCAGTGGTGGGTGAGCGCGGTCGGGACCAGGGAGGCGGCGGTAACGGCGAGCCCGGCGGCCAGCGAGAGCGGGCCCCAGATGACGGTGGCGAAGACGATCGCCGGCCAGTGCCAGAGGTACCAGGAGTAGGAGATGCGGCCGACGTAGCGGACCGGCCGCAGCGAGAGCAGGCGGGCCGGTGCCGCCCGGGTGGTGGCGTAGATCGAGGAGCCGGCGAGGATCAGGGCGGCGGTGCCGAGCGTCGGGAGCAGGGCGGCGGTGCCCGGGAACGGGGTGCCCGCGTCGAAGGCGACCACCGAGAGGGCGATCGCGCCGAGGCCGGCCCAGCCGAGCAGCGCCGCCACCGCGCCCGGCAGCCGCACCGCCCCAAGCAGGGCCAGCGCCGCGCCCAGCGCCAGCTCCCAGGCGCGGCCGAAGGTCGAGAAGTAGGCGGCGTTCGGCTGATCCCCGGTCTGGTGGATTCCCATTGCCAGCGAGGCGACCAGGATCGCCGCCACGGTGAACCAGAGCACCGGCCGCACCGCGCCGCCGCGGCGGCGCCAGAACCAGGTGACGGCGAGCAGCAGGGTCGGCCAGACGAGGTAGAACTGCTCCTCGATCGCCAGCGACCAGAGGTGCTGGACCGGGCTCGGTTCGCCGCCCTGGGCGAAGTAGTCGACCGACTGCGAGGCGAAGTGCCAGTTGGCGGTGTAGATCGCGGAGCTGATGACGTCGGCCGAGGTTTCGACCGCGCGCACGGGCGAGAAGAGGGCGAAGGAGAGGGCGACGACGGCGAGCAGCACGACCGCGGCGAGCGGCAGCAGCCGCTTCGCCCGGCGCGCGTAGAAGCGACGGAGCGAGACGCTGCCGGTGCGGTCGACCTCGTTCAGCAGCAGGCGGGTGATGAGGAGGCCGGAGATGACGAAGAAGACGTCGACCCCGACGTAGCCGCCGGCGGCAAAGGGGATGCCGGCGTGGCAGAGGAGGACGGCGACGATCGCGATCGCGCGCAGGCCCTCGATGTCAGGACGGAACCCGGACGTGGATCGGGCCAGTTGAGGCGAATTCACCCTATTGACGATAAACGACTTTCTTGATGGACTTAATCAGGAAGCTTCGAGGTGAGCGATCTCACCCAGCCAGCCCAGCGTCCGCTGCAGCACCCACGGCCGCGCCCGCTCGGTGTGGTGGCCACCCGGCACCGCCCAGAGATGGACGCGGGGAAACTTGGTGTCATAGGCCTCGCTCATGGTTAAGGGAACTACCCGATCCAGGCGACCCTGTACCAGCAGCAGCGGCCGCCGGGCCGGGCGGCGCAGGGGCGAGAGCCGGTAGCGGGCGGCGGGGTCGGCGCCGATCTGCTCGTAGTAGTCGGGCCCGTAGGTCCCGAGCGGCCAGTCCCAGCCGACCAGATCGGTGGGCGGGGCCTTGGCCGCCGCGCCGGCGACGAGGCCGTCGCCGGCGAGCAGCGCCGCCAGCGTGCCGCCGGCCG
>DASUNU010000004.1:0-5213 GCA_036276995.1 Solirubrobacterales bacterium
TCCTGCAGGCTGTCGCCGACGAGGAGGACCCCAGGCGTCGCCCGCGCCGCCGGCACCAGGCCCGCCAGCGCGAGAGCAGCGAGCGCCAGCGCCAATCCCGCCTTCCGCCTCAGCCTCCGCATCGGGCGCATTTCTACACTACGGTCGGATGCCACCAAGCTCAGGGAAACCGACAAAAACTGTCGCCAGGGCCCCAGTTTTCGTCGTCTTTCGATCCGC
Organism: Solirubrobacterales bacterium; assembly: GCA_036276995.1. GTDB lineage: Bacteria > Actinomycetota > Thermoleophilia > Solirubrobacterales > 70-9 > VAYN01. The sequence continues at coordinate 220 of DASUNU010000004.1, forward strand.
GGCCTGCCTTTTGATCGTCGGCATCGCCTTGATCCTGTCCGGCTGTGGGGACGGCGGCGACACAGGCGCCGGCGACGCCACGGCCGCGAACACCACCCAGCCACGCGCCCTGTCCGCGAGCACCCCCGCCTGCCCGGCCAAGGTCGACTCCCTGCTCGCCGCCCTCGACCGCCTGCGCCGCCAGCTCGCGGTCGGGCTCAGCTACGACCAGTACGCGAACGCGGTCAGGGCGCTGCGCGCCGACTATGCGGCGATCCCGGTCGACCACCTCGCGATCGGCTGCCTGCGCACCGCCGGCAGCCCCGCCGAGCGCGCCCTCAACCGCTACATCGACGGCGCCAATGCCTGGGGCGAGTGCCTGGCCGACGCCGCCTGCACCACGGCCACGATCGAACCTGTCCTGCAGCGCCAGTGGCGGGTCGCCTCGCACTTCCTCTCGGAAGCGGGGTGAGGAAGTCGGCCCGGGAGGGCAGGGAGAGTCCTCCCGGGCCGCTGTGTCCTAGCGGCGTCGGGAATTCCCGCCGCAGGAGTTGGTGAGGACCGGCCTCTGGTCAGCCGCCTTGCCGTTCTGCCCGTCGACCAGGACCTGCGCCCGGTTGGTCGATTTGCAGAGGTCGCGGCTGTTGACCAGCAGGCCCTTCTTGCCGCCCCGCATCTGCAAGACGAAGCGGGTAACCGGGGCGTCCGGCACCTGGTCGAAGGTGGTGCGGATACCGCCGTTGACTGAGTCGATCCTCCCCACTAGGTCGATCTCGATCTGGCCTTTGAGCGCCACCACCAGGTCAGGCAGCGGGTTGGAGGAGCTGCGCAGATAGACCGGGCCGCTCAGCGGTTTATCCAGGAGCGGCGTGCTCGCGGTCGCCTTGCCGTAGACGCTCGCTGCGGGGCAGGCGTCGGCGGCGAACTGCACACGGGTGCAGACCGTCTTGATGTGCTCCTGGGCGAGGAAGGCACTGCGCGGCAGGGCGACCGAGACCCGGCCGAGGTTGGCCTGGCCCGGTTTCGCCTTCAGCACCGCCTTCAACGCCGGGTACTTGGCCCGCTTGGTCCCGCCTTTGAGGTCGAGTGAGAGCTTCGGCGCGAAGCCAAGCCGTTCGCAGGCGCCGACCTGGAAGCGGTCGGCGACGTTGGCGGTCTGGCCGGCGGCGGAGGTGATCGAGCCGTTGACCGCCATCGCATTGCAGGAGGTCGGGTTGAGGGTGAACTCGGGCCGGTCGATCGCAACCCGCAGCTCGCGCAGGTCTAGCGGGATCCCATGCAGGATCGTCGGCAGCGGGTCGGAGACCGCGGTGATCTTCGCGCTGGTTGAATCGACGCGCAGCGCCGAGCGGACGATGACGCTGCCGAGGTCGAAGGGACCGGCCAGCGCCGGCATCACGACCGCCAGGCTCAGCGGCGCTCCCTTATAAGGACCGGCCAGGTAGGCGCGGCCGGTGTCGAGCTGGAACGGGCTGGAGCCCGCCCCAGCCGCGACCGCGACCGTGCCGAGCTTGCTTGCCGCCGGGCAGCCTGGATTCGCGAGCTGAGCGGCACCACTGCCGTCAGCGCCGGAAATCCCAGTAAGCGTGGCGTCGGGGCAGTAGGGGATGCCCTTCAGCTTGCCGAGCAGGCCCGGCGGCAAGGTGATGGAAAGTCCGCGCAACCGCTGGCTGGCGTCGTCGCGACTCAAAGTCAGCGCGAAGGGGCTGTAGGCGCCCGCGAGCGGGTTGACCGTGCCGGCGGTCAGCTTCGGCTCGAAGCGGCCGTCGGGACAGGGGCCGCCGCCGGGACCGCGCTCGATCCGGAAGGAGTCGCTGCGCTGGACCCTTTCGCCCGGGCGCGACCAGGGCGTGAAGCCGGCCGTCGCGGTGTAGGTGCCGCAGGCGTCCGGCATCCGCAACGGCGCCCGCGGGCCGCCAAAGAGCTCGACCGTGAGCCGGCTGAACGGCAACTGCGGGTTGTCGTCGAAGCTCGTGGTCAGCCGGCCCGTGGCGGGGTCAGCCTCGACCCGGCCCGGAACCTTGACGACGACATCGCTGCCTTCGGCGACGAGGTAGAGGGCCAGCAGCGAGCCGAAGGGGTTGTCGCGCTGGCTGGCCAGGTACAGCGCGCCCTCGAGCGGGTTCTCCAGCACCGGCGTCTCGAGCCTGACGCTGCCCACCTTGGAAGCGTCCGGGCAGGCGGCGGGGCCGTCGCCTCGCAGGTCGACCTGGGCCGGCGTGCAGACGGCGAGACCGTCGGCCGAGCCGGGGTTGACGCTCACCCCCTCCGGTAGCTCCACCCGCGCGCCCTTCAGGTGCGAGGTGGCGAGGCCGCTCGGCGCTTCGCTCTGGGGCAGGCCGATCTCGAGCCGCATCCCGCCAGGCGAGGCCGCGCTTAGCTCGCTCGCGCTCGCCTTGAAGCTGGGGGCGAAGGGCACGTCGTCGCAGCCGGCGAGGCCGAGCGGGTTGCCGAACTGGTCGTGGCTGGCGAAGGCGGCGCTGTCGGCCTCTCCGGTCCAGGAGCGCACGCGGATGCCGGTCTGCACCGGGCCGGTGCAGGTGGTCGGGTTGGTCAGGAACGGCCGCTCCGGGACCCCCGCTGGATTCCCTCCTTCGACGAAGCAGATCGGCTCCATCCCGGGAACGATCCAGCAGTAGGAGCCGCGGATGGCGTCGTGGGCCGGGTCGGCCGGCGTCCCCCAGAGGACGACTTTGGTGCCGTTGACCGCGTAGCCCTGCGAGAGGTCCGGCGCCTCGATCGTCAGCCCGTAGTCGCTGCCGGTGCGCACCTGGGCACTGAGGAACACGTTCGAGGTGATCGCCTTGAAGGCGAGCTGGGCCGGCGTCCCCGGCTGGGCAACCATGTTGAAGAGCGGCACCCGGTTGGTGGCCTGCCCCGCCGCCGAGAAGACGACGTAGCCGACCTGGGTGCTCGGCGGGCAGCCTGGGCGGCCGGTCTGGGAGGGATCGGCGTAGAACTGCGCCGCCGTGCACTTCGGCATCGCCGACGGGTTGCCGGCGAAGCCGACCGGCAGGTCGACTTCGACGTCGCGCAGGTTGCCGTAGGGGGTGATCCCGAGCGGCGCTTCGTAGGTGTTGAGCTTGAACTCGGTCCAGGCGCTGAAGGGATGGCCGCCGGCCCGGTTGGCGGGCGAGCCGTCCGCCTGCAGAACTTCACCGTCGAAGTCGGCGAGGCCGAACTCCTGCGCCTGGGCGGCGCCGGCGCCGCCGAACAGCAGCGCCGTCGCGAGGATGAAACCCGACAGGGCCTGCTTGAACCTGATCACGACCGACCTCCCCTGCAGCTCTTGCGCTGGCTCTGTTTCTTCTTCTTGGCCTTGACCTGATTGCGGGCGTGCGCCCGCTGGCGCGTCGCCTTCCCCCTCGCCTTTGACTTCGCCTTTGCCGCCTTGCGCTTACGCGTGGGCTTGGCGCAGCGGGTGCGCGGCTTGGCGCTGCCGGGCCCGAAGTAGCTGGAGCTGCTGGGCGCCGCGCCCGGCGGCGGCGCCGACCGCGATGGCTTACAGCCCTCGCCGGCGCAGGCGCCGGGGCCGAACGGCGGTTCGGGGAAGCCGCCCCCGACCCGCGCCACGTAGGCGTCGACCAGGGTGTCGGCGTCACCACCGACCAGCCGGTCGCGGGTGGAGAAGAAGGCGTTGCCGCCATCCGGGCTGGCGTCGAGGAAGACCGAGTCGGATTCGCCCTGGCCGCTGGAGATCAGTGCCAGGCGCCCGGCCTCGGCGTCCCACTGGTAGGCGTCGAGCTTGCCGTTCGTGTCCCGCCCGACCAGCGCCCCCGCGCTGGTGAAGAAGGCGCGCCGGCCGTCGTCGCTGACGAAGCGGGCCTGGTGGTTCCAGGCGTTGGCGAAGAACCGGTCGACCAGTTGGGCGTCGGCCTCGGCGGTCCCCTCCGGGCCGCAGGAGATGCAGACCGGGGCCGCCCCGCCGCCGCGGTAGTAGTAGACGCCGACGTGCCCGTCGGGGTCGTAGCCGCCGATCGCGGCGCGCGACTGGAAGACGACGGCGCTGCCGTCGGCGCTGACCCGCGACTGCCTTTCGGTGACGACGCCGGTCCAGGTCGTGGTGTCGCCCGCGGCGAGAGCGCCGGCGAAGGAGACGCCCGCGGCGGAGTCCCAGAAGTACAGGTTGGGGCTCCCCTCCACCCCACCGGGCGCGAGCACGGCCTTGTCGACGAAGTAGACCTTGCTGAGATCGGTGCTCGCGCCGAGCACGCCCATCGCCCTGCCGCCGCTCGGGGCGGAGCTGGAGATGTCCCGCAGGGAGCCGCTCTCGACGTCGTAGACGTAGAGGTCGCCGATGTCCTCGTTGTGGACAGTGGCGCCGCCGTCGGCGTTCGATTCCTCGTTCAGTCGCTCGGTGCTGGCGAAGAGGACCTTGGAGCCGTCGGGGGTGGCGCGGACGAACTGCGCCACCTCGTGCGTCGGTTCGGGCGTCGGCAGTTGCGAGGCCGAGACCTCGATCGGCGGGCTTCCGTCCTCGCTCAGGTAGAGGGAGCCTTGGGAGTACTGGTCGCCGTTGATGCCCGGCGAGGTATAGAAGAGCCGGGAGCCGTCGGCGGACATGGCCGTCTCTTTCGCCCGGCCCCAGCCGACGTTGGCGTTGTTGGCGACCAGCTCCAGTTCGCCGCCGATCCGGTGCTTGTAGATCAGGTACCCCTGGCCGCCGACGGGCTCGGGGTCGCCGTCGCGCAAGGGGTGCTCCGCCATGAACGCGTAGGTGGTCAGGTCGGCGGAGCCGATGCCGTCGAAGATGTTGGCGACGCCGTCGCCCTGAACCCCGTTCGGCCGCGGGCTGAGCAACTGGAACCGGCCGGTGGTGTTGTCGCGACGGAAGAAGTTGCCCGTGTTGGCCAAGGTATCCGCGGTGACCGGGTAAGAGCTGCTGACCACGGCCGCACTGAGGTCGGCTGAGAACTGGCTTGCCAGCTGCACGGAGAGGTACTCGGTCCTGGTGGTTGGCATCACGCCCTGGGTGGTCCAGCCCGAGGGGCCGCGGAAGGCGACGTAGGTGCTCT
>DASUNU010000005.1:0-2352 GCA_036276995.1 Solirubrobacterales bacterium
TTGGCGTGGCCTTTGGTCTCTTTCAGGTGCTGTTTGAGGCGTTTTTTGTAAGGGGCCTTGGTGGTCAGGGCGATGTCCGCGACCAGCGCCACCTCGAGCTCGCGCTCCTTGCCGTATGCCTCGCTCAGGTACTGAACCAGCTTCGCGTCGCGCTCGTTCAAATCCGCCATCTGTTTCACCTTCTCGTTTCGGGGACTGGGCTGGTCTACCCGGCGCCGCAGGGGCAAAACGAGCGACCGTTTCGGCGCAGAACAGTAGGGGTATGGAAATTTCGCCGTAGCCCTGGGCTCGCGGCGCGGGCGTTTAGCGCCCCTGCCCGGGGGTAGCCGAGACAAAGGCGAAGTCCTCTGGGGCCGCGACCGCGAGGTCGTCTGCGAGCCACTGCTCCGCTTCCGAAAAGCTTCGTAAAGAAAGGGCGCGCCGATGAAAGCCGTCACCTTCCACGGCAAACGCAACCTCCAGGTCGACCAGGTCCCGGACCCCACCATCGAGGAGCCGACCGACGCGATCGTCCGCATCACCTCGACCGCGATCTGCGGCTCCGACCTGCACCTCTACGAGGTGCTCGGGATGTTCATCGAAGAAGGCGACATCCTCGGCCACGAGCCGATGGGGATCGTCGAGGAGGTCGGCGCCGAGGTCACCCAGATCAAAGCCGGCGACCGGGTCGTGATCCCCTTCAACATCTCCTGCGGCGATTGCTGGATGTGCCGGGAGAAGCTCTTCGCCCAGTGCGAGACGACCCAGGTCCACGAGCACGACAAAGGCGCCTCGCTGTTCGGCTACACCAAGCTCTACGGCCAGGTCCCGGGCGGCCAGGCCGAGTACCTGCGGGTGCCGCAGGCACACTTCGGCCCGATCAAGGTGCCGGAGAACGGGGCGCCCGACGAGCGCTACCTGTTCCTCTCCGACGTCCTCCCCACCGCCTGGCAGGCGGTCGAGTATGCCGAGATCCCGGCCGGCGGCAGCGTCGCCGTGTTCGGGCTCGGGCCGATCGGCCAGATGTGCACCCGCATCGCCCGCCACCAGGGCGCCGAGCGCGTCTTCGGCATCGACACCGTGCCGGAGCGGCGGGCGATGGCCGAGCGCCACGGGGTCGAGGCGATCGACCCCGGCCAGCACCAGGACATCTCGGCGCACCTGCGCGAACAGACCGACGGCCGCGGTCCCGACAGCGTGATCGACGCGGTCGGGATGGAGGCGCACGGCGCGCCCGGAGCGAAGATGGCGCAGACGCTGACCGGCCTGCTGCCCGACGCGCTGGCGGCGAAGGCGACCGAAAAGGCCGCGGTCGACCGGCTCTCCGCCCTGCTCGACTGCATCGACAGCGTCCGCCGCGGCGGCACGATCTCGATCTCCGGCGTCTACGGAGGCCAGCTCGACCCACTGCCGATGTTCCAGCTGTTCGACAAGGGCGTGCAGCTGCGGATGGGCCAAGCCCACGTGCGCCGCTGGACCGACCAGATCCTGCCGCTGCTCGACAGCGAGGCCGGCGACCCGCTCGGGGTCGAAGACCTGACCACCCACCAGGTCCCGCTCGACCAGGCTCCCGAGGCCTACTCGATGTTCCAGAAGAAGGAAGACGGCGCGATCAAGGTCGTGCTGAAGCCGTAGGAAAAATCCGCGCTTCTTTAGTTTGCCCTAATTAAAACTGGGTACATTGAACTTACGGCGCCGGTTCTCATCGCCCGGTGCTTCCTTTCATTGCGAGTCATCCGTTCCCCAAGAAGCACCCGGTCACCCGGGTGCTTCTTGTGTGCTGGGGGCCGTTCGCGCGGTCGCTTAACCTGATCGGGTGACCAATCCGACCAGCCGCGTCCTCTCCAGCTCGCAGCTGCAAACGCTGCGCCACCACGGCGAGGAGCGCAGCGCGGAGGTCGGCGAGAGGCTGTTCGAGGTCGGCGACGCGACCTACCCGTTCATCGCCATCCTCGCGGGCGAGGCCGCGGTCACCGACCCGGCCGGACACGAGATCGTCCGCCACGGCGCCAACGGGTTCCTCGGCGAGATGAACCTGCTCTCCGGGCAGACCGTCTTCCTCACCGCGGTCGTCACCGAGCCGATGCGCTACATCGCGGTCGAGCGCGAAAAGCTGCGCAAGCTCCTCTTCGAGGACCCCGCCCTCTCCGACCTGCTGCTCTCGGCCTTCGTGCAGCGGCGCGAGATGCTGCAGCAGCGCCAGGGGATCGGGGTCGAGATCGTCGGCCCGCGCGAGTCGGAGGAGACGCGGCGGCTGCTCGAGTTCGCCCGTCGCATCCGCACCCCCTACACCTGGCTCGACCCCGAGGAGAGCCTCGAAGCGAGGGCGCTGCTGGAGCGACTGGCCCCGGAGGAGGTGCCGCTGGTGCGGCT
>DASUNU010000006.1:0-5369 GCA_036276995.1 Solirubrobacterales bacterium
AGCAGGTAGAGCAGCAGCGCGATCCAGCCGTTGACCGGCTCGCGGCCGGCGACCTTCGAGGCGCCCTGGACGCGCTTGGTCCCGCGCCAGTAGGTGACCAGGGCCGGGATGATGATCAGGCCGCCGGGAAAGAGCGCCAGCAGCGAGTTGGTCGGGTTCTGACCGAGGTCGAACCCCTTCGCCTCGCCGTACGCCTTCAGCTCCTTGTTGATCTTGTACCACCAGACCAGGTGGTAGATGCCGAGCGTGATCAGCGGCAGCAGGGCGACGGCCCAGGGGCTGCGCACCTTCACCTCGTGCTCGGTGCCGCGGATCTTCATCTCGTAGGCCATCGATCCTCCGTTCGCCCTGCCGTTGACTGTGGCGCGAGCCTAACCGGTGGCCAGGAGGGCGTCGAGGGGGCTAGGAGAGCTTCGGGCTGCGCCAGGGAGCTTCGAGGCGGCCGACCAGCTCGTCGCCGAGGCCGGCGACCGGGACCCGGGTCTGCTCCAGCGAGTCGCGGTCGCGCAGGGTGACGGTGTCGTCGTCCATCGTCTGGTGATCGACGGTGATGCCCCAGGGGGTGCCGATCTCGTCCTGGCGGCGGTAGCGCTTGCCGATCGAGCCGCCCTCGTCGAACTCGGCGGGGAGGCGCTTGCGCAGGTCGGTGAATATCTCCCGCGCCTTCTCCGGCATGCCCTCCTTGGAGACGAGGGGGAGGACGGCGACCTTGACCGGGGCGAGGCGCGGGTGCAGGCGCAGCACCGTGCGCTGGCGGCCCTCGACCTCCTCGACCTCGTAGGAGTCGACGAGGAAGGCGAGGGTGGCGCGGTCGGCGCCGGCCGCCGGCTCGATCACGTGCGGGACGTAGCGCTCTTTCGTCTGCTGGTCGAAGTACTCGAGCTTCTCGCCGCTGAACTTGGCGTGCTGGGTGAGGTCGAAGTCGCCGCGGTTGGCGATTCCCTCCAGCTCCGACCAGCCGATCGGGAACAGGTACTCGACGTCGCTGGTGCCGGAGGAGTAGTGGGAGAGCTCGTCAGCGTCGTGGCCGCGCACGCGGAGGAATTCGGGGCGGATGCCGAGCTCGGTGTACCAGCGCTCGCGCTCCTCGATCCAGGTCCGGTACCACTGCTCGGCCTCGGCGGGCGGAACGAAGAACTCCATCTCCATCTGCTCGAACTCGCGGGTGCGGAAGATGAAGTTGCCGGGGGTGATCTCGTTGCGGAAGGACTTGCCGATCTGGGCGATCCCGAACGGCGGCTTCTTGCGGGCGAAGCTGAGCACGTTCTTGAAGTTGATGAAGATGCCCTGCGCCGTCTCCGGCCGCAGGTAGACCTCCGAGCCCTCGCCCGCGACCGGGCCGACGTGGGTCTCGAACATCAGGTTGAACTGGCGCGGCTCGGAGAGCTCGCCGCCGCACTCGGGGCAGCGCAGCTCCGCGTTCGGGTCGCCGCCCTCGGCTTCGACCGCCTCGCGCAGATGGTCCTCGCGCCAGCGCCGCTTGCACTTGCCGAGGCACTGCACGAGCGGGTCGGTGAAGCCTTCGAGGTGGCCCGAGGCCTCCCAGACCCGCGGGTGCTGGAGGATCGCCGAGTCGAGCGCGACGATGTCGTCGCGGTCCTGCAGCATCGCCCGCCACCACTCGGCTTTGACGTTGTTCTTGAGCAGGACACCGTAGTGGCCGTAGTCGTAGGTGGAGCCGAGGCCGCCGTAGATCTCCGAGGAGGGGAAGACGAAGCCGCGCCGTTTGCAGAGCGCGACGATCTCCTCCATCGTGACCTCGGTCGGGCGCGTCTCTGGCTCCGTCGTCGACATGCCGGAACCGTAGCGGCTGCGATAATCCCGCAGCTCGTGCCTATCTATGAGTACAAATGCGAGAACGGCCACGTCTTCGACGTGATCCAGAAGATGACCGACGAGGCGCTGACCGAGTGCCAGGAGTGCGGCGCCCCGGCGGTGCGCGTCCTCCACTCGCCGGCCGTCCACTTCAAGGGGTCGGGCTTCTACAACACCGATTACGGCAAGAAGAAGAAGGGCGGCAACGGCTCCGAGCCCGCCAAGGAGTCGAAGTCCGACTCCGGCTCCTCCGACTCGGGCTCCTCGAAGTCGAGCGACTCCGGCTCGAGCGACTCCAAGCCCAAGGCCGCCGCCGCCGACTGAGGCTGCGCGCCCGCGCATCCTGAGTTTGGTCCCTTATAGGGGCCTCAACTCAGGTTTCGTCGCTTCAGCCGTTGAGGAAGTGGTTGACCGCCTTGCGGCGGACCGACTCCGGGACTTCGATGCTGCCGCCGGGGCCGATGCCACAGCCTTCGCTGCCGGGGCCGCAGAGGATGTGAGCGGGGGCGCTGCCGCCGATCGCCGCGGCCAGGACCAGCTGCGGCATCGTCAGGAAGCCCATGTCGCTGACGAAGGCTTTCGGCGCGTTCCAGCCGATGATCGGGCCGCGGATGAAGTTGTAGGGGGCGCGCAGGGGGTCGGTGAGGCGGTCCTTGATCCCGTTGATCACCTGCTGCTGGGCCTTCTCGCGGTCGATGTCGCTGTAGCCGAGCGTGTAGGCGCTCTTGCCGGGGCCGGGGCATTCGCTCGGCTTGCGGATCCGCGAGTAGGCCAGCGCCTTTTCGCCGTCGAGCGTGTTCTCGCCCTTGCCGAGGTGCAGGGTGACGCCGCCCTGGCCGCCGCCGGCGCCGCCGTTGATGTCGGCGCAGAGCTTCTTCGGGACGTCGACCGTGATCCCGCCGACCGAGTCGATCAGGTCTTCGAAGCCGGTGAAGTCGACGATCGCGACATGGTCGATCTCGAGGTCGAGGAACTGTTCGATCGCCTTGATCTGCAGCGCCGCGCCGCCGAAGGCGTAGGCGCCGTTGATCTTCTGCGGCGCCTGGCCGGGGATCTCGGCGTAGCTGTCGCGCGGGATCGAGAGTTTGCGGAAGGCCCCGCCGCCGGCCCGGATCAGCATCAGCGTGTCGGCCCGGAACTGCCCCTGTTCGCAGCCGTCGTGGGGGGCGTCGCCGTGCGCCTGCTGTTCGAAGCACTTCTCCGAGGCGGCGGCCCCGTCGTCGGTGCCGGGCGGGCGCGCGTCGGTGCCGAGGACGAGGATCGTCTGCGCACTCGGCAGCAGCATCGGGTTGCCGTGCAGGGCGTCCTTCGCTTCGCCGGAGAGCTTGAACGACTGCAGCTGGGCGGAGACCGCGAAGGCGAGGAAGCTGAGCAAGATCCATCCCAAAGCGGCGATCCCGACCCATTTGAGCACTCGCTTAAGAACCGGCCGCGCGGGGCGGGGGAGGCCGCCGTCACCATCGCCGCGATCGCGCCCAGGCCGCTTCCCAGGCAGCTTTGCGCGGTCTCTCAGGCTTGAGAGGTCGGGCGACCTAAGTCGTGAAGAAAGGCTCTTACGGGACCGGTAGACCTTGTAGTCGGGCGGTCCCGACGGCCGCTGCTCATCACCATCGGGCATAAAGGGCTAGAAATCATGGCGATGTCTTCGGTCGCCCGCCTTCCAGCCCCCTGCCGCCCGTGAGCGCGGGCGAGACGATCGGGGTCGATCTCGGCGGGACCAAGGCGCTGATCGGCGTGCTCGACGGGACCGAGGTTCGCTACGAGAGCCGCGAGGCCTCGACCGGGCAGACCGAGGACGAGCTGGTCGAGCTGCTGGCGCGCGAGATCGAGGAGGCGCGGGAAGCGCGGCCGGACGTGACCGCGGTCGGGCTCGGGATCCCGGCAACGATCGACCACGAGACCGGAGTCGCGATCGCGGCGGTCAACCTGCCGCTGACCGACGTACCGATTCGCGACCTGATCAGCGAGCGGGTCGGGCTGCCGGTCTTCGTCGACAACGACGCCAACGTGGCCGCCTTGGCCGAGTTCCTCTACGGCGCCGCCCAGGGCAAGCCAACCACGGTGATGCTGACCGTCGGCACCGGGATCGGCGGCGGTTTGATCCTCGGAGGCGAGGTCTTCCGCGGCGCCACCGGCGCCGGCGCCGAGCTCGGCCACACGGTGATCCAGGCCGACGGCCCGCCCTGCCAGGGCAACTGTCCCAACCACGGCTGCGTCGAGGCGCTCGCCTCGGGCACCGCGCTCGGGCGCGAGGGCCTGGCGGCGGCCGAAAGCGCCCCCGGCTCGGCGATCGGCAAGCTGCTGGCGGCGGGGGAGAAGGTCGACGGCACCGCCGTGACCAAGGCGGCGCTGGCCGGCGACGAGACCGCGATCGGGGTCTTCGACCTGATCGGCGGGCGGCTCGGGGTCGCCTGCACCAGCTTCGCCAACATCTTCCAGCCCGACGCGATCGTGGTCGGCGGCGGCGTGATCGCGGCCGGCGACCTGCTGCTCGACCCGGCCCGGCGCGAAGTCCGCGAACGGGCGCTGACGCCGATGAACCGGACGCCGATCCTCGCCGCGACCCTCGGCAACGACGCCGGGATGATCGGGGCGGCGGCCCTGGCCCGGGTCGAACTCGAGCGGGGCGAGGGCTGATGCCGGGCCGGCTGATCGTCTGCCCAACCCCGATCGGCAACCTCGATGACGTCACCGCGCGGGTCCGCGAGGCGCTGGTCAGCGCTGACTACATCGCCTGCGAGGACACCCGCCGGACCGGCTCGCTGCTCGACAAGCTCGGCATCCGCCCGGCCCCGCGCCTGGTCTCCAACCACGAGGGCAACGAAGCGGCGCGGGCGACCGAGCTGGCCCAGCGGATCGAGCGCGGCGACGTCGTCGCGCTGGTCTCCGACGCCGGCATGCCGGCGATCTCCGACCCCGGCTACAAGCTGATCGGCCGCTGCATCGAACGCGACCTCGAGGTGACCGTGCTGCCCGGTCCCTCGGTCGTCCCGGTCGCCCTGGTCGCCTCCGGCCTGCCCACCGACCGCTGGCGCTTCGAGGGCTTCCTGCCGCGCCGCGCCGGGGAGATGGAGCGGGTGCTGCGCTCGACCGAGACCGTGGTCGCCTTCGAGTCGCCGCGCCGGGTCGGCGAGTCGCTCGCCGCCCTGGCCAAACTCGCCCCCGACCGCCCGGCCGCCGTCTGCCGCGAGCTCTCCAAGATCCACGAGGAGGTCGCCCGCGGCTCGCTCGGCGAGCTCGCCCGCCGCTTCCGCGGCGACGTCAAGGGCGAGATCGTCCTCGTCATCGCCCCCGCCGCGGCCAGCAGCCACGACAAGGACGTCAGCTTCGCGGTCGACGCCCTCCGCCATTTGGTCCAGTCCGGCGCCCGCCCCCGCGCCGCCGCCAGCGTCGTCGCCGCCCTCACCGGCACCCGCGCCAACGACCTCTACAAAGCCCTGACCGGGCGTGAGGCCAGGCGCTAGGGCGACCGGCCCCGGCGCCGGTCTCATAACGTAGGCGTCGAGCGCGCATGAGCTACTACGTCACCACGCCGATCTACTACGTCAACGCCG
>DASUNU010000007.1:0-4689 GCA_036276995.1 Solirubrobacterales bacterium
GGGCGCACCGGCGACGTCGACGCTTTCGCGCAGGAACTGGTTCCGATCGTCGCCAATTGGCGATCCCGCTTTGAAGCCCTGCAGGTTCCTTCCGACCGGGTCGCGCAGGCCGAAGGCTTGGAAGGGACGCTGCTGGAGGCCGAGGTCGAGCTCGGCGGCCTAGCCCGGGTTGCCGCCAGCGGCGACAGGAGGGAAGTCGTGGCCAGCGCCGAAGAGGCCGACGATGCCAGCGTCGGCGTCGAAGAAGCCGTCGCCGAGCTCGGCCTCTCCGAATGCGCCAGCGCCAGGATCGGGCTCAGCGAGAACACCCGTTGAGAAAAGCGAGAGAGCGTCTTGCGCCGTCCGCCCGTATGTGATCCAATGGCCCACAAGCTTGCACCGATACGAATTCGTTCATATGTCAGTCACTCGAGGGGAGTCAGATGAGTAAGCGTTACCTAGTTCTGGGATTGAGCGTTGTCCTTGCCCTGGCGCTTGCCGTGCCGGCTCTGGGCGGGCCTTCGAACCCGATCGCCAGCACCTCGGCGACCCTCAAACAGACCGCCAACAAGGCGCTGAAAAACTCCAAAACCGCGAAGCAGACGGCTAACTCGGCGCTGAACACCGCCAACTCCGCTTCCAGCGCCGCCGGCGACGCCAAAAGCGAAGCGACCAAAGCGCTGACCGAAGCCAAAAAAGGCGTGACCGCGGCCGCCGCTGCACAGGCCTCGGCGAACGCCGCGCAGGCCACGGCGAACACCGCGAAAACCACCGCGGACCAGGCGAAAGCCGCTGCGGCCGCAGCGGAAGCCAACGCCAACACGCGTATCAAAGACTCCGAACAGCGCTTCGGCGAAACCTCGGAAAGCAACGGCACCACGCCAAAGTTCGCCAGCGTGAGCTGCGGCGACAACGTGGTGCTCGGCGGCGGCTACTCGATCGGCGGCGAGGCCAACAAAGTCACCGTGACCAGCGAGCAGGAACAGCTCTACGGCGGTGGCTGGTTCGTGACCGGCCAGACGATCGCCGGCCAGGCCGGCAACTGGTCGATCGCGGCGGCCGCGATCTGCGGGACCAAGTAGGCGCCTGACCCTCTCAAGCAGCAGCGAGACGAGCCCCCGATTCGGGGGCTCGTCTTCTTTTCCCCCCCGAACAGGTCAGCGCTGGGCGCTGGCGCTCATCCTCCTGCTCGCCCTCGCCTTGCGAGTGGTGGCAATTGCCGCCGACGACGGCTACCGACCCCACAACGACGCCTTCGAGTACGACTACACGGCCCGTTCGATCGCGGCCGGCGAGGGCTATCCCCCGAGCGGCTACCTGCTGCAGGGCGGACCGACCGCGGTCCGCGGGCCGGGCTACCCCTACCTGCTGGGAACCACCTACGCGCTCAGCGACGACAGCCGCACCGCCGGCCGCCTGCTGGGAGCGGCGCTGGGGGTTGTCGTGGTGCTTCTCCTCTACCTCCTCGCCCGCCGCATCTGGGGCCGGCGCGTCGGCCTCGTCGCGGCGGGCCTGGCCGCGGTCTTCCCGCCCCTGGTCCTGCTCAGCCGCGACCTCGTCTCCGAGACCCTGTTCATCGCGCTCGAGCTGGGAGCGCTGCTGTGCGTGCTCAACTTCCGCCGCGCCGGCGGGGCGCTGCGCTGGGCCGCGGCCGCCGGCGCCCTCTGCGGGCTGGCGGCGCTGACCCGCAACACCGCCCTCGCCCTGATGCTGCCGGTCGCGCTTGGAGTCTGGACCGCGAGACCCGCCCTGCGGCTGGCCTCGCTGGCCGCCCCCGGCCTCGCCCTCATCTGCGCAGCGCTCGTGGTGCTGCCCTGGATCGTCCGCGACGCCAACGAGTTCGGCCGCTTCGTCCCGATCACGACCAGCGGCGGGATCGCTCTCTCTGGCACCTACAACGAGACCTCGGAGGCGGACCCGGACGCGCACGGGGCCTGGCGCAACCCCCAGGTCGTTCCCGGCCTGACGGCTCTCTTCACCACCCCCGGCCGCGACGAGGCGGAGGTCGATGCCGAGCTGCGCGAGCGGGCCATCGACTTCGCCGGTTCCAATCCCGCCTACGTCGCCGAGGTCACCGCCTGGAACCTGCTTCGCCTCTTCGAGATCCGCGGCGGCTCGGTGGTCGACGCGCGGGGCGAGGTGGTCTCCGAGCGCGGGATCGGCAGCGCCACCCCTGCCGCGGAGCGGATCGGCCTGGGGATCGTCGCTATCCTCGCCCTACTCGGCGGGGTCGCGATCGCGCGCTCGCGGCCGAGGGGCCCGGACGGGCCGCCCCGCATCCCCCATGGCCCGTTATTCCTCTGGCTCGTTCCCATCCTGATGATCCTCGTCGCCGCCCCGATCGCCGGGCTACCCCGCTACCGGCTCCCCGCCGACCCCTTCCTGCTGATCCTCGCCGCGATCGGGGCGACCGCGACCTGGGACTGGCTGCGGTCGCGGCGGTCCGGCCCGGAGGCGGTCGCGTGAAGCGCTGCCCTGCCGGTGCGGCCGCGCTGCTCGCGGCGCTGACGTTGGTTGCCTGCGGCGGCGACTCCGAGCCGACGGAGACCCCTGCCCCGCAGGCGTCGCCGGCCACCCTCGCCAAGGCAAACGCGATCTGCGAGGACTTCCTGCGCCAGACCAAGAAGCTCGGCGCGGGGGCGCTCGAGAACCCTCCCGCCAGCATCCTGACCCTGACCACCGAGCGCCTGATCAAACCGAGCATCCCGCTGCTGGAAGCGGCAGCGCGGCGGATGCAGGCACTGGAGCCGGCCGCCAACAGCTCCCTTTTCGACCTCTACGCGGACCTCTACGACCCCGCCATCGTGCTCGCCGAAAAGCGGCTGGAGGCCGGGCGGGCGGGCGACCAGAACGAGTCCAAACGGCTCGAGAACGCGCTCGACAGCATCGGCCGGGAACAGCGCCAGGCCGCTCGCCTGCTCGGTCTCGACAACTGCGACGTTGACTTCCAGAGCGTCCTGCTCGCCTCCTTGACCGAATAGTGGAGGCCAAAGCCACAGGAGCCGGGCAACCGGTTCCCGACATCGTCGCCCCGCCCCCGCACCACCCGCGCTTCCCGCTCACCGTCGGCATGCGCGGCATTCCCGCGATCGCGATCATCGTCGGTCACGCCTGGTTCTTCACCGGCGGCTTCGGTGGCTTCACCGAAAGCATCCCCAACCGGATGATGGTGCGGATGGACGGGCTCGTCGCCCTCTTCTTCCTGCTCTCCGCCTTTCTCCTCTACCGGCCGATGATCGCCCATCGCACCGGTGGCCCGGGAGCGCCGAAGGTGGGTGACTACGCACGCCGGCGCTTCATCCGGCTCTACCCCGCCTACTGGGTCGCGCTCACCGGGTTCGCCGTCTTCGTCGGCCTCTACGGCGTCTTCAGCGAGAACTGGTGGGCGTTCTACAGCCTGGTCGACTTCATCCACCTGCCCCTGCACGACGTCTGCCCTCCCGACCAGGAGTTTCTCTGCGGGCTGCCGCAGTCCTGGACGCTCGGGGTCGACATGACCTTCTACGTGATGCTCCCCTTCTATGCCGCGCTCACGGCGCTGATCGCGCGCGGGCGCGAGGTCCGTAGCTGGGTGCGGATCGAGCTGGCCCTGATCGCCTTCCTCGGCCTTGCCTCGCTGTTCCTCGGCGGCCCGCCGTTCGAACTGCGCAGCGAGGACTGGTTTCGCTTCACGGCCCTCGGGCACTTCTTCTGGTTCGCGCTCGGTCTCGGCCTCGCCGTCGTCTCGGTGCTCGACTGGCGGACCGGGCTGCACCGGGCGGTAAAGGCGGCTGCCGAGCGGCCGCTGCTCTGCTGGGGCGCCGCGGCGGCGATCTACGTGCTCACCGTGCTCGCCTACTACCCGGCCCCGTTCATCATCGCCCCCTTCCGCGACGGCCTCGAATACAACACCCTCAACCTGGTCCAGGGCCTGGCCGCGATCCTGCTCTTCGTCCCCGGCGTCTTCGGCAATCCCAACCGGGGCCTCCCCAACCGCATTCTCGGCCACCCCTGGCTTATGTGGGTCGGCCTGATCTCCTACGGGCTGCT
The DNA here is from genome assembly GCA_036276995.1 of Solirubrobacterales bacterium. Classification (GTDB taxonomy): domain Bacteria; phylum Actinomycetota; class Thermoleophilia; order Solirubrobacterales; family 70-9; genus VAYN01. The sequence continues at coordinate 4,009 of DASUNU010000007.1, forward strand.
GCTCTGGAACGTCACCTTCGCCGTGCTGCTCGGCTATCCGCGCGCGGACGAGGGCTACTGGACGGTGCTGATCGTCGGCGGCCTGATCACGATCCCCTTCGCCGCCGCCAGCTACTACCTGGTCGAGCGGCCGCTGATGAAATTCAAGTACCGGCCGCTGCGGAGCTGGCGGCGATGAGCCCCGGGCGCGCCTCGCGCGGGGCGATGCGGCGGACGATGTTCCTCTCCCAGGACGGGGTGGTGCTGGCGACGACCCTGCGCGGGCTCGACCGGGTCGGCGTGCTGGAGCCCTCACTGCGCGAGCAGAGCTCGCTCGCGCAGCTCTGCCCCGGCCTGAGCGCGGCGGCCTTCGGAGCCCAGCGCGTCGCCCTGCACGGACTGGCCGCCGCCGGCTGGCTGCGCGAGCCCCCCGGCCTCTCCCCCGAGCGGGCGCTGCTGCGCTGGACCGAGACGGGGCGGGCGGCGATGGAGTGGCGGCGGCGCTACATCGCGCTCGGCGACTTCCTCGCCGGCTTTCCCGGCAACGCCGACGACGCCTGGACCGCGGCCTGGGACCCGCGCCAGGTCACCCGCTTCGCCGACCTCGTCGCCGCCCGCGAGGACGACGGCGACGAGCTCCCCGCCGCCGTCGCCACTCACCTCGACGGCGGCCTGGCGGTGCCGGCGATGCTGTGGCTGCAC
>DASUNU010000008.1:0-5957 GCA_036276995.1 Solirubrobacterales bacterium
TCGAGGCCGGCTTCGAGCTCGACGTCTTCTGGCCCGAGCTGCGCTTCGCGGTCGAACTCGACACCTACGCGACCCACGGCACCAACGCCGCCTTCGAGCGCGACCGCCTCCGCGACGAGGACCTGGCGCTGGCCGGAATCGAATTGGTCCGCGTCACCGACGTCCGCTTCCACCGCGAACCAGCTGCGGTGATGGAGCGGGTCGCAACGCTGCTGACCCGTCGCGCGGCCTGAGGCGCCGCTATGCGGTGTCCTCAGTCGGCCAAATAGCGCTGCTATTCGGCCTCCCTGCGTCCTTGCCTAGCCCCGCCTCAGGCCGCGCGAGCACCGAAGAAGGCGGAACCCGACAACGCCCGGTCGAAACCGGACCAGGACTCGCCGGCGGGAAGCTGGCGCTCGAGCCGGTCGAAGCTGCCGAGGCGGCCGCCGAGGTTGTCGATCATGTGCACGAGGACGGCCTCGCGGGTGGCGGGAACGACCGGGGAACCGTGCTCGAGCTGACCGTGGTGACTGAGGATGATGTGCAGGACGCACTGGGCCAGTTCGGGGTCGAAGCCGGGCAGGTCCTCGATCTTGCGGCGGACCAGGTAGTAGCCGAGCGGGATCTCGCCCTGCAGCCGGCCTTTGTCGGTGAGGTCAATCGCCAGCGGGTCGTCGTTGTAGGCCTCTGTCTTGCCGATGTCGTGGAGGAGGGCACCGGTGACGGCGACGTCGCGGTCGATCCCGGGGAAGAAGTTGGCGGCGGCGCTGACCGCCTGCGCGACCGAGAGCGTGTGCTCGAGCAGCCCGTGGCGGTAGGCCTGGTGGTAGACCTTCGCCGCCGGCGCCTCGCTGAAGCGGGCCCAGGTCTCCGAGCCGGGGGCGAAGAAGCAGTCGAGCAGGGCGCGCAGGTCTGGGTCCTGGATCGTCGCCAGCAGCGAGCGCAGGTCGGTCTCCAGCAGCTCCAGCGAGACGTGCGACTCGGGGGCCAGTTCGTCGGCCTCGTACTCGTGCGGCTCGGCCTCGCGCAGCTCGACGAGCTTGATCTTCGCCCCCCAGCGTTCGCTCTGTTCGAAGACGCCGGTGACGAAGACGGGGGTGCCGGTGGCGGCGAGGGCGAAGCGCGGCTCGGCCTCCTCCCAGCAGACCGCCTCGGCGCTGCCGCTGGAGTCGCCGACCACCAGCCGCAGCCACGGCTCGCCATTGCGCTTGCGCCGCAGCTCGCGCTGCTGGACCGCGTAGACGCCGCGCACCCGCTGCCCGTCCTCGAGCTCGCCGAGCGGGACCCGCGGTTCCGGCGGCGTCGGGATCGCCGTCTGCTCGGGAACTTCGAAAGATCCCTGCTCAGGAGTGGGAATCAGGGTCTGCTCATCCATCGCCCAGATCAAGGTAGAGACGATTCCGGACGACTTTGAGATCGCTCACAGGAGGCCGCCGAGCCAGTGGCCGAGAGCGACGGCCGCGAGGCCGGCGGCGAGCGCGAGACCGACGTTGAGCCAGGCGAGGCGGGCCTGGCCAGCGGCGCCGAGCCGGTGCGAATCGAGGATCCAGGTCGAGAAGGTGGTGAAGGAACCGATGCCGCCGCCGGCGACGATCGTCAGCGCCGCGCCGTCGAGCGCGAGCCCGGCAACCAGCCCGAGCGCAAAGGCACCGCTGACGTTGACGACGAAGATCCCCAGCGGGAACCGGCTGTTCGCCCGGGCCGCGATCTCGGCGTCGACCAGGAAGCGAGCCGCCGCGGCGACGCCGCCGAGCAGCCCCACCGCGATCCAGGCCGGCGCGCTCATCGCCGCCCTCGCTGGAGGGCGATCCCGAGGCGCAGGAAGAGGTACCCGATGGCGACGGTCGCCGCGCAGTAGGCGGCGGCGAGGCCGAGGTGGCCCTCATCGAGCATCTCGAACAGCTCCAGCTGCACGGTCGAGAAGGTGGTCAGGGTGCCGCAGACGCCGGTACCGAGGAAGGGATGTCGCAGGCTCTCCTCCGGGCGGTCGCGGAAGAGCGTGAAGAAGTAGCCCAGCAGCAGCGCCCCGACCATGTTCACGGCGAAGGTCGCCCACGGCCACTGGCCGGGCTCGGTCGAGGCCAGCTCCGCCAGTCCGACCCGGGCCAGCGCCCCGACGACGCCGCCGAGGTAGATCGCCAGCAGCTTGCGAGGGTCGTGCGGCAGCGAGCGCATCGGCGCGCAGTATCCAGAGGAGAGCGGGCGTAGGCTGGCGGCAGTGATCGCGGCGGCGAAAGAGGTGGGTGCCGTGCTCGCGGCGCTCGCCGCCTACCAGGGCGGCGTCCTGCCCCAGGTCCGCCGCGAACTGGGGACCTGGCGCGAGCGCGCCGCGAGTGTCACCGACCCCGGGGCGCGCGCGACGGCGCTGGCGGCGATCGACGAGAAGGGTCTGAACGTGGAGGCGACGGCGGTCTTCGCGATCCTGGCGCCGCGGCGGACGCGGCCGACGGCGATCCGGGCGATGGTGGCGCTGCAGGTGGCGATCGACTACCTCGACAGCGCCGAGGAGCAGGGCACCGAGGGTGACGGCGAGTACCTCGAGCAACTCTTCTCCGCCTACCGGGCGAGGGTTGCCGCGCTTCCCTCCCACGCCGCGGTCGCCGAGCCGCTGAAGCGCGCGGTCGCTCGCTGCGGCGAAGGGCAGGCGCACACGCACGCGGCTGAGCACGGAGACCGGGCGGCGCTCGAGACCTGGGCGCGCGGGCTGGAGGCGCCCGCGGTCTACCGCTGGTGGGAGGTCGCGGCCGGGGCCAGCTCCTCGGTCGCCGCCCACGCGCTGATCGCCGCCGCCGCTGATCCGCGCACCGCAGCCACCGAGGCTGGGCCGATCGACGCCGCCTACTTTCCCCCAGTCGGCGCCCTCACCGTCCTCCTCGACGACCTCGTCGACCGCGAGGAGGACGCCGCCGCGGGCACCCACAACTACCTCGCCTACTACCGCGACGGCGAGGAGGCGGCGAACCGGCTGGAGCTGATCGCCCGGCTCGGCCGCGCCGCTACCCAGCCGCTGCGCCACCGCCGCCGCCACGCGGCGATCCTCGCCGGGGTCGCCGGCTTCTACCTCAGCGCCGCCGAGGCCGGGAGCCCATACGCACTTCCCACCCGCACCCGCCTGCTCGGCGCGGCGGGGCCAGCGGTGCGCCCGATCGTGGCGATCATGCGCCGGCGCCGGCGCGGCTGAGACGCGGGCGCAAACGGCCCGGAGGCGCAGGGAGCGCCCCCGGGCCATGACGTTTGCGCTGATGGACCGTTACCGCCCAGGGAAGAACGGGACGGCCCGAGCCTGGTACCAGGGCACCGCGCCCGCGAAACAAGGAGAGCCCTGCCTCTAGACGCGGAACGAAAAATGAGAACACAGACGGACCAAATTGTCAACCGCCAGCGGACCGGGAAGCGGCTACGTCGTTGGCCCAGCGCTGCGCCTCGGCAAACCCCAGGTAGGGCAGCAGGGTCATCAGCACCAGCTCCGGCCGCAGCTCCTCGAGCCGTTCGACGCGGCCGACGCGGATGTGGTCCCCGACCAGGCCGACGATGCCCGCCACCAGCGCCTCGTCTGTGGAGGGCGGCAGCCGCGAATCGACCGGCGCCCGCACCTGCATGAAGCCGGCGAGGCGGCCGACCATCCGCTCGTAGCGGCGCAGCAAATCGCTATCCAATGCAGCTTCCAGGGTCAGCGAGCCGGCGATCTCCGGGTGCGCGATCGCAAAGTCGACGCCGGCGTAGACCCCCGCCGCGACCTGCGCCGGCCACTCCGCCTCGCCCGCGCAGGCGTCCAGCACGGCGGTCTCGAGGCTCGCCAGGGCCAGCGAGATCTCGCCCGGGTCGGGCCGCTCCCAGCCACCGCTCCTATCCGCATCTGCCCCTGTCAGCGCCCTCGCCCCGCCCCGCTCGATCGAATGAGGACACTAACAGACCAAATATGCTCAGCGGGCGCGGCAGCCGCGGGCGATGCCGGTGCTGACCTGGCGGCCGTCTTCGAGCGTGAAGGTGGCCTTGGCGAAGGAGAAGAAGCCAGCGGTGAAGCGCCTCGGGATCGGGCAGGAGGCGCTGAGGAAGCTGCGCTCGCGGCCGCGGTAGACGTAGCGGCGCGAGATCGTCATCTCGAACTGGGCGAAGTGCGGCCAAGGTCCCAGCCGCGGCGGCAGGTCGCCGACCAGGACGGTCTCGAAGCGCCCGTCGTGGCGGCGCTGCAGGAAGAAGGGGAGCACGACCACGGCCGGCGGCTTGCGGGCAAAGCCATGCAGCAGCATCGCCCGCCGCCCCTCGACGCGGCCGTTGAAGACCAGCAGCCTGGCCTTGACCTGAAACGGCTGCTGGTTGGGAAGCAGCACGTCCGCGACCAGGCGGCCGCTGCCAACCAGGGCGTCGCCGCAGCGTTCCACCGCTTTCGCCGGCAGCGCGTTGGCGATCCGGCGCACCGTGCAGACCGGCAGGCCGCGGGTCGAGAGCTTCCCCTGCCCGGGCAGCCCGAGTTCGATCCGGGTCACCCGTGGCAACAGCCCGCCGTCGTCGGTCTGCAGGCCGCCTGCGAGCCGGACCGAGACCGGGGCCGGCCGGTCGCGCGGCAGCGTCAGCGGTGCCAGGCCGCCGTCCAAGGCGACGATCAGGTTGCCGTGCTGGGTGCGCTCGCCCTGTGCGACCGCGGCGGCACCGGCGCCCACCAGCAGCAACGCGAGAAGTGCGGCGAGCGCCCGCGTCGGCCTCACCCGTACCTGGAGAACTTGAAGCTGCAGTAGTCGAAGCCGAAGGCGAGCACGGTGTTGTTGGCGAGGTTGCCGTTGTGGATGAAGCGGGCGGTGAGGCGCTGGGCCTTGATCGCGCGGTCGGCCTGTAGCTGCGCGGTGATCCGCTTCAGGTAGGACTCCTGCGCCTTCAGGTAGCCGAACCACTTGGCCAGCTTCGCCTCGTCCCCGGCCGGCCGCGGGGCGAGCGAGATCTCCCCTACGGTGCCGCCGAAGATCGAGGCCGCCGCGGCGAACTTCTCCGCCGCGAGCGCCAGCCGTTCGGCCTGGATGTCGGAGCGGGCGCCCTTCATCGCCCGCCGCGTCGCTTCCGCGTCGGGCTTGCAGACCTGCTCTAGCTGGCTCACGTATTCGTCACGCGTCGGCGCTTCCGCGGCGGTGGCGGGAGCGGCTGGGAGGGCCGCGGCCAGCAGGGCAACCAGCCCCAGGGCGAGCTGCAATGCGCGGCGTCGGGGCCGGGCGGGACTTGCGTGCATCTCTCTGCTTCCTCTCTCACGGTTCCTTGTCTTACGGCTTGGCCGCCTCCGCCCTCGGATTAAGAACGTTACGGCGGGGAAGGATTCGGTCGAGGACCCTGGGCACGTGCCAGGCCCGGTCGCCGAGCAGCATCATCAGCGCCGGCAGCAGGACGATCCGGACCAGGGTCGCGTCGAGCAGGATCGCCACGGTCAGGCCGACGCCCATCTGGCTCACGGTCGCGATCGGCGCGGCGGCGAAGGAGACGAAGACGGCGGCCATGATCGCGGCGGCGCCGGTGATCACCCCGGCGGTCTTCTCCAGCCCGTAGGCGATCGCGGCGCGGTTGTCGCCGTCGACGTCGTAGCGCTCGCGCATCCGCGCGATCAGGAAGACCGCGTAGTCGATCGAGAGCCCGAAGGTGACGCCGAAGATCGCCCCCGCCCCGACCGTGTCGACGTAGGGGTGGCCGCCGAGCGGGTAGCCCTCGGGGATCTGGCAGACCAGCGTCATCACCCCGATCGCCGCCGCCACCGAGGCGAGGTTGAGGACGACCGCAAGCAGCGCCAGCAACGGCGCCCGCAGGAAGAAGACGAGGGCGAGCAGGGTGAAGAGGACGAAGGCGCCGATCACGAAGGGCAGCCGCTCCTGGGTTGCGCTGCCGTAGGTGTTGAGGGTGGCGGCGCCGCCGGTGAGGCCGGTCCGCAGGCCGCTGCGCTCGGCGATCCGCTCGGCGTCGGCCTGCAGCCGCTCGCCGGTCGCGCGCGAGCCGGCGCTGTT
>DASUNU010000009.1:0-27222 GCA_036276995.1 Solirubrobacterales bacterium
GGGGCGCAGATCCTCCAGCGCCAGGGGCCGGTCGGGCCGGAGATCGCGGCCGAGGTCGGGATCCAGGCCTGCGCCGGGCTCGACTACGCGCACCGGCGCGGGATCATCCACCGCGACGTCAAGCCCGGCAACCTGATGATCGTCGGCGGCCCCGTTGGCGGCGGCGAGATGACCGTGAAGCTGACCGACTTCGGGATCGCGCGGGCGATCGAGCAGACCCGGATCACCCAGGTCGGCTCGGTGGTCGGCACCGCCGCCTACCTGGCGCCGGAGCAGGTGCGGGGCGAGGAGGCGACGCCGGCGACCGACGTCTACGCGCTCGGCGTCGTCCTCTACCAGTTCCTCACCGGCCGCCTGCCCTACGAGGGCTCCTCGCTGGCCGAGCTGGCGGTGCGCCAGCAGAACGAGAAGCCGCTGCCGCCCAGCACCTACAACGACGAGGTGCCGGAGACGCTCGGCGGCGCCGTTCTGCGAGCGCTGGAGGGCGACCCGGGACGGCGCTACGCCAGCGCCGACGAGCTTGCCAGCGGCCTGCGGCTGGGGCTGCAGGGCGAGGACGTGACCCTGCCGCTCGGCGAGGGCACCGCCGCCACCAACGTGCTCGGCGGCGAGACCGCCGCCACCCGCCACCTCGACCGCGGCACCGCCCAGACCGAGTTCCGCCCGGCCCAGTCGCAGACCCGGCGCCCGGAACCGCGCGTCGCCCCTCACCCGCCCGCGCCCGCGCGTCCCTCGCGCGGCGCCCCCGCCGCGCCCAAGCGCTCGGCCTTCTCGCGCTTCGTCCGCTTCGTGCTCGCCCTGGTGGCGCTGGTCCTGGTTGCCGCCGCGGTCGCGGCAGCGGTGATCTACGCCACCGACCAGGCGGCCGGGGTCAAGGTCAAAGAAGTGGCGGGGGACAGCGTCGACAAGGTCGTCGAAGAAGTGAAGGACCTGGTCAAAAAGAACACCGAATAGCTAGGCATCCCAGGGAGGGGAGCCGGCTAGGACGGCGGCGCGGTAGGCATCGAAGCGGCCGGTTTGGATCGCGGTGCGGGCGTGAGTCGTCAGTTCATGCATGTAGGTGAGGTTGTGGAGGACGATCAGGCGGACGGCGGTGAGCTCTTCGGCGCGGGAGAGGTAGCTGATGTAGTCGCGGTCGTGGCGCTGGCAGGCCGGGCAGGGGCAGCCGGCGACCAGCGGCTCGCGGTCGCCGACCCAGCGCGCCTTGCGCAGGTCGAGGCGCCAGCGGGTCTCGGGGCTGGGCGCAAGGGCGACGCCGTGGCGGGCGAGCCGGGTCGGGACCGCGCAGTCGAAGACGTCGAGGCCGAGGGCGATGCCGCCGAGCAGGTCGTCGACCTCGCCGATCCCGAGCAGGTGCACGGGAGCCTCGCTGGGTAGCAAGGGCGCGGTCAGGGCCAGGACCTCGGCCATCTCCGCCTTGTCGCGGCCGAGGGTGCCGCCGATCGCCAGCCCGTCGACGCCGGCGGCAGCGACCGCCTCGGCCGACTCGCGTCGCAGGTCCTCGTAGACCCCGCCCTGGACGATCCCGAACACGGCCTGGCGCCGCGGCCCGTGCTCGCCGTGCCACTCGAGGCAGCGGTCGAGCCAGCGGTGGGTGCGCTCGGTCGAGCGGGCGGTGTAGTCGCGGTCGGCGTGGAAGGGCGTGCACTCGTCGAAGACGAGGGCGATGTCGGAGCCGAGCGCCGCCTGCACCTGCATCGAGACCTCGGGCGAGATGAACAGCTCGGCGCCGTCGCGGGGCGAGCGGAAGCGCGCCCCCTCCTCGCTGATCTCGACCTTGGAGCCGTGCTCGCCGCCGGAGCGGCCGCTGCCCTTGACCTCGTTGGCGACCCCGCCGTGGGCGAGCGAGAAGACCTGGAAGCCGCCGGAGTCGGTGATCAGCGCCCGCTCCCAGCCCATGAACTCGTGCAGACCGCCGGCGGCGGCGATCCGCTCCGGCCCCGGCGAGACGAACAGGTGGTAGGTGTTGCCGAGGATCAGCTGGTAGCCGAGCCCCTCCACCTCGCGCGCCTCCAGCCCCCGCACCGACCCCTTGGTCGCCAAGGGGATGAAGGCCGGCGTCTCGATCGGCCCGTGTGCGGTGTGGATGACGCCCGCCCGCGCAGCCCCGTCGCGCGCCCCGATCTCGAACCGCAACCGCTCCGGGTCGCGCCTCACTGAATCAGCGAGCGGCCGGTCATCGGCTCGGGCTGGGGGATGCCGAGCAGCTCGAGCGCAGTCGGGGCGACGTCGGCGAGGATGCCGCCGTCGCGCAGTTCGAGGCCCTCGCTGGTGACGATCAGCGGCACCGGGTTGAGCGAGTGGGCGGTGTTGGGCGAGCCGTCGGGCTCGAGCATGTGGTCGCAGTTGCCGTGGTCGGCGGTGACGATGCAGGCCCCGCCCCGCGCCTCGACCGCGGCGACGACGTCGCCGAGGCAGGCGTCGACCGCCTCGACCGCTTTCACCGCGGCGGGGATGACGCCGGTGTGGCCGACCATGTCGGGGTTGGCGAAGTTGATGATCCCGAAGCGGTACTCCCCCACGCCCCACTGCTCGACGAAGGTGTCGGCGGCGGCGCGGGCGCTCATCTCCGGCTTGTGGTCGTAGGTGGGGACGTCGCGCGGCGATTCGACCAGGCGGTGCTCTTCCCCCTCCAGCTCCTGCTCGCGGCCACCGTTGAAGAAATAGGTGACGTGGGCGTACTTCTCGGTCTCGGCGACGTGCAGCTGGCGGCCGCCGGCCGCGGCGATGGTCTCGGCCAGGGTCGTCTGCGGCCGCTGCTCCGGGAAGGCAACCGGGTAGGGCCACTCCTTGCGGTAGGAGGTCATCGTGGTCAGGTCGAGGGTCGGGCCGCCGGCGCGGGAGAACTCGTCGAAGCCGGGTTCGGCCAGGGCCCGGGTCAGCTGCCGGGCGCGGTCGGGGCGGAAGTTGATGAAGATCGCGACGTCGCCGGCGGCAGCGCCGTCGTAGTCGCCGATCACGGTCGGCACCACGAACTCGTCGGTGTCGCCTCGCTCGTATGAAGCCTCGACCGCGGCGGCGGCGCTCTCGGCCTGGAGCCCGCGGGCGTGGACGATCGCGTCGTAGGCGAGCTTGGTCCGCTCCCAGCGGGTGTCGCGGTCCATCGCGTAGTAGCGGCCGCTGACCGTGCCGACCCGACCCGCCTGGCGCAGCCAGCGTTCGAGCTCGGCGATGTAGGTGCGGCCGCCGTGCGGCAGGGTGTCGCGGCCGTCGGTGAAGGCGTGGAAGACGACGTCCGGCACGCCCTCCTGGGAGGCCAGCTCGATCATCGCCTCGATGTGCTCCCAGCCGGAGTGGACGCCGCCGTCGGAGACCAGGCCGAGCAGGTGCAGGCGGCCGCGGGGGCTGTTGCGGGCGCGTTCGCAGGCGGCGAGCAGGGCCGGGTTGTCGAAGAAGCTGCCGTCGGCGACGGCGTCGTCGATCCGGGCCAGGTCCTGTTTGACGATCGCGCCGGCGCCGAGGTTGAGGTGGCCGACCTCGGAGTTGCCCATCTGCCCGTCTGGGAGGCCGACGTCGCGGCCCTGGGCGGAGAGCTGGGTATGCGGGTAGCGCTCCCAGAGGCGGTCGAAGACCGGCGTCTCGGCCAGCGAGATCGCGTTGCCGGGGCCGGGCCCGGCCAGGCCCCAGCCGTCGAGGATGACCAGCGCCAGTGAGGGGACCAGGGTCACCCGGCCGCTTCCACGATCGCGGCGAAGTCCTCCGGGTCGAGGCTGGCTCCGCCGACCAGGGCGCCGTCGACGTCGGGCAGCGCCAGCAGCTCGGCCGCGTTGGCGGGCTTGACCGAGCCGCCGTAGAGGATCCGCACCTCGTCGGCGACGGCGCCGCGCATGCGGACGACGTCGCGGATGTAGGCGCACGCCTCCTGGGCCTGCTCGGGGGTGGCGGTGCGGCCGGTGCCGATCGCCCAGATCGGCTCGTAGGCGATCACGACCCTGGCGAGGTCGAGCGACTCGACCCCGGCCAGGTCAGCCTGCAGCTGGCGCTCCAGCACTTCCTCGGTCTCGCCGTTGTCGCGCGCGGCCTCGCTCTCGCCGACGCAGAGAATCGGCTCCAGCCCGGCGGCGAGCGCGGCCGGCACCTTGCGGGCCAGGGCCTCGTCGGTCTCGCCGAAGTACTGGCGCCGCTCGGAGTGCCCGAGCACGACCGCCTCGACGTCGAGCTCGACCAGCATCGGCGCCGAGACCTCGCCCGTGAAGGCGCCCGAGTCCTCCTCGTGCATGTTCTGGGCAGCGACCCTGACCGCGGTGCCGTAGCGTCGCTGGACCACCTCGGAGAGCGCCGTAAAGGGCGGGCAGACGACGACGTCGTTCTGGGTCGCGGCGATCCGCGGCAGCAGCGCATCGATGAACTCCGTCGCCTCGGCGACGGTCTTGTGCATCTTCCAGTTGGCGGCGATGTAGGGGGTGCGGTCAGCCATTCGCTTGCTCCTCGGTCGCGGTCTTGTCGAGCAGTGCCTCCACTCCCGGCAGCTTCTTACCCTCGAGCAGCTCCAGCGACGCGCCGCCGCCGGTCGAGAGCCAGTCGACTTTGTCGTCGAGGCCGAACTTGCGCAGGGCGGCGACCGAGTCGCCGCCGCCGATCACGGTCGTGCCAGGCGCCGCGGCGACGGCCTCGGCGACGGTCCGGGTTCCGCCCGCGAACGGCTCCATCTCGAAGGCGCCCATCGGGCCGTTCCAGAGCACGGTGCCGGCGTCGGCGATCGCCTCGGCGTAACGCTGGGCCGTGCGCGGCCCGATGTCGAGCCCCATCCAGCCGTCGGGAACCTCGACGCACTCGCTCTCGCGGCGCTCGGTATCGGCGTCGAAGGCCTCGCCGAGGACCAGGTCGGTCGGCAGCAGCAGCTCGCAGTCGGAGCCCTTGGCCCGCTCCAGCGCTTCCGCCGCCAGCTCGACCCCCTTCTCCTCGACCAGCGAGTCCCCGGTGGCCACACCTTGAGCCCGGAAGAAGCTGAAGCACATCGCGCCGCCGATCAGGATCTTGTCGGCGAGCTCGAGGAAGCGCTCGATCACCCCGATCTTGTCGGAGACCTTGGAGCCGCCGAGGACGACGACCAGCGGCTTGCGCGGCGACTCCGCCACCGCGCTCAGCTCTTCGACCTCGCGCTGCAGCAGCAGGCCGGCGTAGCCCGGCAGGTGGTTGGCGACGCCCTCGGTGCTGGCGTGGGCGCGGTGGGCAGCGCCGAAAGCGTCGTTGACGTAGAGGTCGCCAAGCTGCGCCAGGGCTTCCGCCAGCTTCGGGTCGTTCTCGGTCTCCCCCGGCTCGAAGCGGGTGTTCTCCAGCAGCAGCACGTCGCCGGGGCCGAGCGCGCCGACCTCGAGGTCGACACCGCCCTCGATCACCCCGGAGGCCAGCTGCACCTCGGTCCCCAGTAGCTCGCCGAGCCGCTTGGCCACCGGCGCCATCGAGAACTCCGGGTCGACCTTGCCCTTGGGGCGGCCGAGATGCGAGGCGAGGACCAGGGCGGCGCCGCGCTCGCGCAGCAGTTCGATCGTCGGCAGCGCCGCCTGGATCCGCATGTCGTCGGCGACCTCGCCCCCTTTCAGGGGGACGTTGAAGTCGACCCGGGCCAGCACCCGCCGACCCGAGACCTCGGCATCGCGGACGCTTGCCTTGCTGAACGCCATCGGCGCCTGCCCCGCGAGGGCTAGGCCAGGACCTTGCCGGCCAGCTCGACGCAGCGGTTCGAGTAGCCCCACTCGTTGTCATACCAGGCGATCGTCTTCGCCATCCGGCCGTCGCCGATCACCATCGTGCCGCCGGCGTCGACGATCGAGGAGTGCGGGTCGCCGACGATGTCGGTGGAGACGATCGGATCCTCGGTGTAGGCGAGGATCCCCTTCATCGGGCCCTCGGCCGCAGCCTTGAGGGCGGCGTTGATCTGGTCGACCTCGAGCGGCTCCGGGGTCGTGAAGACGAGATCGACGGCAGAGCCGGTCGGGACCGGGGCGCGCATCGAGAAGCCGTTCAGTTTCCCGTTCAGCTCCGGCAGCACCAGGCCGACGGCCTTTGCGGCGCCGGTCGTGGTCGGGATCAGGTTCAGCGCCGCCGCCCGCGAGCGCCGCGGGTCGGAGTGCGGCATGTCCTGCAGGCGCTGGTCGGCGGTGTAAGCGTGGATGGTGGTCATCAGGCCCTGCTCGATCCCGAAGGCCTCGTGCAGCACCTTGGCCAGCGGCGCCAGGCAGTTGGTCGTGCAGGAGGCGTTGGAGATGATGTCGTGGCTGGCCGGGTCGTAGGTGTCGAAGTTGACGCCGAGGGCAACGGTCACGTCCGGCTCCTTGGCCGGAGCGGAGATGATCACCTTCTTGGCGCCGGCAGCGAGGTGCTTGGCGGCGTCGTCGCGGGCGGTGAAGAAGCCGGTCGACTCGATCACCACGTCGACCCCGAGGTCGCCCCAGGGCAGCGCCGCCGGGTCGCGCTCGGAGAGCACCTTGAGCGGCGTGCCACCAACCGAGATCGTGTCCCCCTGGAGCTCGACCTCGGCCGGGAAGCGGCCCAGGATCGAGTCGTACTTGAGCAGGTTGGCGAGCGTGCCGGGGTCGGTGAGGTCGTTGACGGCGACGAACTCGATGTCCGCCCCGGCAGCGTGCGCCGCGCGGAAGACGTTGCGGCCGATGCGTCCGAAACCGTTGATGCCGACCTTCACAGCCATGAAGTCATGCCTCCTGAGTTCGTTTTGGGGGAGCCGATCCTATGGAGTCGGCGGAGCTAGTCGGACCCGATCGTGATCTCGATCTCATACCCGTCCGGGTCCTGGAGAAAAGCCGAGTAAGAGCCGGAACCGTGCGAGCGCCTCTCGCCGGGGTCGCTGACGCTGACCCCACCGGCCCGCATCCCGCCTTCCCAGGCCGCCTTGACGGCGACGATGCCGAGGGCGGAGAAGCTGAGCAGGCCGAAGCCCGGTCGCGGCTCGTGGTGGGCGGCGATGAAGAAGACCGGCTTGGCAATGCCCCAGCCGATCGTCTTGTCCTCCTCGAAATGCCGGCGCCAGCCCAACGGGGCCAGCATCGAGTCGTAGAACGCGGCGGCGCGGTCGAGGTCGGAGACCTCCAGGAGAACGTGGTGCAACATTGCCGCCGGGAGGCTATAGGCGGGGGCTCCCGGAAAGTCTTCTGACCCTTGCTCAGCCGCCGCGCGGGGTCCAGCGGAAGAAGCGGATCGCGAGCACGAGGCCGGCGACACCCCAGATCCCGACCACGATCAGCTCGTGCCAGGCGATGCCGCTGCCGGCACCCGGCACGTAGACGTCGAAGAAGGCCTCGAAGAAGGGCCGCACCGGGAAGTGGTTGGCGAAGTCGATCACGCCGCCGGGCAGCTCGTCCTCGGGGATGAAGATGCCGGAGAGGAAGTAGAGCGGCAGCAGCAGCGCGTTGACGATCGCCGCGGCGGCGTCCTGGGAGGGGATCGCCGCGGTCAGGGCGATGCCGAGGCAGCAGAAGGCGGCGGCGCCGACGACCAGCGTCAGCAGCAGTTCCGGCAGCTGGCTCCAGGGGAACGGGACCGAGTAGATCAGGCCGCCAAAGGCCGCCAGCAGGGCCAGCATCAGCACCGCGACCACGATCGAGTTGCCGATCCGGCCGGCGATGAAGACCCAGGCCGGCATCGGCGTCCCCCGCCCGCGCTTGAGGCGGCCGTCTTCGCGGGCGATCACCAGGGTCATCGCCAGCGTCTGCATGGTCGAGGAGATCACCGCCATCGTCATGATCGCCGGCACGTAATAGGTGGTCGCCTCGATCCCCCCCTCGACGCTGACGGTCGCGTCGGCGAAGACGATCGCGAGGATGAAGAAGACGACGACCGGGAACATCACGGTGAAGAAGACCGCGGCCGGGTTGCGCCAGAAGGCCTTCTGGTCGTAGCGGAACTGGTGGGCGACGAGGCCGAGCGCGCTCACGACCGCGCCCCCTCTGTCTCCGCTGCCTCCGACTCGGCCTGCGCCGGCTCGGCCTCGGTTTCCGCCTCGCCCTGCTCCGGCGTGGTCAGCTTCAGGTAGACGTCCTCGAGCGAGGGCCGGGTCACTTCGAGGCCTTCGAGCTCGCGGCCCGCGGCCAGCGCCTGCCCGGTCAGCTCGTGCAGGGTCGCGGCCACGGTCGTGGTCTCGACGCTGACCTCGCGCCCGCCCTCGCGATAGCGGATCGTCGCCGGCTGGCTGCCGCGGTCGCCGAGGTCGGCCGGGGTGCCGCGGGCGACGATCTCGCCGTCAGCGATGATCGTCACCCGGTCGGCGAGGCGCTGCGCCTCGTCCATGTAGTGGGTGGTCAGGAAGACGGTCTTGCCGAGATCGCGCAGGCCGGCGATCACGTCCCAGGCCTGGCGCCGGGCCGAGGGGTCGAAGCCGGTGGTCGGCTCGTCGAGGAAGAGCAGCTCGGGGTCGCCAACGAGGGCCATGCCGACGTCGAGCCGGCGCTGCTGGCCGCCGGAGAGCTTGCGGGTGCGGACGTCCGCCTTGTCCTCCAGCCCGACCAGGGCGATCACCTCGTCGACCGGGCGCGGCGCCCGGTAGTAGCCGGCGTAGAGCGCCAGCGCCTCGCGCACGGTCAGGTAGGGGTCGAGGCGGCCACTCTGCAGCACGATCCCGATCCGCTCGCGCCAGGCGCGGCCGGCCCGCTGCGGGTCCTCGCCGAGGACCGTGACCTCGCCGCCGCTGCGCTGGCGGTAGCCCTCGAGGATCTCGACCGTGGTCGTCTTGCCGGCCCCGTTCGGGCCGAGGAAGGCGAAGATCTCCCCGGGCTGGACCTCGAGGTCGATACCGCGTACGGCTTCATGGTCTCCGTAGCTCTTGCGGAGGCCACGGATGGAGATGGCGGGTTCGGGCAAAGCGGTGGGGAGTCTAGGCGGGTGGGGGTTCGGGGGGAGGTTCGGTCGAGGGTCCCCCGGCCCCTTCGAATCCGTCGCCATGCTCCCCTCGGCCAGGTGCTCGCCTTCTGAGCCGGCGCGATGGGATTGCGCTGTGCCTTTTGGCCGCTATAACGACCAAAAGGCACAGCGCTTCTCCCCCCTTCAACCGAACCTCCCGCTGTTCGTGGAGGGCGAGGGTCTCCCGTCCCGCCTCCCCCGCCCCGCCCTAGCCGTCGAGCTCGACGTCCCTGTGCTTGACCCGCACGATCACGTCGTCTCTCGCCGCGAGATCCCGTCGTATGCGGTCGGCCACCGTGACCGAGCGGTGGCGCCCGCCGGTGCAGCCGACCGCGATCGTCAGGTGGCTCTTGCCCTCGGCCACGTAGGCCGGGACGAGGAACTCGAGCAGCGGCAGCAGGCGGCCGTAGAACTCGCCGGCCTGGGTCCCCTGCTCGACGTAGGCGCGGACCTGTTCGTCCTTGCCGGTCATCGGTCGCAGCTCGTCGACGTAATACGGGTTGGGCAGGAAGCGGACGTCGAGGGTGAGGTCGGCGTCGCGGGGTGGCCCGTTCTTGAAGCCGAAGGTGAGCAGGGTCAGGGCCAGCTCCCCCCCGTCCTCGCCGCCCAGCATCTCCTCGGCGATCCGCCGCCGCAGTTCGCCCCCGGTCAGGTCGCTGGTGTCCATCACCAGGTCGGCGCGCTCGCGCAGCGGCGCCAGCAGCTCGCGCTCGGCCCGGATCCCGTCGACGATCCGCCCTTCCGGCGCCAGCGGGTGGCGGCGGCGGGTCTCCTTGTAGCGGTCGAGCAGGGTCTCCTCGTCGGCCTCGAGGAACAGCACCTGTGGCTTCAGGCCGTCGCCCTGGAGGTCGTCGAGCACCTGCAGCAGCTCCTCGAAGTACTCGCCGCCGCGCACGTCGGAGACGATCGCCGCCCGCTCGACCCCGCTGCCCTCATGGCGGAAGAGCTCGCCGAGGCTGTCGATCATCCGCGGCGGCAGGTTGTCGACGCAGAAGTAACCGCCGTCCTCGAAGGCGGCGATCGCCTCCGACTTGCCGGCGCCGGAGTGGCCGGTGATGAGTACGAGGTTGACTTTGCCGTTCGCCATCTAGCCCGTCCTGTTTAGCTGCTCGTGGATCTCCCGCCCTACTTTGCCAGGCAGGCCGGGCACCGCCTCGAGCTCCTCCCGGGTCGCCGCCAGGAACCGCTCCGGCGAGCCGAAGTGCCGCAGCAGAGCGCGCTTGCGGGCGGGACCGATCCCCTTCAGACCGTCGAGCACGGAGCTGGTCATCGCCTGGCCCCGCCGGCCGCGGTGGTGTTCGATCGCGAAGCGGTGGGCCTCGTCGCGGACCCGCTGCAGCAGCTTGTTGGCCTCGGAGTCGGCGGGCAGGTCGAGCGGAGCCGAGCGGCCGGGCACGAAGACCTCCTCCTCGCGCTTGGCGAGGCTGACGACGGTGACGCCGCGCTCGACGAACGGGGCGAGCACCTTCATCCCGGCGGCGAGCTGGCCCTTGCCGCCGTCGATCAGGAGCAGCGAGGGCAGCGAGGCGAAGCTGGCGTCGCGCTCGCGGTCGTGGGGAGAGAGGTCGACCTGATCGAGGTAGCGGGCGACCCTTCGCGCCAGCACCTCCTCCATCGAGGCGAAGTCGTCGGGCCCGACGTGCGCCGCCCGGCGCGCCTCGCCGCGGACTTTGAAGCGCCGGTAGTCGGCCTTCTTGGTTGCCCCGCCCTCGAACACAACCATCGAGGCGACCGTGTGCTCGCCGCCGATGTTGGAGATGTCGAAGCCCTCGATCCGCACCGGCAGCTCCTCCATCGCCAGGGCCTCGGCCAGCGAGGCCAGCGACTCGACCCGGCGGTTGCGCCGGTGCTCGCGCCGCAGCCGGTCCTGATCGAGCGCGAGGCGGGCGTTGCGCTCGGCCAGCTCGCGCAGGCGGCGTTTGTCGCCGCGCTCGGCGGCGCGCACCGCAACCGGGGCGCCGCGCCGCTCGCTCAGCGCCTCGGCGATCACGTCCACGCGGTCGCGCAGGTAAGGACCGACGACGATCATCGGCGGCAGCGCCGGCGAGGCCGAGTAGTACTGGCCGATGAACTCCTCGGCGACCTCGGCCGGCTCGCGTTCGGCCTGGTTTTCGAGGTAGAAGCTCTGGCGCTCGGCGAGGATGCCGTCGCGGACCTGGAAGACCTGGGCATTGGCGTCGGCGCCCTCGACCGCGACCCCGATCAGGTCGGCGGTCCCAACCGAGCCGCCGGCCACGCGCTGGCGCTCGAACAGCGAGCGGATCGCTTTCAGGCGGTCGCGGTGCAGGGCGGCGCGCTCGAATTCCTCGGCCCCGGCGGCGCCGCTCATCTTCGCCTCCTCCTCGGCCTCGACCTCGCGGTAGCGGCCGGAGAGGAAGTCGACGATCGCGTCGATGTTTTCCCGGTACTCCTCCCGGCTGACGTGGCCGACACAGGGCGCCCCGCAGCGCTTGATGTAGTAGTCGAGGCAGGGGCTGCCGGAGCGGCGGCCGGGCTCGGCGCCCTCGCAGGTGCGGAACTGGAACAGCTTGCCGAGCAGGTCGAGCGTCTCCCGCACCCGCTTGGCGCTGGAGAAGGGGCCGAAGTAGGCGCGGTGCGGGCGGTGCTTCTCGCGCGTGAAGTAGACCCGCGGGTAGTCCTCGTCGAGGCTGACGCAGACGTAGGGGTAGGACTTGTCGTCGCGCAGGCGGATGTTGAAGTGCGGCCGGTGGCGCTTGATGAAGCTCTGCTCGGCCAGCAGCGCCTCGGCCTCGGTGGCGGTAACCAGGGTGTCGATGCGATCGACCTGCCTGGTCATGCGGTTGCCGCCGCCGGAGAAGTGGCCGCCGACCCGTTTGCGGATCGAGCGCGCCTTGCCGACGTAAAGCAACTGCCCGTCGCCGCCGTAGAAGAGGTAGACGCCGGGGGCATCGGGCAGGGCGCGGCGCTGCTGCGCGATCCGCTCGGCGCGCGAGAGGCTTCCGTTCTCCCCTGCTGGGCTCATCGCCCTTAAGGGTAGGCTGCTGGCCACTCGGCCAAACGGACGCGAACACGGAGAGCGAGATGACCAGCCAGACCCTGAGCCCACCCGAGCTGAACACGCTGAAGATCGAGATCGACGGCGAGATCGGGACCCTGACCCTGAACCGGCCCGACGCCTTCAACGCGATGAGCCCGGAGATGATCGGGGAGCTGACCGTGGCCTTCGCCTGGCTCGCCGACCGCGCCCCGCTGCGGGCGCTGATCATCACCGGCGCCGGCAAGGCCTTCTGCGCCGGCGGCGACGTCACCTGGTTCCAGAAAGGGGTCGAGTCGGACGAGGTCGACCTGCCGTCCGAAGTGCGGCGCGGGGCCGAGGCCCTCCACGCAGCGATCGTCGACCTGCGGCGGATCCCCTACCCGGTGATCGGCGCAATCAACGGACCGGCCGCCGGCGCCGGCTTCTCCCTGGCCCTGGCCTGCGACACCCGGATCGCCTCCGAGTCCGCCTTCCTCGCCTGCGCCTACGGCCGCATCGGCGCCTCCCCAGACGGCGGCATGACCTACTTCCTGCCCCGCGTGGTCGGGCCGAGCCGAGCGCTGGAACTGCTGCTCGAGGACCCGAACCTGGGCGCCGCCGAGGCGCTCGAGGAGGGGCTGGTGCGGGCGGTCGTCCCGGCCGAGGAGCTGCTCGGCGCGGCCCGGGCCAAGGCCGAGGAGCTGGCCGCGAAAGCGCCGCACTACGTGCGGATGGCGAAGCTGCTCTGCGGGGTCAGCATCGAGAACAACCTCACCGAGCACCTGCAGCTGGAGCGCCACGGGATCGCCGACAGCATGGCGACCGAGGACCTTCGCAACGGGGTCACGGCCTTCTTCGGCGGCGAGAAGCCGGTCTTCGAAGGTCGCTGAACCACGCCTGCGGGCGGTCCGTAGTCCGAGTTAGAGTCACGCAGTCAAACCAGTCCTCCGCGGGAAAGGACCCCAATGAAGAAGCTTGCAGTCCTCGCAGTGCTCGTCCTCGCCTCGTTCGCCCTGGTCGCCTGTGGTGACTCGGACGACTCGACCAGCGGTGACACCACCGCAACCACCACCGAAAGCCAGAGCGAAGGCGGCGGCAACGGCAAGGCCGAAGGCGGGACCGCCGGCGGCAGCGCCGCCCTCGACATCGCCTCGCCGTCGAGTGGCCTCGCCTACGACAGCGACAGCGCCAGCGCGAAAGCGGGCAAAATCACGCTCACCTACACCAACCCGCAGCCGATCGCCCACGACGTCGCGATCGAAAACACCGGCGGCGAAATCGTCGGCAAAACCGAACTGGTCACCGAAGGCTCCGACTCGACCGAGTTCGAAGTCAAGAAAGCGGGCGAATACACCTTCTACTGCACCGTCCCCGGCCACCGCGAAGCTGGAATGGAAGGCACGCTCACGGTTAAGTAGGCGTCTTACTTGGCCTGCTGCTTCTCCTTCAGCGGCAGGCCGAGTTTGACGTTCACTTTGGCGCCCGGCGGCAGGATCGTTCCCGGCCTCGGGCTTTGAATTACGACCAGGCCGTCTTTGGCGGTCGCCTCGCCCAGCTTCCTCACCGTGCCCGGCTTGCAGCCGGCGTTGCGCAAGCGGGTCTTCGCCGTCCCCAGCTTGTTGCGCTTCAGGTTCGGGACCACGCAGGCCTGGTAGGTGAAGCCATCGCTGCGCAGGTTGGCGGCACTGGTGCCCGCCACCGTGGTCACGGTCACGTCGATCTGGCCGGGCTCGGTGCTCGGCGGCGCCACGGCGACGATCTGGGTGTCGGATTTGACCGAGTAGCTGGCAGCCGGCAGCTCACCAAACTTGACCGCGCTGGTCCCGTTCAGATCGGTCCCGGTGATCGTCACCTCGGTGCCACCACCGATCGGGCCGAGGTTGGTGCTGAGCCCGGTCACCGCCGGCGTCGGCTGCACTTCGGCGCTGAGCTCGATCTCACCGGAGCCGGTTCCGTTCGGCGCCACCGTCGCCCCGTCGGGCGGCGGCGGGAAGATGAAGCCGAAGCTCGCATTCGCCACCGGCGCGATGCCGATCTCATCGGTCGGGTTGGTCGGGTCGATGCCGATCTGGTCGCCCGCCTTGATCGGGATGTTGGCGCTGAAGACTTCGACGCCGGTCCCCGACGGGGTGACCCCGCCGCTGGTCCCCGCCGACGAGTAGGCACCGGCACCGTTCGGGTGCAGCACCCGCAGGTAGAACGGTCCGCCTTTCGCACCCTGGATGCGCCAGCGCACGATCGCGCCGCTGACCGGCGAGGTCAGGTTCGCTCCCCGCTCCGGGATCGCGGTGTTGAACATCGTCTTCACCTGACCAAATGGCGTCGAGGTGTGTTCGATCGGCAACACACTGCCTACGGTCACGGTCGAGGCCTGTGCATTGGCGGAACCGAACGTCAATGCCGCGACAAGCGCGATCAGTCCAGCCCAGCTCTTTCTACGCACCACCTGCAGGCATGCGTTACCTATCCCCTGCTCTTGGGCCATTTTCCATCTCCCCTTTGGTTAGCCGTATGAGTACTTCGTGAGTGGAACTTCGTCTGCGCTAAACGTTCAACTCACATGAAGTTGCGGCGGCGAACAGTGCGACGGCCCCCTCGACCTCGACCTCGTGCGTGGGAAAGACCTGCGCCAAGGCACGATCGAGGCCGACCAGGTCGTCCTCGCGATTGCCGAGAGCGCCGCGTCGATTCGCAATCGCGGCCGCGCCCCGGGCCGGGGCGGAGAGGTGGACGCCGCGGCCGAGGATCGTCGCCCCGAAGAGGACCCCACCCGGAGCAAGGACCTGGCTCGCCTCGGCGAAAACGATCGGCGCCTTTGCCGCCATCGCCCCCGGCAGGCAGTGGAGCAAGTGGCAGAGCGCCACCGAGTCGAAGCGCGCGGGCGCCAGCCCCCAAGGCCCGAGCACGTTCGCCCGGTGTGTACGCGGCGAGTAACGGCGGATCCGCGCCGCGGCGCTCGCCAGCGAGTTCGGGTTGAGGTCCATCAAGGTGATCTGGGGATCCGCCACCGGGAAGCGGCACTCGTCCAAAAGGAGCCCGGTGCCGACGCCGATGTCGAGGTGGCGCCCGGAAACGTGCGCGTCGTAGTGCTCGACGAATCGCGACTTGGGACAGCGCCAGAGGTAGGGGCAGTTGATCCCGTAGGCGACGAAGTCGTAGATCCCGAGGAAGGCGCGGCTGTAAATGGCCTGGCCTGCGTAAGCCGGATCTGCCCTGTCCAGGTTGGACGCCACCGGCAACCAAACCTAGAGCCGCTCGCGCCGAAAGTCAGTGGCTCCGATCACACGAGCTATTTGCTTTCGAGCTTGCAGATCGTTTAGTTTTTCCTTAGCATTGCCCGATCTTGGAAGGGGACTTGGGATGAAGAAATTGACAGTGCTCGCTCTCGCGCTCGCCGCAATCGGCCTGTTCGCCTGTGGGGGTAGCGATTCCGACGACACGACCAGCGCCGCCGGGACGGAAGCGACGACCACCGCCCAGGCCGAAAACGCGGCCGAAGCGGGAAACGAAGCCGAATCCGAAAGTGAAGCCGAAGAAGGGTTCAACCCCGAACCGACGACGAAAGACGGCTACCCGCTGATGGACGACCGCACCTTCGACTCCACCGTTCGCTACGCGGCGGATCCCGAGAACACCTACTCCTACTTCATCTCGGAAGCATCGGCCAGCCCGGGCAAAATCAGCTTCGAGTTCGTCAACCCCCAGACCACCCCCCACAACGTGGCGCTGGAAGCTCCGAACGGCGAAACGATCGGTGAAACCGAGACGATCGGCTACGGCGTGACCAAATCCAACTTCGAGGTCAAACCGGGGGTCTACACCCTCTACTGCTCAGTCCCGGGGCACCGCAAGAAGGGCATGCTGGGACACCTGACCGTCGAATAGCCCGAAAGGCCCGCCCGCTGGTCAGCCGGCGGGCGCCATCACGCGGGTGACACTGTCGCCCACGAAGCAGGGCTTCTCGCCGCCCTCGACCTCGATCGTGAAGCGGGTCACGACCTGCCACCAGCCGCCGCCGATCTCGTCGACCGAGACGACCTCGGCCTTGGCGCGAACCTTGGAGTCGACCGGCACCGGGGCCGGGAAGCGGATCTTGTTCCAGCCGTAGTTGACGCCGAGGGCGAAGCCGGTGGAGGAGATCAGCTCGCCGCGGAAGCCGTCGACCAGCGAGAGCGTCAGGTTGCCGTGGGCGATCGTCGTCCCAAACGGGCTCTCCGCCCTGGCCCGCTCGACGTCAACGTGAATCCACTGGTGGTCGCCGGAGAGCTCGGCGAAGGCATCGATGTCGGCCTGGGTGACGGGGCGCCACCCGCTCGGCCCGATCTCCTGGCCGACCAGTGCCTGCATTCCCTCAACGCCGTTCACCTCAACCGTGGACATTGGGCGCAGTCTACGCTTTGGCCGTGCCTTCCCGCGGCTACCGGCTGAAGACGAAGGAGAGTCCCATCGACGGCGCCCGCAGGGTCGCGCGCGGGCGTACCGAGAAGGCGCTGGAGCGACTCGACGGCGTCGGCGACGACGAGCTCGCAAGCGCGATCCACGGCGCCCGCAAAGACCTGAAGAAGCTGCGAGCGCTGCTGCGGCTGGTGCGCGAGGAGCTGGGGCCGGAGCTGGTCAAGGCCGAAAACCGTCGCTACCGCGACGCTGCCCGTCTGCTCTCCAGCAGTCGCGACGCCCAGGTCAAGCTGGAGACCCTGATTGCCCTGCGCAAGGCCGCGGGAGACGAACTGCTCGCCGCCGAGACGGCGCTCTGGGAGAGCGAGCTGGAAGCCGAGCGGGACGAGGCCGCAGCCCGCCTGGGCGCCGAAAGCGCCGGCCGGATCGACGATGCGCGGCAGGCGATCGCGGCCGGGCACGAGCAGATCGCCGAGTGGCCTCTAGAGCGCGAAGACTGGAAGCTGGTCGGACCCGGCCTGCGTCGCAGCTACCGGAACGGCAAGCAGGAGATGAAGCAGGTGCGCAAGGAGCCGTCGGCGGAGGCCGTGCACGCCTGGCGCAAGCGGGTCAAGGACCTCTGGTACCAGTTGCGGCTGATCGAGGAGGCGTGGCCGGCGCAGCTCAAGGCAACGGCGGGGCAGGCCCACGAGCTGGCCGAACTGCTCGGCAACCACCACGACCTGGCGGTGCTGGCCGAGGACCTCGGCTCGCGCTGGGGCGTGAGCGGGAAAGCGAGCTTTGAAGCGGCGATCGAGCGTCGCCAGGACGAGCTGCTGGCGACGGCGCTGGCGCTCGGGGCCCGCCTCTACGCGGAGAGGCCGAAGGCGTTGAGTGGCCGGATCGAGGCCTACTGGCTGGCCTGGCGCGGCCGCTGACCGGCGGGCAGGTCAGTCACTCCACCAGCCCGGGAAGACCTCGCCGTCGCCATCGTGACGGGCGCCGACCGCAAGCACCTCGACCCCCTCCGGCCCGGCCTCGAAGGCGCGGACGACCTCGGGTGAGACCCGGATCGCATCAAGCTGCTGGATCTCGATGATCTCGTCGTCGAGCTTCATCCGGCCGGAGCCGGCGAGGACGATGTAGACCTCCTCCGCCTCGTCGTGCTTGTGCCCGAAGGGGCTGCGCTTCCCCGGCTTCAGCCGCACATGGGCGAGGCCCGTCTTCTCGGCCCCGAGATCGCCCCCGGCGAAGCGCGCCTCCTGCGCCTCGTCCAGACCGAACTCCGGCGCCGAGTCCTTGACCTCGGTGAGCTTCTTGTGGGTGAACGGTGCGGACATGCGGCCTCCTCGGTGAAGAACGGGACGTCCGCAACCTACCCCGTGCGGTGCCGGCACAACCAGGCTCAGGCGACCAGGCGGACTTCGAAGCTCGGCATCGCCAGGGCGCCGGCGCCGCCGAGCAGGGCGAGAATGCGGGTGACGTAGGCCTGGGTCTCGGGATAGGGCGGGATGCAGTTGCAGGCTTCGACCGGGGCGGGGCCGGCGTTATAGGCAGCAAGAGCCAGTTCGGGGGAGCCGAACTGGCGCAGCAGGTCGGACATCAGGTGCCCCTGGGCATCGATCGCGGCGACCGGATCGAAGGGGTTCTCGAGGCCGTAAGCAGCGGCAGTGGCAGGCATAAATTGCGCAATGCCTTGCGCTCCAGCGGGCGAGCCAGCGTTGGGGTCGAAGCCCGACTCGGCCATCAACTGGCCGGCAAGCAGGGCCGCCGAGACTCCCCAGCGCGTCGCCGAGCGCAGGATCGGCTCCCGGAACTGCTGCGGGACGAAGGCGGGCAGCGTCGCCGGAGCGGTGACATCGACGCCAGCCAAACCTCCCGCTTCTCCCGCCGGAGAGCAGGGCTCCGGGCCGGCCTCGAAACCGTAGTGCCAGGCCTCCCAGCTATAGCGCTGCACGAAGCCGAAGCGGCTGGCGTTGGCCGCCAGCCAGCTGTAGGCGGCATCCGGACCGAGGTCGAGCTCGGTCGCACAGCGATGCAGCGACTGGCCCGGCGGCGCGACCCAGGTCGGATCGGGATGGGCGGCGAACAGCGCCGCCTGCTCGGCGTCGGAGCGAAAGCCGGAGACGACAACGAGGGAGATGCCGTCAGCGGCAGCGGCCGTTGCCATGCGGTCGAAGACGGCCCCGACATCGGGTCTCATTCCCTCACCATCCCGATACACCAGCGGCCCGCCGTAGCCGCCGCCGCTCGCCATACCCGTCGCCCCGCCACCGCCAACGCCAAGCGGTGCTGCCGCCTCCGCCAGGGCCGAGGCCTCGACCGACTGGCGCCCCTCCCCCACCTCGAGCGTCGCCAGCAGCTTCGCCCTGGCCCTCAACGGCGCGAACGAGCCCGCGTCCGGGAACTCGATCCGAACCCGGCCCGGATCGACGCCGTTGGCCCGGGCCGCGGCAAGCGCCGCGTACCGCGCCCGCTCCAGGTAGGCCGCCTTGTCGAGGTGGACCGGGTTCGGCAGCCCACTGGCAAGCCGCGCCGGCGCCAACAGGCGGTGCAGGTCGTCGCGCAGCGAGCGCGCCGCCGAGATCGCGGCCAGGTCCGCCGCCCGCTGCGCCCGCCCCTTGCCGGTCACCGCACCGGCGATGGCGACGAGGGCCATCGCCCCGGCGAGGATGACGAGGGTCCCGCCGATCGCCAGGATCAGCGCCTGGCCCGATTGCGACCGCGCGCTCATCCGCCCGTCTCAGCGACCGAGTGGAGGAGTTGCCTCAGAGCTACTTGGGGCAGACCGCCGTTCGCTTCGGGCGCCAGGGCGCCGAAGAGGGCGCGGCGCTCAGCGATCCAGTTGAGGCGCTGCTTGAGGACCGCGACCGCGAGGTCGCGGTCGAGCAGGTCGCGGACCAGCAGGGACAGCAGAGGGCGATCAGCGGCGAGATCGGCGCGGAGGAGAACGCCGGTCGGCTCGAGGCCGGAGGCCGAGGCGAACGCCGGCCGTAGCTGGGTCGGCGGCAGGTGCAGCACCGCGAGGGCGCCGCGGGCGACCGTCACCGCACTGGCCGCGGTCTCGATCCCGGCCGGCGTGGCCGGCACGGCGAGGTGGCAGACCTGGCCGCGGGCGGCGGACCGGGCCTGCGGCAGGTGCGCCGCCAGCCGCTCCTCGAGTCGCTGAGCCGCGGCTGCGGCCAACAGGGTCGGACGCGGCGGGCGGGCGCCGACGTCGACCAGCAGCGTCGCCCGCTCGACGTCCGCGCCGGCACAGGCGAGCGCCGCGGCGGCGGCGCGGGCGCCCTCCGCCCCACCCACCGCGGCGACGAGGACGGTCGGCGCGTCCGCGGGGGCGTCGACCGCGGTCACGGGGCCGGCCTCGCGCTGGCCGAGCTGGAAACCTGCAACCGCTCGGCGACGGAGCGCAGCGGCGACGGCGGCCGCAGACGAACGGTCACGGTCCCGCCCGCAACCGCGACCTCGACGTCGTCCTCGGCCCAGCCCGGCAGCGCCGCCCGCGCCGCGGCCGCCGCCTCGTCTCCCGAAGCCAGCGCCAGAGCCCCCGCCTCGGCGGCCCCGTCGGCCAGCGTCAGCGCATAGCCGGCCAGCAGCAACTGCAGCGCCAGCGCCGCGGCCAGCAGCAGCGCCGGCAGGGCTGCCACCAGCTCCACCGTCGCCTGCCCCCGCGAGTCAGCCATCGCCCGGCTCCAGGCTCGCGCCGGCGCTCAGCATCACCCGCGGCAGGACCGGCAGCAGTCGCGGCAGGGGCACCCGCACCGAGACCGGCCCGGTCCCGCTCACCTCGGCCTCCGAGCGCAGCGACGGCGGCAGCGCCGCACGCGCCGCCGCCGTCGCGTCCCGACCGACCAGGGCCGCCCGTGCCCCCGCCCGGGCAGCCACGCTCGCCGACCACAAGGCCTGGCCGGCGAGGGCGATCTGGACGGCCGCCAGAACCGCCAGCAGCAGGAGCGGCACCGTCGCGATCAGCTCGATCGAGGCGGTCCCCTCCTCTCGGTGGCCTGCGCTGCTGTCGGTCTCTGGCGGCACCGCTGCACCGTTCCAGGCAAAAGCGCACGCGTGGCGCGCAGACCGTTACAACTTCGTCAGACCTGTCCTACGTCAGTAGGTATTCGCCTCGACCCAGATCCGCCAGATCGCCGCCACCGAGGCGCCGAGCAGGACGATCCAGAGCAGGGTGCCGCCGCCGCTGGAGAACATCTTGTCGGCCCCGGCGATCAGCAGCAGCAGCATTCCGAAGGCGGAGTAGAAGATCGCCCGGCGGCGGTCGCCGAGGGTCGCCAGGGTGAGCTGGTTCTGGCGGCTCAGGGTGTAGAGCATCCAGGCGATTCCGGCCAGGAAGCCCATCGTCAAAGCGGTGAAGACCGCGTCGACGAAGTTCTCGCTGCCCGGCGCGACGGCGACGGCCAGCGCCAGCAGCATGATGATCGCGACGTTGCGGGCGGGGCGCACGGTCCCAGTGTACGCCGCTTACTTACTGGTCATGGCGATTATTCCGACGACCAGCGCGGCGGCCGTGAGCACCAGGGCCAGCGCCGCGATGGCGGCTGCCCCAGCGGCGGCGACCGGCCGTTCGCCGCGACTGAGATCGGCGAAACGGGCGACCCCCCAGATCGCGATCGAGAAGATGAAGGTGACGCCGACGCCGGCGACCACGGAGGCGATCACAGCCTCCAGCAGCTCCTTGCCCTCGATCAGGGTCGCGATCATCCGCTCGAAGCCGGGACCGGCGCTCCGCGCTCGGCCCGGCGGACGAAGAGGACAGCGATCAAGGCCAGGGAAGCGATCGTGACCAGGACCGGCCCCAGCGCGCCGGTGCCAAAGATCCGGGTGACCCCGTAGGTAAGCGCCCCGATCGCGGCCGCCGCGGGCAGGGTCAGCACCCAGGCGGTGACGATGTTGCCGGCGACCCCCCAGCGCACCGCCGAGACCCGTTTGGCGGCGCCGGCGCCCATGATGCCGCCGTTGATCACGTGGGTGGTCGAGAGCGGGAAGCCGAAGTGGGTCGAGGCCAGGATCACAGCCGAGCCCGCTCCCTGGGAGGAGAAGCCCTGAGCCGCGTCCATCTTGATGATCCGGGTGCCGGTGGTCTTGATGATCCGCCAGCCGCCGCTGTAGGTGCCGAGCGCGATCGCCGCCGCCGCCGAGGCGATCACCCAGAAGGGTGGATCGGAACCGGCCCCGAGGCTGCCGTTGGCGATCAGAGCCAGGGTGATGATCCCCATCGTCTTCTGGGCGTCATTGGTCCCGTGGGCCAAAGCCAGCAGCCCACCGGAGACGATCTGGCCGTACTTGAACCCCCGCGTGACCAGTCCCGGGCGCTGCTTGCCGACCACCCGATAGACCAGCGCGATCGAGACCCCGGCGACCGAGAAAGCCAGCAGCGGGGCAACGATCGCCGGTACCAGGACCTTGCCGACCAGACCGTCGGTCAGCACGGCGTCGAAGCCGACCGCAGCCACGGCGGAGCCGACGACGCCGCCGATCAGCGCGTGCGAGGAGCTCGACGGGAGGCCGAACCACCAGGTGATCAGGTTCCAGGCGATCGCCCCGATCAGGCCCGCGAAGACGATCGTCGGCGTGATCACGTCGGCGTTGACGACGTCGTTGGCGACCGTGGCGGCGACCGAGATCGAGATGAAGGCGCCGACGAAGTTGAGCAGCGCCGCCATCGCGATCGCTGCCTGCGGCCGCGCCGCCCCGGTCGAGATCGAGGTGGCGACGACGTTGGCGGTGTCGTGAAAGCCGTTGGTGAAGTCGAACGCCAGCGCCGTCCCGATGACGATGATCAGGATGACTTCAGAGTCCATGGACGCCGCGACGAATCACGAGTTCTTGATGACTATTCCCTCAAGGATCTGGGCGGCGGTCTCGGTCGCGTCGATCGCCTCCTCGAGCACCGCGAACATGTCCTTCCAGCGGATCACGATCATCGGGTCGATCCCGTTGGAGAAGAGCGAGGCGACGGCATCGCGCGAGATCCGGTCGCCGTCGTTCTCGAGCCGGTGGATCTCGATCCAGTACTTGTCGAGATCCTTGAACTCGGGCAGGTGTTCGAGCCCCATCGCCAGCTGCTCGCAGGATGCGACCAGAACCTTGGTCAGCGCTTGCGCCTGCTCCATCGGCGCCTCGATCTTGTACAGGCCGAGGTAATCGGCCGCCTCCTCGGTGAAGTCGACGATGTCGTCCATCCGGGTCGCCAGGCCGTAGATGTCCTCGCGGTCGATCGGGGTCACGAAGGTCGAGTTGAGCCGTTTGATGATCTCGTGGGTGATCCGGTCGCCGTCGCTCTCGGCGGCGACGATCTCGTCCAGGAGGCCGCTGGACTCGGGCCAGTGGTCCATCATCTGGTCGAGCAGACGCGCTGCCTTCACGTTGTTCTGACCGGCCTCGATGAAGAGGTCGAAGAAGGTGCGATCGCGCGGGAGGAGCGAGAAGCGGGCCAAGGGCGCCATCCTAGACGCGTTGGCGGCGCGGCCGGAGTCTCAGCCGCCGGCGGCGGTGAGCTGCTCGGCGGCGCGGGCGGCGTGACGCTCGCGCAGCTCCTCCTGGACGCTGCGACGAACCTCGACCGGAGCGGCGATGCGGGTCCAGCGCCCGGCGCTATCGAGCTCCCAGGCGTTGGCGTTGTCGGCGAAGCAGCGCTCCAGCATGTCCAGCATGTCCGCCTTCGACTCCTCGTCCTCGACCGGGGCGACCAGCTCGACCCTGCTGTCGAGGTTGCGGGGCATCAGGTCGGCGGAGCCCATCAGCACCCGCGTCTCCGCGCCGCGCTGGAAGGCGTAGACGCGCGAGTGCTCGAGGAAGCGGCCGACGATCGAGACCACGCGGATGTTCTCCGAGACCCCCTCCACTCCCGGCCGCAGGCAGCAGATCCCGCGCACGTTGAGGTCAACCCGCACCCCCGCCTGCGAGGCGGCGTAGAGCGCCTGGATACAGCGGGCGTCGACCAGCGAGTTCATCTTCAGCGCGATCCGCGCCTCGTCGCCGGCCTCGTGCGCCGCGACCGTGCGCTCGATCTCGGCGACGATGCGGTCGCGCATCGTGGTCGGCGAGACCAGCACCTTGCGGTACTCGGCGGGTCGGCCGTAGCCGGTGAGGAAGTTGAACATCTCGGCGACGTCGGCGCCGATGTCGGGGTCGGCGGTGAAGAGGCCGTAGTCGGTGTAGAGGCGGGCCGTCTTCGGGTGGTAGTTGCCGGTGCCGATGTGGACGTACTCGCGCACCCGGTCGCCCTCGCGGCGGGCGACCAGGATCGCCTTCACGTGCGTCTTCAGGCCGGGAATCCCGTAGACGACGTGGACGCCGGCCTCCTCCAGCGACTTCGCCCAGTGGATGTTGGCCTCCTCGTCGAAGCGCGCTTTCAGCTCGACCATGCAGACCGCCTGCTTACCGCGTTCGGAGGCGCGGATCAGCGACGGAACCAGGGGCGAGTCGTCGCTGGTGCGGTAGACGGTGTGCTTGATCGCCAGCACGTCGGGGTCGGCGACCGCCTGCTCGACGAAGCGCTCGACCGAGGTGGCGAAGGATTCGTAGGGATGGTGGACGAGCAGGTCGCGCTGGCGGATCGCCGCGAACATGTCGACCTTCTCGTCATCCTCCCCCTGCAGGCGCGGCTGCGTGACCGGCGTCCAGGGCGCGTAGCGCAGCTCGGCATGGCCGGGGACGTCGGCGATGTGGCCAAGGTCGCCGAGGTCGATCAGGCCGTCGACGTCATAGACCTCGCGGTCTTCCAGCCGCAGCGCCTCGACCAGCTGCTCGCGCAGCTTCGGGTTCATCCCGGCCCCGATCTCCAGCCGCACGACCTCGCCGAAGCGGCGGCGGCGAATCTCGTCCTGGACCGCCTGCAGGAGGTCGTCGGCCTCGTCGCTGACCGTGAAGTCGGCGTCGCGGGTGACGCGGAAGTAGCCGTGGTCGATCACCTCGGTGCCGGGGAAGAGCGCGTCGAGGTTGGCGGCGATCGCCTCCTCCAGCGGCACGAAGGTCTTGCCGTCCTCGCCCAGCGGCAGGAAGCGACCGAGCAGCTCCTTCGGCACCTTGACCCGGGCAATGATCTCGGTCCCGCTCTCGGGGTCGCGCAGCAGCACCCCGAGGCTGAGTGAGAGGTTGGAGATGTAAGGGAAGGGCCGGCCGAGCCCGATCACCAGCGGCGTCAGCGCCGGGAAGACCTGCTCGTGGAAGCGGGTGTCGATCTCGCTGCGCTCCTCGGCGCTGGCGCTGTCGAGGGTGACGATGCGGATCCCCTGCTCGTCCAGCGCTGGCCGCAGGATGCCGCCGAAGACTGAGTTGAGGCGACGGTCGAGCTCCAGTACCCGGGCCTGGATCGTGTCGATCTGCACGCTGGGGGCGATCCCGTCGGGGCCGCGGGCGTCGATCCCGGCGTCGAGCTGGTCGAACAGCCCGGCGACCCGGACCATGAAGAACTCGTCGAGGTTGGAGGCGTAGATGCCGCAGAAGCGGACCCGCTCGAGCAGCGGCACCTCCGGGTCCTCCGCCAGTTCGAGCACCCGCTGGTTGAAGTCGAGCCAGGAGAGCTCGCGGTTGAAATAGAGAGCGGGATCGTCGATCGATCCATCGTACTGAGACATCGAGGCGATCAAGCCGCCTGTACGAGCGCTGCAGAAGGCACGTCAAGGGCGCGCCGGTAGCCGGCGGCGAGCTGGCCGAGGGCGCGCTCCCAGGAGCGCTCGCGGGCAGCCGCGGCGGCGGCGTTACCGAGCCGCTCGCGCAGCAGCGGCGAGGAGGCGAGCTGCAGCAGGGCACCGGCCAGGTGGTCGGGATCGGGCCGGCAGAGCAGACCGGTGTTGCGGTTCTCGATCAGCGCCGCCGGCCCGCCCTCGGCGACGGCGACGACCGGCAGGCCACTGGCCCCGGCCTCGAGGATCACCTGGCCGTAGGTGTCGGTGCTGCTGGCGAAGAGAAAGGCGTCGGCGCTGGCGTAGGCGGTGGCGAGATCCTCGCCGCCGAGCCAGCCGAGGAAGGTCGCGGCCGCGCCGAGGCGCTCGCGCAGCTCCGCTTCCTCCGGGCCGCCGCCGGCCAGCAGCAGGTGCAGGCGCGGGTCGGAGCGGTGCGCCCGCAGGAAGCTCTCGGCCAACAGGTCGATGCCCTTCTCGCGCGTCATCCGGCCGGCATAGAGGACCTTGATCTCGCCCGGGTAGGCGTCGCGGTCGGCCTTCGCCGGGTCGAAGCGATCGGTGTCCACGCCCCGCTCCCAGCGCCCGATCCGGGCCGCGTCGATCCCCAGCCCGGCCAGGGAGGCGTCCGCGGCCGGGCCCGGCGAGAGCACCAGGTCCGGCGCTCCGTAGAAGGCGCTGAGGCCGGCGCGGGCGATCGCCTCGATGCCGCCGTCGCCGCTGCGCATGCCGGCGTAGGCGGCCAGCTCGGTGTGGTAGCTGGCCAGCAGCGGCACGCCGGTGATGCGGCTGAGCAAGGTCGCGGCGACCCCAGCCGGCCCCGGCGCGGTGACGTGGACCAGGTCGTAGCCGCCGTCGGCGAGCGTCTCGACCAGGTCGGGCAGCCCCGGCACCCCGAGGCTCATCCCGGGATAGAAGGGCAGCTCCAGCTCGGCCGCGGCGGGGAGACGGCGGTCGACGCCGGGGTCGGTGCCGACCACCTCGACCTCGAAGCCGGGGACGCCGCGCTCGCGGATCTGCTGAATCGTGTGGGTGACGCCGTGCATCGAGCCGATCCCGTCGGCGATCACGGCGATCCGCCGCCGCTCGTCGCGGCGGCTCGAGAGCTTCGCCTTCTCCGCCCCGAGGAAGACGGTCGAGGGCGCGTAGGGCACGGCCGGCACCAGCGCCGCGAAGAGGCCACCCGCGGCGGCGCCGAGGTCGCCGCCCGCGATCGCCGCCGTGCCGCCCTCGACCGCGGCGCGGAGGCGGCGGTCGTGGATGCGGCGGGCGCGGCGGTAGAAGTCAGCGTGGGAGAACTCGTCGGACTGCAAGTAGGCGATCAGCTCGCGGCCGCGCAGGTCGACCCCGACCCCGGAGAGCCAGGCCTCGAGCAGGCAGCGGGCGTCGTCGGGGCCGATGTCGGCGGCGACCTTGCCCTCGCGCGCCGCCCCCTCGCGGATCACCCGTTCCGCCATCTTCAGGACCGCCCCGGGATCGACCGCCCGTGGTCGACCTTCCTCCCGCATGGCGGGACTGATGTCGACCACACCCCCCTCGGCGCCCAGAACCAGCGCCCGCGTCGCCAGTGCCATCGCCGCGTGCGTCCACTTGGCGGCGCTGCCCTGTTCGCCGCCGGCTTCGGCGTCGCCGCGGCGCAGGTGCTGCAGAAACTCTTCCGGCGTCTTCGCCGGCGGCACCTCGGTGAAGGTGCGGCCGATGTCGACGCCGGCATGGTCGTCGGAGCCCCCGATGCCGGTCGCACCGTGGGTCTCGACGTAGATCGCGGCGGGCATGTTCAGCTCTGCCGCCCGTGATCCGTTGCGCACCTCCCAGACCGGGAACAGCTCCGCGAGGCGGCGACGGTGGCGCCTGGTCAGCGGCGCCGCGACGTTGAAGAAGGGGTGCGCGAGCGCGCAGGCGATCCCGTTCTCGTGCAGGTATGCGGCGCAGGCCTCGACATCGCCGGAATGTGCCTGCAGCCACTCGTGATCTCCGGGAGTGATCCCGTAACAGAGGACGTGAACCGCCTGGGGCTCGCCGGCAAAGCGGGCGGTCAGCTCCTCGGAGATGAAGCAGTCGGGCCGGTCCTCCAGCTCGAGGCAGCCCGCGATCGTGTCGTGATCGGTGATCGTCACGAAGTCCATCCCCCGCCGCTTGGCCAGCGCGTAGACCTCCTCCGGCGGCGTCGCGCACTCGGGCAAACCGAGCGATCGCTGCACCCCCAGTTTGGACAGCTGCGAGGCGGTGGAGTGGCAATGCATGTCAACTCGGGAAGTCATCGGTGTCTCCCTGTCTGGATCTGTCTTGTCGCAGACAGAATTCGCCATAAGCAGGGGAAACATGTGAAAAGGCAGAGAACAGGTGGGGGTTCGTTGGAGCGCCGAGAAGCGATGCCGGTGT
>DASUNU010000010.1:0-15052 GCA_036276995.1 Solirubrobacterales bacterium
GGTCCCGATCGCCACCCACAACCAGCGCGGCATCGCCCGCCTCTACGTCGGCCGCCCCGAGGGCTCCGAGGTCGACCTCGACGCCCGCGACCTCCTGCGCATCGCGGAGCAGTCGATGAGCTCCGAGATCTACGAGCTGATGAAGCGCCCCGACGAGATGTCGGTGGTCGTCAAAGCGCACGAAAACCCGCGTTTCGTCGAGGACTGCGTGCGCGAGATGATCCGCCAGGTCGTCGCCGGCTACCCCGACCTGCCCGACGAGGCCTTCGTACTGGCACGCCAGGAGAACCTGGAGACGATCCACCGCCACAACGTGGTGGCGGAGCGCTACGGCACCCTCGGCGAGCTGCGGGCAGAGCTGGCTTCCGGCGAGCACCAGGCGCGGCACCTGAGCGTCCGCGAGTGGCTCGAGGCCTAAGCCGCCGCTGCCCGTTCCTTCTGCTGCTGTTCGATCCGCTTGCGCAGGCCGAAGAAGTAATCGGCACCGCTGATCACGGTCACCGCCAGCGCGGCGTAGACCAGCAGGTCCACCCCCAGCGGTGCCGGGTCGGCGATGATCAGCGCCAGGACGGCGGCGATCTGGAGCGCCGTCTTCAGCTTGCCGAGCCAGCTGGCGGCGATCACGATGCCGCGCTCGGCGGCGATCGTGCGGAGGATGGTGATCGCGATCTCGCGGGCGATGATCACCATCGCCACCCAGGCTTCGAGCCGGTTCAGCGAGACCAGCGAGACCAGGGCGCCGATGATCAGCAGCTTGTCGGCGACCGGGTCCATCAGCTTGCCGAAGGTGGTGACGGCGTCGCGCGAGCGCGCGAAGTAGCCGTCGAGCCCGTCGGTGAGCGCCGCCAGGGCGAAGACCAGGGCGGCCAGCGTGTCCCCGTTCGGCGTCTCCCCGAGCAGGGCGACCACCACCACCGGCACCGCCAGGATGCGCAGCAGGGTCAGCGCATTCGGCAGGTTGAGCGGGAACATGACCTACTCAGCTTGCCGGTTTGGCAGCCTTTTCGGCGTCGCGCTTGGCGAAGTAGTCCTCGCCCTCGATGCTGATGTGGGGCACGATCCGGTCAAGCCAGCGCGGCAGCCACCAGGCACGCTTGCCAAGTAGCACCATCACGGCCGGCACCAGCAGGCAGCGGACGACGGTCGAGTCGATCGCGATCGCCACCGCTAACCCGACCCCGAACTCCTTCACCACCGGGTCGCCGTTGAGCACGAAGCTGGTGAAGACGCAGACCATGATCGCCGCCGCCGAGGTGATCACCCGGCCGGTGTTGGCCAGCCCTTCGATCACCGCCCGGCGCGCGTCGCCGTACTTGGTGAAGTGCTCGCGCATCTGGGTCAGCAGGAAGACCTCGTAATCCATCGAGAGCCCGAACAGGATCGCGAACATCAGCAGCGGCACGAAGCTGACGATCGGGATCGAGTGGTCGAGCCCGATCAGCGAGGAGCCCCAGCCGAGCTGGAAGACCGCCGTCACCACCCCGTAGGCAGCCGCGACCGAGAGCAGGTTCATCGCCGCCGCCTTGATCGGCACCAGCAGCGAGCGGAAGGCGACCAGCAGGACAACGAAGCTGAGCGCGACCACGATCGCGATCATCAGCGGCAGCTTTTCGGCGATCTGGGCGCCGAGGTCGATGTAGCCGGCGGTCTGGCCGCCGACGAAGGACTGGGCTTCGGTGCCCTGCAGCGCCTTCGGGATCGTCGCGTCGCGGAGGTTTTCGACCAGGTCGACGGTCTCGTCGGCCCACGGCTCCGATTTCGAGAGCACGGTGAAGACCGCCACGGTCCCCTTCTTGTCGAGCGTCGCTTCGCCGACCGCTTCGACGTCGCCGGCGCCGGCGACCGCTTTCTGCAGGCCCGGCAGGACCTGTTTCGCTTCCGCCGGCGACTGGAACTCGGAGGCGACCAGCAGCGGCCCGTTGACGCCCGGCCCGAAGCCCTTGTTGAGGCTGTCGTAGGCCTGGCGCGAGGTCGTTTCCTTGGGCAGGGCGCTGATGTCGTTCTGGCCCAGCTCGAGCTGGAAGATCGGCAGCGCCAGCACCACCAGCACCCCGAGCGCGGCGATCGCCGAGCCCCACGGCCTGCCGGCCACCCGCTCCGCCCAGCGCCGCCACCCGTGCGGCTCCTTGTCGTCCGGGTGGGTCTTGCCGATGTGGACCCGCAGCGAGTTGATCCGCGGCCCGAGCGCGCCCAGCATCGCCGGCAGCAGGGTCGCGGCGGCGCAGACGGCGACGACCACGGCGACCGCGGCGGTGAAGCCGAGGGTCGAGACCAGCGGGATCCCGGCGAAGGCGAGCGAGCAGAGCGCGATCACCACGGTGAAGCCGGCGAAGACGACGGCGCCGCCGGCGGTCGCGGTGGCGCGGGCGATCGACTCGCGCAGCTCCATCCCTTCGCCGAGCTGCAGTTTGTGGCGGGTGACGATGAACAGCGCGTAGTCGATCCCGACCCCGAGCCCGATCATCGTCGCCAGGGTCGAGGCGACGCCCGGCACCTCCAGCACGTGCTCGAGCATGCGGATGATCGAGAGCGCGCAGGCGAGCCCGATCAGCGCCGAGACGATCGGCAGCATCATCGCCGTCGCGGTGCCGAAGGCGAAGAGCAGGATGATCACCGCCGCCGCCAGGCCGATCGCCTCGCTGACCTCGGTCGAGGGCTTGGAGAGCTGCTGGCCGACGTAGCTGCCGACGGCGGCGTGCAGGCCGGCCTGTTCCGCCTGTTTCGCCGTGTCGAGGATCCGTTCCGCCTGCTCCTCGTCGATTTCGCCCGGGCCGATGCCGAGCACGACCGGGATGTAGGCGATCTTCTGGTCTTCGCTGACCAGGCCCCGCTTCATCCCTTCCGGAGTGAGCGGGTTGAGGGCCGAGTTGACGTCGCCGAGCCCTTCCAGCTTTTTCACGACTTCGCCGATCGCGGCCGCGTACTCGGGGTCGGTCACCTTGCCCTTGCTCGCTTCGAAGACCAGCGGGTTGCTGCCGTAGGCCTGCTCGGGCAGGTTGTCTTCGAGCAGTTCCGTCGCCGTGGTCGAGCCGGTCCCCGGCAGGGTCAGGTTTTCGCTGGTCTTGCTGCCGCCGGCCTGGCCGACGAGGACGAGGACGACCGCCAGGACGAGCCAGAAACCGATTACCGGCCAGTGGTGACGCGAGCAGAACCGGCCGATCGCGTAGAGGGGGCCGGTCATTCCTTAATCATCTCCGATGGGTCGGGCGTGGTGCCGTCCTCGAACGCCTCTGGAATGGATTCGGGGGGGTCGGCGCCGAGCAGGCGGCGCAGCACGACCAGGTGCTGGGCCTGGTTGGCGGCGATCGAGGCGAGCAGGACACGGGGCCAGGACGCGGTCAGGTGCGAGAGCGCCCGCAGGTCGTAGGCGACCGAGACGCTTTCGACGTCGTAGAGGAAGGCGAGCGCGTCGGCCTGGGTGCGCAGGCCCTCGCTTTCGATCTCTTCCTCTTTCGGCTCGGCCGGTTCGCCGAGCCCGCGCAGCGCCTTGACCACGGCGTCGGCGTGTTCCTGTTCCTGGGCGCGGAATTCGCGCGCAGCCGCCAGCGCCTCGCCGCGCAGCAGCGGCAGCGTCCGCTCGTAGGCGCGCACCGCCGCCAGCTCGCGCGAGAGCACGTTGTTGAGGGTCTCGGCGTCGGCCGCCTTGTCGACCACCGGGGCGGCGGCCGTGGGGCCCTCGCCGTCGCCTCCGCAGGAGGCGAGCGCCAGCGCCATCACGAGGGCGACGGTGGCCAGCAGCAGGGCGCGCGGCGCGGCGCGCCCGCGCGTGATTCGGTTTAAGGCCATGGCGAGGTCGCGAAGCCTATGAGCAATGCCCGCGCCGAGGGGCTGGCGGTGCTGGCGGCGGAGGTGCACGGCTGCCGCAGCTGCCCGCGCCTGGTCGAGTGGCGCGAGGCCGAGGCAGCCGACCCACCGAAGCGCTACCGCGGCCAGGACTACTGGGCCAGGCCGATCAGCGGCTTCGGCGACCCGGACGCGCGGGTCGCGATCGTCGGCCTCGCTCCGGCCGCCCATGGCGCCAACCGCACCGGCCGCATCTTCACTGGCGACCGCTCCGGCGACTGGCTGTTCGCGGCCCTGCACCGGGCCGGCTACGCCAACCAGCCCGAGTCCACGCATCGCGACGACGGTCTGCGCCTGCGCGACGCCTACGTCACCGCCGTCGTCCGCTGCGCCCCGCCCGCCAACAAGCCCACGATCGATGAGCGCGACAACTGCCTCCCCTACCTGCAGCGTGAGCTGGAGCTGCTCGACCGCTGCCGGGTGATCGTCGCCCTCGGCTCCTTCGGCTGGGACGGCTTCCTCCGCGCCGCCCGCAGCCTCGGAGCCGAGGTCCCCCGCCCCAAGCCCCGCTTCGGCCACGGCGCCGAGGCCGACCTCGGGCGCTGGCGGCTACTCGGCTGCTTCCACCCGAGCCAGCAGAACACCTTCACCGGCAGGCTGACCGAGCCGATGATCGACGCCGTCTTCGCGCGAGCGCGCGAGCTGTCCAGCTAGCTTTTTTTCTTCTTTTTCTTCGGCGCTACCCGCTGCTTATGCGGAGCCGCCGCCTCAAACCCGAGCATGGCGACGGAGACCGGAACCCCTTCCTCGTCCGCCTCGGCCAACCGGCCTGCACTGGCCGCCTGAATCTCGAATACCCGCTCCAGCGTCCCTTCGAGGACCTCAGTTAGTTCCTTCCAGCCGTCCTCATCCACGAGCATCGGCGTCCAGCTGAAATGTCTGTCCTCGCGCTGATCGAGGGTGCCAGCCTTAAGGGCTTCGCTGGCGTCGTTGATGACCGTCTGCATCAAGCTCGAGCTCATACCTGTTCGCACCGACGACGGGAGCGAAGACCATTCGTCGACGTTGAGGAAAGCGCGAGCCGTAGCCCGGTAGTAGTGCTCAACCGCCCCCCGCCGGGGAGCGGTGTCAACGAGCTCGATGCATTCGCAGTTCTTAAGCACGTTGACGTGATAGCTCACGTGCCCCACGTGCTCGCCCAGC
Source organism: Solirubrobacterales bacterium (assembly GCA_036276995.1). Classification (GTDB taxonomy): domain Bacteria; phylum Actinomycetota; class Thermoleophilia; order Solirubrobacterales; family 70-9; genus VAYN01. The sequence continues at coordinate 4,987 of DASUNU010000010.1, forward strand.
TCCTGAGCAATTTCGTTAGGGCTGGCAACCCGTTCGTTGAGGATCGAAAGAGCGTCATTGCGGACCGGATGACCGAGGGCCTTGACCAAGCGAGGATCGATCGCGGACTTGGTACGGGCATCACTTTTCTGCCCAGACGATTTGCCTTTTTTCCTGGATTTAGAGGCCACTGGGATCTCCGATCTTTGAGTAGGCCTTGAGCAATCCATCGTATTACCTCAATCACGAAATAGCTGTCCAATTGCAGCAAATTTTGAGTGGGTTTTTCGACTAACGGAACTCTTTCCATTGATATGAAGGTCTCCAGCAATTGACAGGGCCAGCTGTCCTGGGACGGCTGGCAGGGACCCGAAAACAGGGGGAAGGCAGATGAAGATCCACGGGACGATCGGCGTCATTCCGATGACCTCAATCCACAAGAACGGCTAGCGAGTGATGCGTCGGCCTCGGATCAAACGCACCACGGAGCCGGTCGGTTCGCCGGACGGCGACGTCTACCTGATGCGGCCGAGCGCCGACAACGACATCCGGATCGAGAAGCCGAATGAGGAACAGCGGCAGCTGCTCGAGGCGTTGGACGGGGAGCACACGCTCGAGCAGCTGCACGCGGAATTCGGCGAGGAGGAAGTCGGCGACCTGATCTCCCAGCTGCAGGAGCTGGAAGTGGTCGAGGACGCGGCCGACGACGACCTCGTGCCGGCGGCGGAGCGGGCTCGCTTCGACCGCCAGCTGCGTTACTTCAGCGACATCGGCTCGCCCGAGCTGAAGCCGTCGGAGTGCCAGCGGCGCCTGCGCGAGGCGAAGGTGGCGGTGCTCGGGGTCGGCGGCCTCGGCGGCTCGGCGGCCTGGTGGCTGGCCAGCATCGGGGTCGGCGAGATGTGGCTGATCGACGGTGACCGGGTCGAGACCAGCAACTTCAACCGCCAGATCCTCTACACCGAGGCCGACGTTGGCCTGCTCAAGGTCGAGGCGGCGACGGCGCGGCTGCGCGCCTTCAACCCCTCGATGAAGGTGACCTCGACCGCGCGGCGGCTGGAGAGCGAGGCGGAGATCGCCGACTTCATCGCCGGCTCCGACGTCGTCATCGACGCCGCCGACTGGCCCGCGCACGACATCGAGCGCTGGTGCAACTCGGCCTGCTTCGAGGCCGGCATCCCCTACATCACGATGAGTCACTTCCCGCCGATCGCCCGGGTCGGCCCCCTGTATGTGCCGGGGAGGACGGGCTGCTTCGCCTGCCAGGAGATCGCCTACCGGCGCGAGTACCCGCTGTTCGACGTCGCGGTCGAGCAGCGCCGGGCCAAAGCCTCGCCGGCGGCGACGCTGGGGCCGGCCTGCGGCCTGATCGGCGGCCAGGTCGGGCTCGACATCATGCACCTGCTGACCGGGCTGGCCGCGCCCTCGACCCTCGGCGTCTCCCACATCATCGACCTGCGGACGATGGAGGCCGAGCGCGAGCCGGTGGTGCCGGAGCCGGACTGCCCGATCTGCGGTCACCTCGGTCACGACACCGAGCCGCTGACGCAGACAGCCGGGGGCTGAGTCGGGCGGGGCGCTAGCCGCGTCCGGAGGCGCGATCGTCCGCCGCGAAGAAGCGCGAGGCCGGGTCGAAGAAGAGCGCCAGCCACATCAGCGGGGCGAGGTTGGGCGCGATGAAGGCGACCGGGATCGAGGCGAGGAAGACGGCGGCGATGTAGCCGGCGCGGACCCGCTGTTCGCGGTGCTCGTCAGCCCCGATCGCGGTCAGGCCGGCCCGGCGGGCATCGGCCTCCATCCAGAGGCCGGTGATCACGACTCCGCTGAGGTTGACCGCGTAGAGCACCACCGTGGCCGTCTCCCCGCCGTGGTCGCCGAGCACCTTGCTGCTGAACGGCAGCAGCACGATCCAGGCCAGGTAGAAGATGTTCAGCCCCAGCAACCGGTTGTCGAAGCCGGTGACCTCGCTGAAGAAGCGGTGGTGGACGATCCAGAAGCGGCCGATCACGGCGAAGCTGAGCGCGTAGGCGAGCAGGTTCTCACGCTGCTCCCAGAGCGCGTCGGCGACGCTTTCGCCGTGCAGGTGGTCGGGGATGTCGAGCGCCAGCACCAGCAGCGTGATCGCGATCGCGAAGACCCCGTCGCTGAAGGCGACGATCCGCGAGAACTCGATCTCGTTCCCCTCGCGCCGCTTCCCTCGTCGCTGCTTGGCCATCGCGGGATCATCTCGGCCAGCCGCGACGGAACCGAGACCCGATCCCTCCTAGAATGCTCCGAACGCGCCGGCGTAGCTCAGTTGGTAGAGCACTTCATTCGTAATGAAGGGGTCACCGGTTCAAGTCCGGTCGTCGGCTCTGGCGGTTCGCCTAGACATGTGGCCTCCCCCAGGAACCGGCTCGACGAACCCCAGTCGGCCGAGCTATTCCTCGTCTCAGGTGGGGGGAAACGGCTTGTAATCCTTCAGTTTGATCCCATCGAGGGGCTGGACAGCAGTCGCTTCCTCGGGTTCCTTCTGAGCGATTTGGGCGGCGACGATAGGGGTCAGATCAATCCGTTTAGTGATCAACACGGGGTGCCCCGACCCATGGACAGATGCGACCACCGCCATCTCACTTGAGGTCGGCCGAGTAATTCGCGTTCCCGGGTAGTTACCGGTGTTGACGCAGACCGCAAGGCAGTAGTTGTCGCGGGTGGTCGCGTCCTGAACGGCGTCGAAATAACGCCAGTCGTGGTTCAGCGAAGAGACAGTCACCAAGTCAGCCTTGAACCGCAGCTGCTGGCGGACGCCGACGTCGGCAAACTCGAAGCAGATCAGGGAGCCGAAACGAATACCGCGCCAGTTGTAGACGGCGACCTCTTCACTGGCCGTCGCCGCCACTGCTCCGTGTTCCTTAAGAGCCCTTCTCTCTTCGGGGCTGAGAAACCGCTTTTGGCGCGGCGGCGGCACCAAACACGCGCGATGCCGACCGGCATCCACGATTGGGATCCCCGTCCAGAGCGAGTTCCGGTAGACGCCAGAGATCACTTCCGGCGCTTGACCCGCGATCACTAACATCTCCTCATAGCCGGCTTTTTCGAATAATTCGGGTAGCTGTTGAGCGACGATTGACCACTCCGGCAAGACCAGGAATCGAGCCCGGCTCTCTCCAGCGGCGCCAAGGATCTTCGTCAAATTCGCTCGGGATTTTTTGAAGATGTCACCGAGGCTGGTCCAGTCCTCTTCGAAGACCAGATCCAGCTGCTTCTCGCTGACCTCCAGGCTCGGCATCGCCACCGCCAAGAGCTGCTGATAGCCGATCCCCTCATAGTGGTTCTCGGGATCGAGATGTTTGAGCGCCACCTGCTTCAGCTGTGCGACGAGATTGCTTTGCATCAGCGGCTGCGCGCCGAGAACCTTGAAGGCGAGCTCAAGCCAATCCTCACGTCCCAGCCCTGCCCAGAGATGTATTCCGAGACAGCATTCGTGCAAGGGAATGAAACGCACCGCCCGCTCCACAGCGACTGCGAGCTGCTCGGCTGCGTCCTCACCTAACCCCCGCGTCCACTCGACGAAATCGGCGAAGGCACCTTTGCCGATCAGCCGCCCGCGCCAAGCAGTGAACTCGGCCAAGGGTGCCGCTACCAGCGAACTCGGCAGCAAGCGACGCTCTCTGATTCGCATCGCGTGTTCGATCGTCGTCTTCATTTTCGCTGGGTCGGGGGGAAGATCAATCTCGGGAATCACTTCCCCCAATGCCTTTCGTTCCTCCTCGTCGGTCGCCACCGCGATCGCCTGCGCCAGTGCTTGAATCCAAGAGGCACGCAGCCCGAACTCGAGCGCCTCGCGGGCCTTATCGTTTGCTCCACTCGGCATTCGGAGTGCTTCGATCACCGCCCGCAGCTCGGCGGTCAACACCTCGATCTCCCCGATCTTCTTGGTGACGATCGCGATCACCAAGAGCTCCCTCCAGTAGGGCTGCAATGCCAGGAGATGCCCGTGGTCTAATCCTTGGTGCAGCCGCTCATAACGGCCCTGCAATTCCTCTGGGGTAAGGCCAACCCGGATCTCGCCAACCATCTCGCGGATCTCATCGACCAACTGCTGAGGGACTCTCTCCCGTCGGCCAGGCGAACGGAGCACCGTCGTCACTGGCATCCCGCCCCACTCCGGTTCGGGATCGCTTTCAAGATAGGGGTCCCAATCGCCAGCTGCGAACTCCTTCATCGGCGACGCCGCCACCCCCGCCGCTTCCGGGTCCGCCGACTCCTCCGCCTCATCTGCGCGACGGCTGTAAGTGATCTCGCACTTGTCGAGGTTGAGCTGTAGGCGGGCGATGCCAGTAAGCGACTCAGCGCAGAGCAGGTGAGGCTCGGCTTCCCCGCAGAGCCCAAGCCGGGCGAAGTAACCAGCAGGTTCCTCCTCGATCTCGGGGAGGGTCCGCGTCATCACGATCAAGTCGTCGGCGTAGGCGGCGGTACCTACCACGTCCTTACCGGCACAGATTTCGTCCATCGCTAGCGCCATCACCATGTTCGCCAGTAGCTGCGATGACGGCGGCCCGACCGGCAAAGGCATAGCTCCTTCATAGCCGAGGTCGGAGCGCCGCGGTTCAATCTCGGCGCAACGCTTTGCATAGCGCTCGTGCAAGGCCTCAAGCAAAGTCGTCAGCACGCGCGCATGCCGCGACTGCGGCGCTCGGCTGTCGCGCGAGGCGAAGAAGCGATTAAGGATTGCCCGCGGCCCGGCATCGACCGAGTAGTAGAAGGCTCTAACGTCGAGTTTGTTGGCCGCTAGGGTGACGCCTCGGTTTTCGTTCGCTACGTCGCTCGGGTACTCAAGCCAACTGCGGTAGGCGTTGCCCGAGTTCCTGAGCATCCGCCCCTCTGATTCCGGGTCTTTGAGGAATTTCGGATGGGCGCGATAGCCCTTGATCGCATCGCCGAGCAAAGGGTCAACCGAGCGGGCCATGGTGATCGTCCAGAGAATCGAGACCAGCCACCAGAAGAGCGGCGCCTGCAAGAAAGCGTGGACACTCTCAATCCCGGCGACGAGCTCGCCCTTCTCAGCAACAAGATGTGGCCCACGCGGGACCAGCCCGATCTTGACTCCCCCCATTGCAGCCATTCCCGGCCCCTTCAGCCACTGGCGTGGATCAAGCTCGCCATCCAGTAGTTGGATCAGCTGCTGGTGGCGCACCGGGCTTAGATCGAGCGCCCCGCTGGAGGAAACGAAGGGGTTGTCGCGTTTCTGGAAAGAGAAGCGCCCGAGGTGGTCGATCCCGGCACGAACCAGCTCCTCGCCGTCGCTGAAGATCTTTGCTTGGGCGGTCACCACCGGTTGAATCTTTCAGAGCGCGCGGATGCAATCCGATTACACCTTGCCGTGCCAGACGCTAGGTAGATGCGCATCGGCGCACGACTGAGGCAGAGCCCCGGTCACCTAGTTGCGTACCCCGAAACCCGGTCCGACTCAGCCGAACTTAGTCCGGTCGTCGGCTCTGGGGAGCGCTGCCTCGATCGCCTCGGCGTAGATGCCGTGGCGGGTGTGGCGGGGGATCGGGATCGAGATGCCATAGGCCTCCCGCATCGCCGCGGCGAGGTTGAGCTTGAAGGTGCGGCCGTGCCAGGCGTGGGGCTCGGCGGCGCGGCCGACGTGGAGGTGGGTCAGCTCGTGCAGCAGGGTCTCGAGGATGTCGCCGGGGCGGACGCCGGGGTAGGCGGTGACCGAGAGGCGGTACTGGCTGGGGACGGCAAAGCCGAGCCGGTTCGGCCGGGTGCGGGCGCGGCGGACCTTCAGCCCGGGTCGGGCGCTGGCAAGCGGGCCGTCGGCGAAGACGGGCAACCCGCACAGGCGCTCCATCTCGCGATCGAGCGCGACGCCGGCAACCTCGAAATAGGCCGAAGGGCGCTCTGGAGCGGAGCGTCTGCTCGGCCGTTTCGGAACGGCACGTTTGCGTTTGAAAGTCGGGCGCAAGTTGGCTCAAAGTGGCTTAGACACGTGAATCCTGGCCCTTTAGCGTCGGGTGGCCGCTCTGCGGCGGTGGCCCCCGCCGGTGGACGCCGGCCCCAAGTCTCGCAACTAGGGGAGAGAGGGTTCGATTCCCTCCGGGGGCGCTACTATGGCTGAGCGAGGCTTGGGGCCTATGGTTTTCACAGGTCTCCCCAGATTTCGGCAGACGGCCCGCTTCGGCGGGTCGTCTGCTTTCTCAGGAACGTTCGCTCAGCCCTGGCAGCGGGGGCACCAGTAGGTGGTGCGGTTGGCGTCGCCCTGGCCACGGGCGTGGACGCGGCCGCCGCAGTTGGGGCAGGGGCGGCGGGCGCGGTAGACGGCGTAGGTGTGGCGGCCGCTGGCGACCGCGGCCAGCATCTGCTCGCGGGCAGCGGCGAGGACGGCGCGGAGGTCGTCGTCGTCCAGGTCGCCGAGCGGACGCCAGGGGTCGAGTCGGGCGGCGAAGCAGGCCTCGCTCTTGAAGATGTTGCCGATCCCGGCGACCAGGGTCTGGTCGAGCAGGGCGTCGCCGAGGGTGCGGGCGGGGTCGGCGCGCAGCGCCGCGATCACGGCCTCGGGGTCGAAGTCGTCGGCGAGGATGTCGGGGCCGAGGCGGGTGAGCTGGGGGTCGCGGGCGGCCCGGGCGGCCGTAAGAACCCGCAGGGTCGGGCCGCCGAACTGGACCGCCTCCAGGCGCTCCCCCGCCAGCACCGCCCAGGCCGAGCGCCGCGGCTTGCGCCAGCGCGCGCCGCGCGGGTAGAGGTGCCAGGAGCCGTTCATCCCCATGTGGCTGTGCAGGACGAGCTCGCCGAAGTGGAAGAGCAGGTTCTTGCCGTGCGAGGAGATGCGCTCGAGCCGCCTGCCGTCGAGGCGTTCGACCCCGGCGGCCCGACCGCGCGGATTGGGAGCGCTGGCCGCGACCGTCTCCCCCACCAGCGGCGCGAGGCGCCGCGCCGCCCGCAGGATCGTGTCGCCCTCTGCCATCGATCCATCATGATTGGCGGCGATGCTCGGCAAGCGCAAGACGGATCCGCTGGGGCGCCAGGTGGCGCTGTTCCTCGCCGTCGACCGGGTCGCGCTCGGGGTCGGGGTGCTGTTCGCCACCAGGCCGGCCCTGAAGGCGATGAAGTTCGGCGAACCGGGCCCGGCCGGCGAGGCGCTGGCGAAGTTCGGTGGCGGCCGCGACCTCGCCCTGGGACTGCTGACCCTGGCCGCCCGCTACGACCGCGAGGCGCTGCGCACGCTGCTGGTCGCCGGAATCGCCCTCGACACCGCCGATGCGGTCTCGCTCGGCCTCGCCTCTCGCAACCCGGAGACGCGGACCGCCGGGCTCGGCGGCGTCGTCGCCGGCAGCGCCGCCGCGCTGGTCGGGCTCTGGTCCTGGCGCCGGCTCGGCTGAGCGGCGCCGCTCGCTAGTGGGCTAGGAGCCGCGCAGGACTTCGACCGCGATCGCGGCGGCCTCGCTGGGGCTCTGACCGACCCGCACGCCCTTTGCTTCCAGCGCGTCTTTCTTCGCCTGGGCGGTGCCGGAGGAGCCGGAGATGATCGCCCCGGCGTGGCCCATCTGCTTGCCGGGCGGGGCGGTGAAGCCGGCGATGTAGGCGACCACGGGCTTGGAGACCTCGGCCGCGATGAACTCGGCCGCGCGCTCCTCGGCGTCGCCGCCGATCTCGCCGACCATCACGATCAGCTCGGTCTCGGGATCGGCCTCGTAGAGCTTGAGGATGTCGATGAAGTCGGAGCCGATGATCGGGTCGCCGCCGATCCCGACGATCGAGGAGTTGCCGGTCCCGGCCTGTTTCAGCTCGCTGCCGATCTGGTAGGTCAGGGTGCCCGACTTGGAGACGACCCCGATCGGGCCCGGGTCGAAGAACTGGGCCGGGATGATGCCGACGTTGGCCTTGCCGGGCGAGAGCACGCCGGGGCAGTTCGGCCCGATCAGTCTTACCCCGGCCTCCCTGGCCTTCCAGTAGGTCTTGAGCATGTCGAGCACCGGAATGCCCTCGGTGATCGCGATCACCGTCTCCACCCCGGACTCGATCGCCTCATTGATCGCCGGCGCGGCGAAGCGGGCGGGGACGAAGATCATCGAGGTGTTGGCGCCGGCCTCGGTGACCGCCTCCTTAATCGTGTCGAAGACCGGCACGCCCTCGACGTCCTGGCCGCCCTTGCCGGGCGTGACGCCGGCGACCAGGTCGGTCCCGTAGGCCTTGTTGCGGAGGCCGTGGAAGGAGCCCTCGCGGCCGGTCAGGCCGGAGACGGCGAGCTTCGTCTCGCTGCCGACGATGATGCTCATACGGCCCCTCCGGCGAGCTCGACGACGCGGCGGGCGGCGTCCAGCATCGTCTTCTCCTGGTGCAGGTTCGGGAGGTCGGCCTCGGCCAGGATCGCCAGGCCCTCCTCGGAGTTGGTGCCGTCGAGGCGGACCACCAGCGGCACCTTCAGGTCGATCTGACCGGAGGCGGTGACGATGCCCTTGGCGATCTCGTCGCAGCGGGTGATGCCGCCGAAGATGTTGAAGAGGATCGCGCTGACCTTCTGGTCGGAGGTGATCACTTCCAGCGCGTTGACGATCGCCTCGGCTTTCGAGCCGCCGCCGGCGTCGAGGAAGTTGGCGGGAGCGCCGCCGGCCTGGGCGACGACGTCGAGCGTCGACATGCAGAGGCCGGCACCGTTGGCGAGGATGCCGACGTCGCCGTCGAGCTTGACGTAGGTGAGGCCTTTCTCCTTCGCCATCGCCTCCTGCGGGTCGTCGACCGTGTCGGCGATCTCGGCCAGCTCCTGGTGGCGGAAGAGGGCGTTGCCGTCGATCGTGACCTTGGCGTCAAGGGCGACGACCTCGCGGTCGGCGGTGACGATCAGCGGGTTGACCTCGATCAGGTTGGCGTCCTCCTCGCTCGCCACCTCGGCCAGCTTCACCAGCACCTCGGCGGCGGCGTCGAGCGCGTCCTCGGCGAGGCCGGCGTCGGCGACGATCGCCCGCGCCGCGGCGGCGTCGAACTCGCGGGTCGGGTCGATGTGGCGCTTGACCAGGGCGTCGGGATCCTCGGCGGCGACCGCCTCGATGTCCATCCCGCCCTTGGCCGAGACCATCGCCAGCAGCTTCTTCTCACCGCGGTCGAGGATGACCGAGGCGTAGTACTCCTCGGCGATGTCGGAGCCGCCCTCGATCCAGACCTGGTCGACTCGGAAGGGGCCCTCGCCGTGGGGGCCGGTGATGTCCATGCCGAGGATCGCGTCGGCGTACTCGCGCGCCTCCGCAGCGTCCTTGGCGATCTTGATCCCGCCCGCCTTGCCGCGGCCGCCGATCAGAACCTGGGCCTTGATCGCGCAGGGGTAACCGATGCGCTCGGCGGCGGCGACCGCCTCCTCGACCGTGTCGGCGACCTCGCCACTTGGCACGGCGATCCCGTGCTTGGCGAACAGCTGCTTGCCTTGATACTCGAGGAGGTCCATTTGAGAGGTGGCGCTGGGGGGCGCGGCGGCGCAGACTACCGAATGGCATAATGCCGCGCTCGCCAATGCCTCTTCCCAGTCTCAAAAACATCAAATGGGTGACCACCGATTGCTACGGGACCCTCATCGACTGGGAGAAAGGCATCGTCGAGGCCTGCAAGAAAGAGGCGGCCAAAGACGGCTTCAGCTTTGAAGAGGGCCCTTTCCTCGAGCGCTTCATGGAGGTCCAGGCCGAAATCATGGCCGGCTCCTACGAGCTCTACGCCGAGGTCCTGCGCCGCACGATCGTCAAAGTCGCCGGCGAGCTGGGCTGGGAGGTGGAGCCCTCGCGGGCCCAGTTCCTGCCCAACAGCGTCGCCTACTGGCTGCCCTTCCGCGAGGCCAACGCAGCGATGGACCGGCTCGGCAAAAAGTACGAGGTCGGGATCATCACCAACACCGACGACAAACTTCTGGGCATCTCGCGCCGCCACCTGCGGACCGAACTCGACCTCGTCGTCACCGCCCAGCAGGTCCGCAGCTACAAGCCCGACCCGGCCCACTTCAAGGAGTGCAAGCGCCGGATCGGCACGAAGACGAAGTGGGTCCACATCGCCACCGGGCTCGAGACGGACGTGATCCCGTGCGTGAAGTCGAAGGTGCCGGTGATCTGGATCGACCGCAAGA
>DASUNU010000011.1:0-48119 GCA_036276995.1 Solirubrobacterales bacterium
CGACCCGCCGACGGTCAGCAGCCGGGTCGTCACGGCGCAGCCGTTGACGGGCGGGCTGACTGGCGGGCCGGAATCCGACGGGCCGTCTCCGACGCCGCGGGTGGAGGGCGCGCCCCCACGCCGCGCCGCCGCGGCGCTGACCTCGCGCGAGCGTCGCGAGCGGGCGCTGCTGGCGATGTGCATCGCCCTGCCCGAGGAGGGCAGGGAGTACCTGGCGCGGCTGACCGATGCCCACCTCTCGCCGACCGGCCTGCGCGCCGCCACCTGGCTGCGCGAGCACCCCGAGGACCCGGCCTCCAACCTGCCCCAGGACCCAGAGCTCTCCGGCCTCGTCACCGAGCTGGTGATGCTGGCTCACGATCAACCCGCCTCGCAGGAGGCGATGGAGCTCAACTACCTGATGCTGGAGCAGCGTCGGCTCGAGGGCGAGATCGCCGCCGCCGGCGAACGCGACGACTACGAGCGCCGCGCCGCGCTCAGCCGCGAACGGGCCGATCTGGTCCAGCGCATCGCCCACACGCAACGGGTCCAGGGCTGAGTCGGTAAATTCCCCAAGGTTCCGGCGGTCGCCGGATCTGCGTTCCGGGGTAGCTCAACGGCAGAGCATTCGACTGTTAATCGAAGGGTTGTGGGTTCGAATCCCACCCCCGGAGCTTCGGCTCTCCTCTTTCTTTCCTCAAGGAATCCCTTGGTATAGGTTTTGGGTACTTGGGGTTACTTACGCGTCCTTGGCGCGGCAACGGGGGAGACGGAACATGCGCAAGGCGTTATCGCTGGTCGGTGTGGTCATCGCTGTGTTCGCCATAGCGGTGGCAGGGGTTGCAGTCGCGGCGAAATGGGAGCCGGTCAAAGTCCGGGCCGGGAATCTCGAACTGACCTTCAATGGGGGCCTGACGCCGGAAGCGGTGTCGAAGACGAAGCTGACGCCGGTCACCCTCAACGTCTCCGGCAAAATCCGGACCGTCGACGGGAAACACCCCGCGGCGCTGAAGGAATTCGTCCTTGAAGCGGACAAAAACACCGCCGTCGACGTGACCGGGGTGCCGGTTTGCACCGCGGCGAAACTGCAGTCTCAGGACACCAAGCACGCGGAAGCGATCTGTAAATCCGCGATCATCGGCAGCGGTATCGGCATCGCCGAGATCGAGTTTCCGGAACAGCCGCCGATTCCGGCGAAGAGCAAAATCATCGCCTTCAACGGCGGCAAGAGCGGTGCCACGACCACCTTCTACATCCACGCCTACCTCACCGTCCCGACCCCGGCCGCCGTGGTCAGCACGGTGAAAATCACCAAAGCCAGCAACGGTCGCTTCGGGACTAAATCGGTGACCACGATCCCGAAGATCGCCGGCGGCAGCGGTTCGGTCACCGACTTCAACCTGACGATCAACAGGAAGGGCGTGATCCTGGCGAAATGCCCCGACGGGAAGATCCAGGCTCACGGCACCGCGGTCTTCAGCGACGGCACGCGGGCTTCGGCGGAAGTGATTCGCGCCTGCACCGGGAAGGGCTAGAAGCACCGAGCTTCCTCAGCCAGCCCGTCCACACGAGAGGCGTCCCTTGGTGGCGCCTCTCGCGTTTCTACGTCGCCGCCCGCTTCCTCAGCGCCAGCCGCTCGACCAGCTCCGCGCCGCGCGCGGCGCCGTCGTTGGCCCGGCCCCAGGCGGCGATCTCCTGGGCGCGGACGGTGAAGGAGGGCTCGCGCAGCAGGCGCCGGGCGGACCAGCGCAGCGGCGCTGGGCGGCAGAGGCGCCAGGGCAGGGAGAGGCCGGCGCCGGCCCAGTCGACCCGCATCGCGGTCTCGCTCATGTCGCCGATGATCGGGCAGATCAGGACCGGGGTGCCAGCGCCGAGGGCGCGGGCGACCGTGCCGTGGCCACCGTGGGAGATCACCAGGGACGCGGTGGGCATCAGCTGGCTATAGCTGAGCCAGTCGACGAGCACGGCGTTGGCCGGGACCTCGATCGGGCGTTGGGGAACGACCCGGTTGGTCGTCGCCACCACCCGCACCGGCTCTTCAGCTAGCGCCGTCAGCGCCGTCCGCACCAGGTGGTTCTCGGAGTCGTGGGCGGTGCTGGGGGCGACGAGGACCAGGGGGTCATTGCCCGGCGGCAGCTCGATCTCCGGGTGCGGCACCTCGAAGGTCATCGGCCCGGTCACCTCGACCCCGGCCGGCCACCGGCGTGGGTACTCGAGCTGGGGGTAGGTGGCGACCAGCGCCAGGTCGGGGCTGATGCCGCCGTGGAAGCGCTCGACCGGCGCCAGACCGAGCCGCTGTCGCTGTTGGTTGAGGTCGCGGCGGCCGTGTTCGAGGCCGACGTCGAGCGCCCGCTGCCCGGCTCGCCAGACCGCCCGCCCGAGCGGCGTCCGCGCCGGCCTCAGCCCGATCGCAAAGAAGGGCAGTCCCGGCTCGACCACCGGGTAGATGTGCGGGATCAGGGTCGCCAGCGGCACCCCGGCGCGCTCGGCCGCTAGCCCCGGCGCCAGAGTGAGGATGTCGCTGACGGCGACGTGGGGGCGCATCTCCTCCAGCAGCGGCAGCAGCGCCCGCGCCGCCTCGGCCGCGTGCTGGCCGTCGTCGGAGTCCGGTTCCGGCGGCGGGAACATGCGGTATTCCTCGGCCGCGGCGAAGTTGAGCCCGGCGCCCTCGACCGCGGCCCGCCGCTCCTCCCAGGTCTCGATCAGAACCTCGTGCCCGCGCGCCGCCAGCGCTCGTCCTAGCGAGATCGCCGGGAACACGTGCCCGGGATCGCCGAACGCCGCGACGAAGACCCGGAGGCGCTCAGCGCCCTCCACCGTGCTGCCGCTAGGGGGTATCTAGACCCTCTCCAGGGCGCGTGAAGACAATCTCCGGCACGTGGCAGTTGGGCGAGGTTCGCAGCAGGAAGCGGACCGCCTCGCCCAGGTCCTCGGGCCGGATCATCTGCTCGCCCGGGATCTGGCCCTGGACGAACTCGGTCATCGCGGTCTCGACGAAGCCCGGCGCCAGCGCCGTGCACTGGATCCCGGCGCCGCCGGCCTCGCGGTGGGTCGACTGGGTGAAGTTGATCACCGCGGCCTTGGTCGCGGCGTAGATCGAGAGCCAGGCCTGACCACCCTTACCGGCGATCGAGGCGGTGTTGACGATCAGCGCCTTGCCGTGCTCGGCCCCGGCCTCGCGCAGCAGTGGCAGACCCTCACGGGTGCCGAGGATCAGCGCCCGCAGGTTGACCGCGAGCTGCATGTCTAGGTGCTTGGTCTGGATCTCCTCCATCGGCGCGCCGATCCCGACCCCGGCGTTGTTGACCAGGGCATCGAGACGCCCGTAGGCGGCCCGGTGGGCGGCGAAGACGGCGAGGACGTCATCCTCTTCGGTCATGTTGGCGGCGACCGCCTGAACCTCGAAACCGTCGGCGCGCAGTCCCGCCGCGGCCTGCTCGAGCTTCTCCGGGCGGCGGGCGGAGATCGTCAGCGCCTGGCCCTCTTCGGCCAGCACCCGCGCGATCGCCAGCCCGATCCCGCTCGAGGCCCCAGTAACCAGTGCAGCTCGCTCCGCCATCTCCCTCTCCTCCTGTTTCGACGCCGTCGCGCACCCTATCGGCGATCCCTGGCCCTCGCCGCGGCACACCGGTCAGGGCCCCCGTCTCAATAACATGGCGCCCGATGCGCCCCGCCCCTCGCCCCGCTCTTGCCTTTGCCTGCCTGTTTGTGCTCGCCGCGCTCGCGGCCGGCTGCGGCGGTGGATCCGACTCCACCGACTCGACCGCGGGCGGCAATGAGAGCGCCGAAAGCCGCCCGGCGCCGCCGAAGAGCGCCTTCCCCAGCCCCGAAGGCCGGACCCTGCGGGAGTTGCTGAAAGGGGCCGACGGTCCGGCCGAAGTGGTCGTCTCGCCGGCGGCACTGGCCTTCTGGCAGGGCAAGAACCGCTACCCGTTCGGGGTCTTCGAGCGCGATCGGACCCAGGTCTCGGGGGCTGAAGTGGCGCTCTACCTGGCGAAGACGCCGGCTCCCGGGCCGGGCGCCAAGTCGAAGTCCGGCAACAAAGGCCAGAAAGCGAAAGCGCAGGAACAGGCGCTCGACGAACCGGCGATCGGCCCGTTCCCGGCCTCGATCGAAACCCTGGTCACGCAGCCGGCCTTCCGGGCGCGGACGACCAGCGACGACCCGGACGCCGCCAGCGTCGTCTACTCGACCGAGCTCGACTTCCCCAGCGACGGCGAGTGGCGGATCGCGGCCCTGATCAAGGACGGCGACGAACTCACCGGCACGCTGCTGCCGAGCGCCGTGGTCGGCGAATTCAAGCGGATCCCGCGTCCCGGCCAGATGGCGCCGAAGATGAACACCCCGACCGCCGAGGACGTCGGCGGCGACGTCTCCCAGATCACCACGCGGGTGCCGCCGGACACCCAGAACAAGGTCGACTACGCCGACGTGCTCGGGAAGGAACCGATCGTGCTCTTGTTTGCGACCCCTCAGTTCTGCCAGAGTCGGGTCTGCGGCCCCGTCGTTGACGTGGCTGAGCAGGTGAAAGAGGAGTACGGAGACGAGGCTGCCTTCATTCACATGGAGATCTACAACGACAACGACCCGAGCAAAGGGGTGCTCCCCCAGGTGCGCGCCTACAACCTGCCGAGCGAGCCGTGGCTGTTCACGATCGATCGCCAGGGCAGGGTCAGCTCCGTGCTCGAGGGCGCCTTCGGGGTCGAAGCCCTGACCGCCGCGACGCAGAAGGCGATCGCCGAGTGAGCCCCAAAAAAGACAAAGCTCCGGAGAAGAAAGAGCCGACGCCGGAGGAGATCGCGGCGCGCGAAGAGCTGCGCGCCTCCTTCGCCGAGGAGGCCCGCCGTCGCTGCGACGTGATTGCCGCCGGCCTCGCCACCGAGACCACCGACTTCGAGACGATGCGGGCCGAAGCCCACGCCCTGCGCGGCACCGCCGCCGTGGTCGGTCTGCGCCGCCTCGCCGAGCTGGCCGGCCTGATGGAGTCCGACCTGGCGGAAGCGAAGACCACCGGCGTCATCCGCGGTGGTCGCGCCCACCAGATCGCCGACGCCGCCAAGGCGCTCGCCGAGGGCGCCGCCGCTGCCGCCAAGGGCGAAGAAGAGCCACCGGACGTCGGTCGCTCCCTCGCCCAGCTCTTCAGCGCCTAGCCGCGGCGTCGCGGTACCCTCGCCCTTCCGGGGGCAGTAGCTCAGCTGGTTAGAGCAGCGGACTCATAATCCGTCGGTCGAAGGTTCGAGTCCTTCCTGCCCCATTTCCGCTGGCCGCCTCGTTCGCTGCGGGGACTAAACTCGCCAATCACCGAGATGGATCGCTCGCGCATTCGTGCGCCCCACCTGTGGTTTTTACTCCTGACCGTTGCCGGTTCCCTGGCGGCGGGTTGGTCGCATCGCCCGCGAGCGCTGCGCCAGGCTGGTCGCGCCCGATGAATGTCTCAGGGGCTATGAGCATTGGCGAAGAATCCCCGTTGGTGAATGTTGATTCCGCAGGCAATGCGACCGCCGTGTGGCGGCGATACCGCGGTGGAAGACTGATCTACGAGAGCGCGGTACGGCAAGCCGGCGGACCTTGGTCCGCTCCATCTCGTTTCTTTGGCGGTTTGGAAGATGCGTATGGATTGCAGATCGCCGTCGACCCCCTGGGCGCCGAGACGACCATCTGGGGGCGCCGCGTGGGTCGCTCCTGGGTCGTCCAGAGCGCGACCCGCTCAGTCGGAGGGAGCTGGTCGGCGCCGGTCACCCTCTCCGCTGCCGGCGCGGGTTCGGCGCTCGTAGCGGCCGGCCCCGAAGGCAGCGTGACTGCGGTCTGGCTCTTGGAACGGGAGGAAGGATGGCGCTCAGTCGTCCAGAGCGCGACCCGCCCGGCCGGTGGGAGCTGGTCGAGGCCGGTCGACATCACCACCGGTCACGGACGGGGTGGGCAGCATCTGCAGCTGGTGGTGGATTCCTGGGGCAGCGCGACCGCGATCTGGGAGGGCTACGACACCCGCCCCGGTCCCAACTTCGCAATCCAGGCGGCGAAGCATCCGCCTGGAGGTGTCTGGTCGCGGCCCACCGATATCTCCCGATGGACGAACAGCCTCGGCGAACCGCAGATCGCCGTCGGTCCGCAGGGCAGGTCAACCGCAATCTGGGCAATCGGCGCCAAGGGCGGCTCAGTCATCCAATCTGCCACCTCGGGCCTTACTCGTTGACCGGGTGCAGCTCCGTCCCTTCGTCGAACAGGACCGGCAGCGGGCGGCCGTGGACGAGGTTGTAGCGGCGGGCTTCGGGGCTCGACGCATGTTCGCCGCCAGCGGTGCAGTGGTTCGAGTTGGGCGTGTTGGAGCGCGAGTAGAAGAGCCCGTTGCACTTGGTGCAGAACTCCCAGCCGGTCTGGACGTGCTCGGTTTCGGAGTCGCCATGCGGGACCCCGAAGTCACGCGCCATGTCGGCCGTGTGCGGGTCTCGGGCATCGACGTCGGCGGCGCAGCGGCCCTGTCCCATGCCGTTGAAGAAGATCGCCTGGCATTTCTTGCAGCGCCTCCAGTCGGACTGCGTGTTCGGCTTGGCGAAACGGAAGGAGAGCTGGTAGTTGAAGCCGCCCCTTTCGTGCTGGCGGCCGTCGGCCGGACAGAAGCCCTTGTTCGGGGAGTTGTTGTCGTAGAGGATCTGGCACTTCTTGCAGCGGCGTAGGCCGTCGGTCGCGATAGCCACTTTTCTCTCCGTTCGCTCGGGGACTGTGAACCCCGCCGGTCGTCGACCCCCGGGCGAGGTTAACCTCACCCGACACATATACAAAAGCTTTTCCTGAGTAAGTTGCGAAAACCCGCGCGTTGCCCTCGCATTCGCTATGGTCCGCCACTACGAGGAGTTTTGAGTGGTTGATGGCTATTCGAGCGTCAAAGGGCTGGGAGGACAGCGATGAGCGTGCTGGCGAAGGAGATTGCGGAGGACTGGTACGTCACGGCGTTTGCCGGGACGGCCGACATGGCCTGGACCGACCGGACCGAGGCCGAAGTCGAACGGGCGATGCGGATGCTGCGCCCCCAAGGCGGCGAGCGGGTACTTGACCTCGCCTGCGGCTCGGGACGCCACACCCTGGAGTTGAAGCGGCAGGGCTTCGAGGCGGTCGGGGCCGACATCTCGCCGGAGCTGCTGGAGATCGCCCGCGCTGACGCCGAGAAGGAGGGCCTCGCGGTCGAGTTCGTCGAGGCCGACCTGCGCGACCTCGAGTTCGACGCCGAGTTCGACATCGTGCTCAGCCTCAACGACGGCGCGATCGGCTACCTCGAGACCGAGGAGGAGAACCACCGCACCTTCGAGGTGATCTCGCGCTCGCTGAAGCCGGCCGGCCGCCACCTGATGCAGCTGCCGAACGTCCTCTACGCGCGCGAGCACCTGCCGCAGAAATCCTGGATCTCCGGCTCGCAGATGATCGAACTGGTCGAGCACCGCTGGAACAAGAGCGACCGCTACATGGAAGGGGCGATGATCCCGGTCCGCTTCGGCGAGGTCCTCGACGAGCTGAAGCCGATCGAATTCCGCCAGCGCCTCTACACGGTCGAGGAGATCCACGAGATCATGTCCTCGGTCGGGATGGAAGTCGACCGCGTCTTCCACGGCAACGGCAAGGTCCGCGAGCCGACCCACAAGCAGTTCGAGATCTTCGTCGAGAGCCACCGCCTCTAGCGCGCTCAGCCGGCGGCGTCGGGCTCACCCGGCTTCCCCTTGCGCAGTGCTTTCAGCTCGCGGCTCTTGACCTTGGCGTCGGCGTAGGAGGACTCGACCAGGGCCTTGCCGCCCTGCCAGCCGAAGACCCAGGAGACCAGCAGCATGGCGAAGATCACGTCCCAAGCGGAGACGATCAGCTGCTGGCCGATCGAGTAGGCGGTGGCGGTGGCGGCGTCGACCGAGCCCGAGAGCGCCGCCGAGTTCATCGCCTGCGTCACCCCGACCCCGCCGGGGGTGGCGGAGACGCTGTTGGAGATCGAGTTGGAGGCGGTGACGGTGGCGACGTTGTGGAACGTGACCGGGATCCCGTAGGCGCCGAGGAAGACGGCGACGATCCCGAGCCGGGCGGCGTAGCTGCCGAGCACCGGCAGGAAGAGGTCGGTCAGCGTGCGGCGCGGGCTGCGCAGGATCGCGCCGCCGCTGGCCAGCTGGGCGCGCAGCTTCTCCAGCCGCTCCCAGAAGATCCGGCCCAGTAGAGCGAGGAGGACGATCGCGCCGACCGCGATCAGGACGATCAGGGCGGTGTGGTCACTGAGGAAACTGAGCTTGATCGAGAAGGAGCCGCTGACCGAGAGAAAGAGGTAGAGGTAGAGGCCGACGTTGAAGACCGTGAAGGGGATCTTCTCGACCACGAGGCCGGAGAAGACCATCGCGAAGCTGGCGCCGGCGATCAGCGTGGTGAACATCAGCAGCATCACCCAGGTGCCGAGGTTGGCCGGGAGGAAGCCGTTGAGAGCGACCGCGACGGCGTAGCAGGCGAGCACCAGGCGGTAGGGGATCTGAGCGCGGGGGAGGGCGGCGCGGAGGATGCCGAACCAGGCCAGTGCCGCCAGCGAGGTCTGGGCCGTCTCCAGGGCGATGCCGGCGACGATCGCCCAGGGCGGGACGTCGCCGACCTTGCGGAAGAGGTCGCTGATCCATTCGCCGGCCGGGACGCCGAGCAGGTCGAGGACGAAGACGAGCAGGGCGACGCCGCCGATCCAGAGGGCGATCCGGGCGAGGCGCCGCCACAGGGGTTGCGGTCGGTCGGGCACGGAGGCTAGGTTGGCCGCCGATGAAGACGTTCCTGCGTGCGCTCCTCCCAGCCCTCCTCGCTGCCCTGCTGTCGCCGCTTGCGGCCGCGGCCTCCCCGCCCAAGCTCCACCGCTGCGATCTCGGCCTGCCCCGACCCTTCCGCTGCGGCGCGATCGGGCAGCCGATCCGCCGTGCCGAGCCCGGCCTCGGCACGACCAAGGTCGCCTTCGCGCTGCGCCCCCGGGCCGACCGCGGCCGTCCTGCGCTGGGGACGATCGTGGCGATCGACGGCGGGCCCGGCTACGCCTCGACCTCGGCGCCGTTCGCGCGCTCGCTGATCGCGATGCTGGCGCCGCTGCTGCGCCGCCACGACCTCGTCCTCTTCGACGCCCGCGGTACCGGCCGCTCCGACGCCGTCAACTGTCCGGCGCTGCAGCGCGGCCTAGCCCCGGAAGCGATCGCGGTCGGTGAGTGCGCCAACCAGCTCGGGCCGCGCTTCGCCGGCTACACGACGGGGGAAACGGCGGCCGACCTGGAGGCCGCGCGGCGGGCGCTCGGCCTCGGCCGGATCGTCCTCTACGGCGACTCCTACGGGACCCTGTTCGGCCAGGCCTACGCGGCTCGCTACCCGGGCTCGCTGCGCGCTCTCGTCCTCGACTCCGCCTACCCCGGTGACGACCCCTACTACCGCACGCTGCTGCCGGCCGGGCGTCAGGGGCTGCGGATCGCCTGCCGCTACGCCGGCTGCTCCGGCGACCCGGTCGCTCGCCTCACCCGCGTCGTCCGCCGCTTCCACGCCGCCGACCGCTCGACCGAGGGGCTGCTCGACTTCCTGCTGCAGGCCGGCACCCTGGCGCCGCGCTCCTACCTCAGCCTCGACGACGGGCTGCGCCGCTTCCTGGCTGGTGACCCGCGCCGGCTCGACCGCCTGATCGCCCCCGGGTCGGCCGGCCACGGCCCGCTCAGCGAATACTCCTACGGCCTCGGGATCGCGGTCGAGTGCAACGACTACCCACTGCTCTGGGATCCGCGGGCCGGAATCGACGAGCGCATCCGCCAGCTCTCCGCCGCCGTCACCCGACTGCCGAAGGACCACTTTGCCCCCTTCGGTCGCCGCGAGTACATGCTCTCCGAGGCCGCCCACCTGACCAGTTGCCTGACCTGGCCGGCCCCGCCGCCTGGCGGTCTCGAACCGCCGGTTCCGGCCGCCTGGCGTGCCCCGAGCTCGTTTCCGACCCTGATCCTCGCCGGCCAGGTCGACGACATCACCTCGGTTGCGGAGGCGCGTCAGGTGCAGCGCCGCTTCCCCCGCTCGCGCCTATACGTAGTGCCGGACCGCGGCCACTCCTCGAGCCTGTACTTCCCCTTCAGCTCGCCGGGCGTGGCCGTGATCCGGCACTTCGTCGCAGCTAACTAAGGCAGGTATTTTTCGGCCGTTTCTTCGGCCTTCTTCTTCGCTTCTTCGATGCCCTTTTCGGCCTGGGCCTTGCCTTCTTCGATCCCCTTTTCGGCCTGTCGGGCGCCTTCTTCGATGCCCTCCTTAGCCGAGCCCTGGCTATCTTCGGCCTGCTTCCGGGCTTCTTCGAGGCCCTTCTTGGCCTCTTCGGTGCCTTCTTCGAGGCCTTCTTCGGCCTGCTTGATGCCGCCTTCGATTTCCTCCTGGGCGGTGCCGGTGGTGTCGGTTGCGGTGGTGCTGTCGTCGCTGCCGCAGCCCGACCAGACGACGCCGCCGGCGAAGATCGCCAGCGCCACGAAGATCACGCTCAGCTTTCGCAGCTTGGGACTACCTGACTCTGCCTCGTTCATCTACCTCTCCTGGGGTGGATTCTCAGTTCGGTTGACTCTACCGTTGGGCCGATGACGGAAAGCGCTGAGACAGACAGCTTCGAGGGGTTGGTCGCCGACGCGATCGACGCCCTGCCGGAGCAACTGCAGCGGTTGCTCGAGGAGGTGCCGGTGATCGTCTCCGAGCTGGGGATGGAGCATCGCGCCTACGGCGAGTACTTCGGCGACGGCGCCGCTCGCGACGGCTTTGAAGATCGGATCGTGATCTACCAGGACACGCTCGAACGCGACTTCGGTCACGATCGCGAGCTGCTGGCGCGCCAGATCGATCGCACCCTGCGCCACGAGCTCGCCCACCACATCGGCTGGGACGAGCGCGGAGTCGACGGGCTCGGCCTGCGCTGAGCCGGCCGGTCTAGCGGACCTTGCAGTTGCCGCTCAGGGTGGCGTTGATGGTGCGCCCGTCGGCGAACTTGAAGCTGCCGCGGGCGAGCGAGAAGATCGCGCCGGGAAAGCCGGCCGGGGCGGCGCAGGCGGCGCTGATGTAGCTGCGCTTCTTGCCGCGGTAGGTGTAAGTGCGGCCGATCTCGACGTCGATGTCGGAGACCGAGCCGAGGCCGCTGGCGAGCACCGGGATATCGCCGGCGAGGAGGGTGCCAAACCGCTGGCCCTGGCGATGGGTGATCGTCAGCGGTAGGACGAAGGTGAGGCGAGCCGGGCTGGCCGTGTAGAGGTGGAAGAAGAGGGCCGGCTTGCCGGCGCGACGGCCGTTGAAGGCGAGGATCGGGCCGGTCGCTGGGACCGGTTCGAGGTCGGGGAAGGCGAAGTCGGCCTTGAACTTGCCGCGGCCGACCAGCGCGGGGCGGCAGCGCTCGAGCGCGGTCTCGGTCGTGGTCGACTGCAGGTCGCCGGTCGTGCAGGCGGGCAGCCCGACGGTCGAAAGCTGCCCGTTGCGGTGCAGCCCGATTTCGATCCGCTTCAGGGCCGGCGGGTGGCTGCCATCGACGGTCGAGATCTTCCCCGCGACGTCGAGCTTGATCGGGGCGGGGCGCTCGCGCGGTAGCGCCTGCGGGGTAAAGCCCCCGGAGAAGGTGATCCGCAGGTTGCCGACCTGGCGAATCTCGGCGGAGGCGGCAACGCTGGCGAGCAGCGCTACGAGCCCCACCGCCACAAGTATGAGCAGGCGTTTCTGCATAGTCCCGCACCCAGTCTAGGCCGCTAATCCCGCGACTAGGATTGAGCACCGATGAAGAGCGCGACGGACCGCGAGAACTGGTCGGATCGGCTCGCGGTGCCGCTGAGGGGAGACCTGGTCGCGCTGGAGCCGCTCGGGCAGGGCCATGCTGAGGAGCTCTGGGAGGCGGCGCAGGACCCGCGGATCTGGCAGTGGCTGGCGAAGGTGGGTAGCGACCGCGAGTACTTCGACCACTGGATGGAGACCGCGCTGGCGGCGGCCGCGAAGGGTGAGGAGGGTGTCTTTGCCACCCGCGACCTGCGCAGCGGCGCCCTGGTCGGCAGCAGTCGCTACCTGCACCTGCGCCCGGCCGACCGCGCGCTCGAGATCGGCTGGACCTGGCTCAACCCGGCCGTCTGGAAGACCGGCATCAACGTCGAGCAGAAACTGTTGATGCTCGATCACGCCTTCGGGCAGCTCGGCTGCGTCCGGGTCGAACTCAAGACCGACGCCCGCAATGAGCGCTCGCGGGCGGCGATGGCGGCGCTTCCGGCTCAGTTCGAGGGGGTGATGCGCAACCACATGATCGTTCCCGACGTCGGCCAGCGCGACTCTGCCTTCTTCAGCGTCATCGACTCGGAGTGGCCAGCGGTGCGGGAGAACTTGCGTCGGCGTCTCGGCGGTCGATCAGCTCGAGCGTGAGCAGTACCGCCGCCAGGGCGAAGATCGGGGTGAAGACGATGCCGGAGGCCGCGGCGCCCATCCAGGTCGAGAAGAACGACTCGCCGAGCAGGTCGTGGACGCCGTGCTCGGCCAGCTCGCCGACCAGGTCGCCGACGAGCTCGACCGGGGCGAGGACGAGGAAGACGAGCCAGAAGTTGCCGCGGACCAGGTTGACACTGCGGCGCAGGGCGTCGCGCACGCCGCGACCCTCGAGCTCGACGATCGGGCCGGAGAGCCCGAACCAGACGAAGACGAGGATGCCGGGGACGAAGAAGATCAGCAGGCCGACGATCACCAGCGCGACGTAGACGATGTCGACCAGGATCAGGCGGCGGTAGTCAAGCCGCTTCGCTACTTCGAGGATCGATGGCGGCTTCTCGCCCTTGGGGTGGGTGAGGGAGACGGCGACGGCGCCGCTGTAGAAGACCTCACCGAGTAGACCGGTGACCGTGATCGCCGCCGTCGCCAGCAGGATCGCGGCGACCTGCAGACCGCTCTCGAAGTCGATCGAGTCGATCTCCGCCTCCGTGACCAGAACCTCGAGCAGGCCTAGCGGGACGAAGACCGCCGTCGCCAGCAGTAGCAGCGAGGGACCCTTCGACAGGTAGGTGCGGCCGATCTGGGAGTAGATCGAGCCGAGACGGCGATGCAGGGTCACGTCAGTTGCGCCGCCGCCCGGCGGGCCGGCGCCCGCGCGACTCGAGGCGCGACTGGCTCGACTCCGCGGCCGGCATCCGCTTCAGGTTGCCGAGGTCGGGGATCAGCAGCTCTTCGGCGCAGCGCCGGTGCCAGTGGTGATGGTCTGTGCCGCCGAGCCTGCGTACGAACTGGACCACGGTGTGTTCGGCGCCGACCTCGATATCGCCGTGGCAGCCGGGGCAGTGGTAGAGCTTGCGGGCGATCCCGCGGATCAGCCAGACCTCGTCGCCCTCTTCGTTCAGACCGCGCAGACTCCAGCGGATGCTCGGCTGCCCGTCGAACTGACCCACGTCATCGCCTCGACATCCAGGCGAAGCCGGCGGCCATTGCCAGGTTGGCAACCCCGGCCAGACGCAGGCCCGCCTTCGCGCCCGGGCGGCTGACCGCCGGCGAGGCAGCCCAGAGGGCGTCGGTGGCGATCTCGGTCCCGCGCAGCCAGGCCAGCGACTGCCAGTCGGCCTTGCTGCCGCGACGGTCGGCGATCAGGTGGGCGGCGGCGAAGGTGAGCCAGATCGGTCCGCAGCGGCGGAAGAGGTGTTCGGCGTCGGGCGAAGGGTGGTCGTGGCCGAGCACCTTCAGGGTCGTCGCCGGGGCCGCGATCGCGGCGGTGCCGAGCAGAAGGTCAAAGCCGACCATGGTCCGATTGTTGAGGCGCAGCGCTTGCTCAAAGGTCATCGTGATGCCAATCCAACCAGATCCGTCACGAATTACGCACAAGAGTGCGAGCTCGCAAGAAGGGAAAGTGTGAAGCCCGGCGAAATCGACCGCCGTGACCAAGACTGCGACGAAGTCCCCCCAACTCAAGAGCCTTTCCGACTACATCCAGGAGCGTTTCGACGAGTTCTCGCGCTCCCAGAAAGACGTAGCCCGCTACATCGTCGATCACCTCGACGAGGCAGCCTTCCTCACCGCCGAGGAGCTGGCCCGGAGAGCGAGCACCTCGTCCTCGACGGTGGTGCGCTTCTCCCAGGCCCTCGGTTTCGAGGGTTACCCCGAGCTGCAGCAGTCGGCGATCGAGGAGTACCGCACGACGATCGCCACCGCTGGTGCCGGCAACGGTGGCGCCCTCTTCTCCTTCGATCACTCCGAGCTCGAGGGGTCGCTCAGCGCCGACTACGCCAACCTCGAGGAAACCGCGCGCAAACTGACCCGCGAGCAGGTTGACGACGCGGTCGCCGCTCTGGCCACGGCCCAGCGCATCGTCATCGTCGGTGTCGACCAGATGGCCTTCTTCGCCAGCTACCTGCGCCACACCCTCAGCCTGCTTGACATCCGCGCCGAAATCGTCGCCAGCACCGGCGGCGAGTCGCTCCAGCGCCTCGGCCGGATCGGCGAAGACACGCTCGTCATCACCCTTTCCGCCGGTCGCGCCCACCCGCTGCTGCTGCGGGCGATGAAGCTTGCCCTGCACCGCGGCGCCCGCACCCTGGCGATCTCCGACGCGACCATGTCAGAGGTCGGCGAGCACGCCGAGATGACCCTCTACTTCTCTTCCAACAGCCCCTCGTTCGCCCGCTCGAACACGGCGCTGATGGCGCTCGTGCAGGCGCTGGCCTACGGCCTCTACGCCCGCGACGAAGCGACCCATAAAGACCGCATCCGCGCTTACAAACTGAAGTAACCGGCCACCCGCCGGTCAGCCGTCGCCGCCACGTAAGATGGCTGCAATGACTGAGCGCGCGACGTTTCGACTGAAGACCGGCCTGGCGGAGATGTTGAAGGGCGGGGTGATCATGGACGTGGTCACCCCCGAGGAGGCGAAGATCGCCGAGGAGGCCGGCGCCTGCGCGGTAATGGCCCTGGAGCGGGTGCCGGCGGACATCCGCCGGGACGGCGGCGTCGCCCGCATGTCGGACCCGGCGATGATCAAGGGGATCCAGCAAGCGGTGACGATCCCGGTGATGGCGAAGGCCCGGATCGGCCACTTCGCCGAGGCTCAGGTCCTGCAGGCGCTCGAGGTGGACTACATCGACGAGTCCGAGGTCCTCACCCCCGCCGACGAGACCAACCACATTGACAAGCTCGCCTTCGAGGTGCCCTTCGTCTGCGGCGCCACCAACCTCGGCGAGGCGCTGCGGCGGCTCGGCGAGGGGGCGGCGATGATCCGCTCCAAGGGCGAGGCCGGGACCGGCAACGTGGTCGAGGCGGTCCGCCACATGCGCGAGATCACCTTCGGCATCAAGCAGCTCGCGCAGTTGCGCCCCGAGGAGTTGGCCGCCGCCGCCAAAGAACTGCCGGCGCCGCTGGAAGTCGTGCAGGAGGTCGCCGCCGCGGGCCGTCTGCCGGTGCCGTTGTTCTGCGCCGGCGGCATCGCCACCCCGGCCGACGCGGCGCTGATGATGCAGCTCGGCGCCGAGGGCAACTTCGTCGGCTCCGGCATCTTCAAGAGTGCTGACCCGGAGCGGCGGGCGCGGGCGATCGTCGAGGCGACCACCCACTTCAACGACCCCGAGCGGGTTGCCGCTGCCTCGATCGGGCTCGGCGAGGCGATGCCGGGGCTGGAGATCGCCGATCTCGCCGCCGCGGACGCCCTGCTGCAGAACCGCGGAGCCTGAGCTGAGCCTGCGCGTCGGCGTCCTCGCGATCCAGGGCGACTTCGAGGCGCACGGCCGCATCCTGCGCCAGCTCGGGGCCGAGGTCAGTGAGGTCCGCCTCCCGGCCGACCTCGACGGGCTCGACGGGCTGGTCATCCCCGGTGGGGAGAGCACCACGATCGGCAAGGGCATCGAGTCGGCCGGGCTGGAGCCGGCACTGCGCGCCCACCACGAGGCCGGGCGACCGATTCTCGGCACCTGTGCCGGGATGATCGTCTGCGACGCCGAGCACCTCGGCTTCCTCGACGCCAGCGCCCGTCGCAACGCCTTCGGTCGTCAGCTGCAGAGCTTCGAGGCTGACCTCGAGGTCAGCGGCATCGGCGACGAGCCGCTGCGGGCGGTCTTCATCCGGGCGCCCTGGGTCGAGCGGCACGGGGCCGGGGTGGAGGTGCTGGCCTCCTACCAAGGCCACCCGGTGGCAGTGCGCGAGGACACGGTTCTGGCCGCTGCCTTTCACCCTGAGTTGACCGATGACCCGCGGTTCCACGCGATCTTCATGGCGATGACTACGGCCGCGCGCGAGCGGGCCACCAAGGAGGAGGCGGCGCGATGAGCAGAGACCCGAGGACGGAGGCCCTGGCGAAGATCCTGGTCGGCTACTCGACCGAGGTGAAAGAGGGCGAGGTTGTCTCGATCGACGGCGAGAGCGCCGCCGCGCCGCTGTTGCTGGCGGTTTACGAGGAGGTGCTGAAGGCCGGCGCTCACCCGGTCATGAACGTGGCCCTCGACGGCCAGATCGCCGCCTACTTCAAGCACGCCTCCGACGCCCAGCTCGAATGGATCTCGCCCTTCGCCGAGTGGATGGTCGACAACGCCGACGTGCGGATCGCGATCGGCGCCAGCACCAACACCCGCGAGCTCTCCGGCGTCGCCCCCGAGCGCCAGACGCTGCGCCAGTCGGTCACCGGCGATCTGATGGCGCGAGCGATGAAACGCAGCGCCGAGGGAGATTTTCGCTGGTGCTACACGCTCTACCCGACCAGCGCCTACGCCTCCGAGGCGGAGATGAGCCTGGCCGACTACGAAGACTTCTACTACGGCGCCTGCCTGGCGACCGACCCCGACCCGCTCAGCGCCTGGCAGCGTGCCTCGGAGGAGACCAAGCGCCTAGCCGAGTGGATCGAGGGCCACGAGGAGGTGCGGGTGACGGCGCCGGGGACCGACATCAAGCTTGGCATCGCCGGCCGTAAGTTCATCCCCTGCGACGGCCGCCACAACATGCCCGACGGCGAGTTCTTCACCGGCCCGATCGAGGACTCGGTCGAAGGTGAGGTCAGCTTCCACCTGCCGGCGGTGATCGGCGGCCGCGAGGTGGCCGGTGTGAGACTCCGCTTCGAGGCGGGGGTGGTGGTCGACGCGAGCGCCGAGCGCGGCGAGGAGTACCTGCTGAAACTGCTCGACACCGACGCCGGCGCCCGCCGCCTCGGCGAGCTCGGGATCGGCACCAACTACGGGATCGACCGCGGCACCCGCGAGGTCCTGCTCGACGAGAAGATCGGCGGCACCGTGCACATGGCGGTCGGGACCAGCTATCCCGAGTCCGGCGGCGAAAACGAGTCCGCCGTCCACACCGACCTGGTCTGTGACCTCCGCCTCGGCGGCAAGCTCGAAGTCGACGGCGTCGTGATGCAGGAAGACGGCCGTTTTATCGTCTGAGCGAGCGTCCTACTGGCTCGGCAACGGGGAGCCGGCGAGGAGGAAGAACCAGATCGTGAGGGCGAGGCCGGCGAGCGTGACCGAGCTCATCAGCACCGCCTCGACCACGGTGACGCTGCCCTGGGGACCGCCGGTGTCGCGCATGCTCTTCAACCAGACCGGGCGCATCGGCGACAGCCGGTTGGTCCCGGTGACGCGGATGTAAAGGTTGTTGAGGCGGCCGATCAGCCAGGCGACGAAGAGGATCGAGGCGAGGATCCCGATCGCGACGACTGCGTAAGGCCCGCCGCTGGGGAACTGGGTCTCCGAGAGCTTCGAGCCGATGTAGAGCCAGCTCAATGGGATCGCGGTCCAGAGCGCGAAGGCGGCGAGCAGCATCGCCAGGAAGATCAGCCCCGCGGCGAGGGCGCGAGCGGGGTTGTGGGTGTGGGCGTTTGCCGTCATCTCCCTGGTTCATAGAATGACACTCATGTCCGGTCATTCGAAGTGGTCCTCGATCAAACACAAGAAGGGCGCCGCCGACGCCAAACGCGGCAAGCTCTTCAGCAAGCTCGCGCGCGCGATCACCGTCGCCGCCCGCGACGGCGGGGGCGACACCGACGGCAACCCGGCTCTGGCGACCGCGGTCCAGAAGGCTCGCGAAGCCTCGATGCCGAAGGACAAAATCCAGAAAGCGATCGACACCGGAACCGGTGCCGGGGCCGACAGCGCCGCGATCGAAAGGATCCTCTACGAGGGCTACGGGCCAGGCGGGGTGGCGATGCTGGTCGAGGCCCTGACGGACAACCGCAACCGTGCCAGCGCCGAGATCCGCCACGCCTTCTCCAGCCACGGCGGCAGCCTCGGCGAGCCCGGCTCGGTCGCCTGGATCTTCGAGAAAAAAGGCGCGATCGTGATCGACGGCGAGCGCTACGGCGAGGACGACGCGATCGTCGCGATCGATGCCGGCGCCGAGGACGTGCGCGAGGAGGACGGCAAGCTGCGGGTGATCTGCGAGCCCAGCGACCTGACCGCGGTACGCGAGGCCCTGACCGGGGCTGGCGTCGAGATCGAGTCGGCCGGCCTGGCGACCGAACCGAAAAGCACGGTCGAGCTGAAGGGGCACGACGCCGAACGACTGCTGAAGCTGCTCGACACGCTGGACGAGCAGGACGATGTCGACGAAGTGTTCGCGAATTTCGACATCCCGGATGAGGAGCTGGAGAAGCTCGCGGCCTGAGCTTGTGGCGCCGAGTGATGCATTGACCCCTCTATGGGGCCGTCAAGGCATCACTCGATCTCTGATTCGGGAAGGCATCCGACCTGCTTCCGAGAATCCCTTCTCATGCAGGTAGTGATGGGCGTCGACCCTGGCGCCGCCAATCTTGGCTTTGGAGTCGTGCGCGTCGAGGGTAATCACATGGTTGCCCTCGACGGTGGCGTGGTCGAGACCACGCCGGAGCTGCCGATGGAGCAGCGGCTGGAGCGGATTCATCAGGCGCTGGCCGAGCTGATCGCCTGGCACGAGCCGAAGGCGCTGGCGATCGAGCGGGTGTACTTCGGCAAGAACGTGGTCTCGGCGATGGCCGTGGGCCAGGCCAGCGGGGTCGCGATGCTGGCGGCCGCCCAGGGTGGGGTCAACTGCTTTGCCTACACCCCGCAGGCGATCAAGATGGCGGTCTGCGGCTCCGGCGGCGCCGACAAGAGCCAGGTGCAGCGGATGGTCGGGACCTTGCTGGGGCTGCCCGAGCCGCCGACTCCCGACCACGCGGCCGATGCCCTGGCGGTGGCGATCTGCCACGGCGGCAGCGCCGGTCACCGCGACGCGGTTGTCGCCGGCACGGCCCGCGAGGGGGTGGCCGGGTGATCGCCGCGGTCAAGGGCGAGGTGATGGTGCGCCGGGCCGACCACGTGGTGATCGACACCGGCGGCGTCGGTTACCGGCTGGCGGTCTCCTCGGAGACGCTGAAGGCGGTGCCGGCGACCGGCCGCGAGACCTTCCTGCACGCCGAGCTGATCGCCCGCGAGGACTCACTCGCCCTCTACGGCTTTTCCTCGGAGGAGGAGCGCGACCTTTTCCGGCTGCTGATCTCGGTCAGCGGCGTCGGGCCCAAAGTGGCGATCGCGACCCTCTCCGGGGGCAGTGCCCGTGACCTGCTGCGGGCGATCGCGGCGAGCGATGCCAAACGCTTCCAGGCGGTGCCCGGGATCGGCAAGCGCACGGCCGAGCGGATCATCGTCGAGCTGCGCGAGAAAGTCGCCGGCGCGCTCGAGGAAGAGGTGGCGATCGCCGCGGCGGAGGGCGGCGACGCCCGCGCCCTCGCCCGTGACGGCCTGGTCAACCTCGGCTACGCGCCGCTGGAGGCCGAGCAGCTGCTCGACGGCCTCGACGGCGACGACCCGCAGGAGCTGATCGGCGGCGCTCTGCGCAAGGCCGCGGCGGCGCGGAGCCGGGCATGAGCGACAGCTCCGACTTCATCGGCGCCAACCGCATCCGCACTCCGGGGCTCGATGCCGAGCCGGTCCCGGTTGACGCCGAGGTGCGGGTCCACGACGCCCGTGCCGACGCCCCCGACGACGACCTCGACCGCTCGCTGCGGCCGCCGACCCTCTCCGACTTCGTCAACCAGGAACAGGTCACCGATCAGCTCTCGATCTTCATCGAGGCGGCGCGGGGGAGGGGTGAGCCGCTCGACCACGTCCTGCTCGCCGGCCCGCCCGGGCTCGGCAAGACCTCGCTGGCCCACATCGTCGCCGCCGAGATGGGGGTGCCGATGGTCCAGACCGCCGGCCCGGCGCTCGAGCGCAAGGCCGACGTCGCCTCCTTCCTCACCTCGCTGGAGCCGGGCAGCGTCTTCTTCGTCGACGAGATCCACCGGCTCGGGCGCGCGGTCGAGGAGACCCTGTACCCGGCGATGGAGGACGGCGAGCTGCCGGTCGTGCTCGGCCAGGGCGCCGGCGCCCGCACCGTGACCCTGCCGCTGCCACCCTTCACGCTGATCGGCGCCACCACCCGGGCCGGCCTGCTGACGACGCCGCTGCGCGACCGCTTCGGCGTCTCGCACCGGCTCGAGCACTACAGCCCCGAGCACCTGGCTCTGATCGTCGAGCGCTCGGCCGGCATCCTCGGGGTCGAGATCGACGCTGAGGGGGCGCACACGATCGCCTCTCGCTCGCGCGGCACCCCGCGGGTCGCTAACCGGCTGCTGAAGCGGGTTCGCGACTTCGCTCAGGTCAAGGGCAGCGGCGCGATCGGGGCCGCGAGCGCGGCCGGGGCGCTGGAGCTGCTCGAGGTCGACGCCGCTGGGCTCGATCGCAGCGACCGTTCCCTGCTCGACACCATCGCCAGTAAGTTCGGCGGCGGCCCGGTCGGCCTCTCGACCCTGGCGATCGCGATCGGCGAGGAGCAGGACACGATCGAGGACGTATTTGAGCCCTACCTGCTGCAGCAGGGCTTGCTGAAGCGAACTCCGCGCGGCCGGGTGCTGACCCAGCGCGCTTACGACCACCTCGGCCTGCCGGCGCCCGAAGGCGCCGCGAGCCTCTTCTAGGCGCGCGTCGCTAGCCTGTCGAATATGCCGTTTTTCATCTGCCCGAATTGTGGGCACCGGGAGGTGAGTGGGGAGCGAACCGCGGGCTTCAGCTCGCGCCCCAAGGGCTGCTCCAAATGCGGCTTCGGCTTTGTGTTCGAATTACTCGACGATTATTATCCGGCTCCTAATGCTGCCTTTTTCGTCTGCGACAAGCAGGAACGCGTGATCGACGCCGGTAAAGGCAGCTTCGAGCTGACCGGCCTCACCGACGAGGACGTGATCGGCCGCCCGGTGCGCGAGGTGCTCGGGCTCGACTGGATCGACCAGGGTGACGGCGGTCCCGGCTCCGACACCAACGGCGACGGCGTCACCGACCCGATCGAGACCTCGCTGGAGTGGGGAGTGCGCTCGCTCGGCAAGCGCGTCTCTGTCAACGCCGAGGGCGACCTCCCCGCCAACGCCGTGGCCGATGTCTTCCCCGCCTACGACGACGATGGCGGGCTGCTGCTCGTCCTCACCCCCGAGGGCTAGGCGATGGGCACCCGGCGCCGCTACTTCTTCGTCCTGCTCTTCGTTCTCGGGCTGGTCGGCGTCTCGCTGCTGGTCATCTTCAGCAAGCCGACCAAGCTCGGCCTCGACCTCAAAGGTGGCGTCGAGCTGGTCTACCAGGGCCAGCCGACCGGCCAGGTGAAAGAAGTCACCGGCGCGGACATCGAACGCTCGATCGAGATCATCCGCGAGCGGATCGACCAGCTCGGCGTCTCCGAGCCCGAGGTCTCGCGGCTCGGCGAAGATCAGATCACGGTCAGCCTGCCCGACGTCGACAACGCCCAGCGGGCGATCGACCAGGTCGGCACCACCGCCCAGCTCTACTTCTACGACTGGCAGCCCAACCTGATCGGTCCGGAGAAGGCGATCGGCGGCCGGCCCGGCCAGCAGCCGCCACCCGGGCCGCTAAAAGCCTCGGAAGAACGCTGGAAAGACGCTGGGCGCGATCCGAAAACGATCGAGAACGAACAGCTGGTCTTCGCAGGCGCCTACCCGAACGCCTACGGCGCCACCCTGCTGGCGTCCGAACAGCCGGTAAACGAGGACTGCGAGAACTGCTCGGTCGCCAAGCCGCGCTACTACCTCTTCGACAAAGCGGAGCCGCACGACCTGATCGCCGGCCCGGAGCTGGCCAAAAAGGACCTCTACATCAGCCCGACCGGGGAAAAACGCTCCCGCGACGGAATCGTGCTCGAGGTTCCGCCGGGCACGATCGTCGTCTCCGAATACCCCAGCGACGAAAGCGGCACGGTCGACAGGACGACGAAGCCCGGCTGGTACGCGCTCAACGACGACCCGGCGCTCTCGGGCACCGACATCACCGACCCGAAGCAGGAATTCGGGCAGTTCGGCGAACCCAACGTCACCTTCAACTTCACCGATGACGGGCGCGACGCCTTCCAGGAAGTGACCCGGGCGATCGCCCAGCGCGGTCAGGCGCAGGCGATCGGGCCGGTTGGCGGCGAACAGGCGGCGCAGCTCTCCGGCAACTTCGCGGTCGTGCTCGACAACGAAGTCAAAACCCGGCCGATCATCAACTTCGCCGAAAACCCGGATGGGATCGACGGCCGCACCGGCGCCCAGATCTCCGGCGGCTTCACCAGCCCCCAGGAGGCCCAGGACCTGGCCACGGTGCTGCAGATCGGTGCTCTGCCGATCAACCTCAAACTGATCAGCCAGACCCAGGTCTCCGCGACCCTGGGTTCGCAGGCGCTCGACGCCGGAATCAAGGCTGGAGTGATCGGCGTGATCCTGGCGATCATCTTCCTGGTCGCCTACTACCGCGTCCTCGGCCTGGTGGCCTCGGTTGCCCTGATCGCCTACGGGATCATCTTCTTTGCCCTGATCAAACTGATCCCGATCACGATGACCCTGCCGGGCATCGCGGGTCTGGTGCTGACGATCGGTGTTGCGGCCGACTCGAACATCGTCATCTTCGAGCGAATAAAGGAGGAGGCGAGAGCCGGGCGCTCGATGGCGAGCGCGATCAGCGCCGGCTACAGGCGCGGAATCAGCACGATCATCGACGCGAACGTGATCACCCTGCTGACCGCGTTCATCCTCTTCGTGCTCGCCACCTCCGGGGTCAAGGGCTTCGCCTTCACCCTCGGCGTCGGCACGATCGTCTCGCTGCTCACCGCGGTTGTCTTCACCCAGGCGCTGCTCGGCACGATGGGCCGCTCCCGCTTGCTGCAGTCGCGCAGCGCGCTGGGCGCCGGCGGCGAGGGCAAAAAATGGCACTTCGACTTCATCGGGGCGAGCCGCTGGTTCTTCTCGATTTCCGGCGTGATCCTGATCATCGGCGGCCTGGCGCTGGCGACCAAGCAGCTCAACCTCGGGATTGACTTCGAGTCCGGGACCCGGATCAAGGTCGCGTTGGAGCAGCCCACCGACGAGGAAGGGGTGCGCGACGCCCTTGCCGCGATCGGCGTCAGCGGTGAGGAGATCCAGCAGGTCTCAGACCCGGTTCTGGGCGACAACGTCTTCCAGATCCAGGCCGCCGAACTGGAACCGGATACGGTCAAAGACGCCGAGCGCCAGCTCCAGGACGAATTCGGGGTGGCCGAAGACGGCTTCGACAGCACCAGCGTCGGCCCGACCTTCGGCCAGCAGGTGGCCGACAGCGCCCTGAAAGCGCTGATCTTCTCGCTGCTGGTGATCTGCGGCTACGTCGCCCTGCGATTCGAGCCGAAGTTCGCGGTGCCGGTGCTGATCGCGATCTTCCACGACGTCCTGATCACGGCCGGCGTCTACTCGCTGACGGGGAAAGAGGTGAGCAGCGGTACCGTCGCCGCCTTCCTCACCATCTTGGGCTACTCCATCTACGACACGATCATCGTCTTCGACCGAATACGTGAGAACGTGCCGCGGATGCCGCGGGCGGCGTTCTCGCAGATCGTCAACCGCTCGATGAGCGAGGTGCTGACCCGTTCTCTGGCGACCAGCTTCACCACCCTGCTGGCGGTGATCTCATTGCTGATCTTCGGCGGCGCGACCCTGCAGGACTTCGCCTTCGCGATGCTGGTCGGGATCGCCTCCGGTACCTACTCGTCGATCTTCATCGCCTCGCCGGTCCTGGCTGCCTGGAAGGAACGCGAGCCGGGCTTCGTGCGCCGGCGCCTGCGGATCGTCCAGACGGAGGGCAGCGTGCCCGCCTTTGCCGACGACATCGCCCTGGCCAAACTCGGGCCCGACGACGACGAGACCGAAGCCGAGATCGTCGCCGATGGGATCGAGCAGACCGAGGCGGACCAGCCCGAGGCGGAGCCGCAGCGGGGCGCGGTCGCTACCGCCGAGCGCCCGAGCAGCGAGGGCAATGGCGGCGATCCGGCTGCGGGCAACGGCGAGGGCGAAAGCGGCCTCTCGGCCGAGCGCCGCCAGCGCAACGCCGAACGCAAAGCCCGGCGCCAGCAGCGCCGGAAACACGGAAGGAAGCGTTAGCCGATGGCTCTGCTCGTCTGGTTCACGATGGGGATCGCGCTCTGGCACTTCACCGTCTTCCTGCCCGACCACTTCTGGCAGGGGATCATCGGCGCCTTCGCCGGCGCGGTCCTCGGCGCTGTGATCTTCGGCTGGATCGTCCACGCGGCGAGCGGCCGCAGCCTCGGCGAGACCGATCTGCTCACCGCTCTGCTGGCAGTTCCCGGTGTCGCGATCGGGCTCGGGGTGATCTGGTTCATCGGGACGCGCTCCGAGCAGCCCGCCGACGCTTAGGCGTCTTGGCCGGACGACCGGGAACGCGCGCTGTTCGGCGTCGAGGGTGAACCGCGGCGTTTAAGAACGATAAAGGGACATAGATTCCTTTATAAGTAGATAACTCTCGCCTAGCCCACATAGGCTGCCGCTTGTCCAGTCGGCGACGGGGGGAGCCAGGTGCTTCACAAAGTAGGGGCGGGGGTCAGCAAGTTGTGGAGCCTGCTCAGGGGCGATGGGTGGCTCGGCAGTGCCGCAACCGGGTCGGAAGAACCGTCGCAGGCGGATCGCGAGGGGAGCGATGCTGTCGAAACCGCGGCTTTTACCGCCTCGGTGGCCAGAGCTGATTTCGAGGCGGCTCCGCCGGTCCCCGCTTCTGCCCCGAGGAAGACTCTCACCGTTTCGGCGGGCGGCGCAACCGCGTCGGCGGAGTGGCCGGCCTGTGACGAGGATGGGGGCAAGGACAAGGATGCCGCCGGCGCCGGCAAAGGCGGCGACAAGATCGGGGCCACGGTGCTCAAAGTCGCCGGCGCCGCGGCGACCGGCATCACCGCGACGGGGTTCATTGTGGTGGTCGGGGCGGCGCTCTTCTGGGTCCGCTTCGCTGAGGTCAAGCTGCCGGCCACCCAGGCGGTCGGCCTGCTGGCGAAAAACGAACTCCTCGTACAGGGGGCGCAGGTGACGATTGTCTTCCTCGCGATCGCCCTCGTCGCGGTCTTGTTTCTCTTCTTCGTCGACCCCGAGGGAAAGCTCGCGGGGTTGTCGCGGGTGGCGCTCATCGCTCTGGCGGGCGGAGGGGTCTTCTACGTGTTCACAACCCAACTCGGTTGCGGCGCCGTAGTAGGCCTCTCGGCGCTGGCGGCCATCCTGACTGTGGGCTGTTTTTTCATCGGGTTTCGCTCCGGCGCGAAATTCTGGCCGCTGGCGCTGGCGGTCTTCGTCGCCACGCTGGTCTTCTCTGCGGCGACCGGCATCCTCGTCGTCAAGCAGCAGAAGTACGTCCAGGCGGTGGCGGTTCTGCGCGGCGCGAACGACAGCGGCCTCACCGGGATCTACGTGTCGTCGAGCGACAAGACGATCTACATCGGTCGCCCAATTGCCGGCGACCCAAAGACGAAACGGACGATCTTCGACGTTCCTCGCGAAGGGGCAACCTTCACGGTGGGCCCGCTTGAGAGCTTGGACCAAGCGGCCCTGCACTCCCAGGAAATGCTGTGGGAGTTGCTCGCCGACCGCGAACGGAACCAGGCGCCGGCGCCGAAACCGCCGGCGGCCGATGGCGGCGGGGCGAAGGACGACAAACAGGGTACGGCCGCCGCGGAGCCCCCGTCTCCAGCGGCGGAACCGGTCGAAGTCGTCGCCAAGGCGTTCGGACCCGACGTCACCGCCTACACGGGGGAGCTCGAGCGGGATCTCTGCCTCGTGCGCTACGGGGACGCCGCGGCGAAGGGGCTCCTCGGGCACTGGTGGACCTCCTGCGAGGAAGCGAAGAAGCTCGGCTCGGTGCGCGAAATCCGCGATCAGCTCGCCCTGCCCGGGCGCTTCCAGTCCTCCTACGACGCTCGCATCGAAGTCAGGGTTCCGGCTGAGAGGGAGGTCACCTATCTCACCGGTACGACTGCGGCTCAGTGCGAGCACGATTCCCCCGGCAGGCCCTGCGGCTACCGCTACCCCGGCGGCGGCCTGCAGTACTACCTACCGCGACCGAACGTGGTTCTGTTCCTCAAGAAGGAGTGCACGGACGCTGCCCCGGAGGCGAGGGACCCACAGTGGGCTGCCTGCTAGGAATGGGCCGCATTTTGGGGTGAGGGCGAGCGGAAAATACGTCCCGGTCGCCTCCTAGCCTGGGCGTGTGCCGGAAACCCTGAAGGCGTTTGCCGCCGAGCCCTATTCCTACGCGGATGCCCGTGCGGTCGCCGCCGGCCTCGGGGTCAGCGAGCCAATCGCGGTGACCCTGGTCCGCCGTGGCTACCGCACCCCCGAGCAGGCGCGAGCCTTTCTCGCCGCCGACGAGTCGCACCCGCCGGGGGCGTTCACCTCGATCGCCGCCGTGGTCACCCAGGTCGAGGCGGCGGTCGCCGCCGGCGAGCGGATCACCGTGCACGGCGACTTCGATGTCGACGGCGTCTGCGCCACGACGATCATGGTCTCGACTCTGCGCGAGATGGGGGCCGAGTGCGACTGGCTGATCCCGGACCGGATCGGCGACGGCTATGGAGTCAGCGCCGCCAACGTGGAGCGGCTGGCGCAGCGCGGGACCAAGCTGCTGATCACCGTCGATTGCGGCGTCACCGCGGTCGAGGAGGTCCGGCTCGCCCGCGAGCTCGGCATCGAGACGATCGTCACCGACCATCACCAGGCCGGGGACGAGCTGCCGGAATGCCCGCTCCTGCACCCGGCGATCGACGGATATCCCTTCGAGCACCTGTGTGGGACGGCGGTGGCCTGGAAGCTGGCCGTCGCGCTTGGCCGCGAGGAAGAGGCCGACCTGGATCTGGTGGGACTGGCGACCGTGGCCGACGTCGTGCCGTTAGTTGGGGAGAACCGGGCACTGGTCAAGCGCGGATTGACGGCGATGCGACGCGGAGGGCGTGTTGGGCTGCGCGCCCTGATGGAGGCAGCGAAATGCGAGCCGACCCGGCTGGACGAGAGCGACCTGGCGTTCCGGCTGGCGCCCCGGATCAATGCGGCCGGGCGGCTGTATCGAGCCGACGCCGGGGTCGAGTTGCTGCTCAGCGAGGACCGGGGCCGGGCCGAGGAGATCGCGATCGAGCTGAGCAAGGCCAACGCCGAGCGACGGGCGACTGAGCGCGAGGTGGACGCTGCTGCCGAGGCCGCGCGTCGCGAGCTTCCCGAGGAGCTGCGGGAGGCGCCCGGGCTGGTCCTGGCGGGGCAGGGGTGGCACCCCGGCGTGGTCGGGATCGTCGCCTCGCGCCTGGTCGAGCGCCATCACCGACCCGTCGTCGTGATTTCGCTGGATGAAAACGGCGAGGGGCGAGGCAGCGGTCGCAGCATCCCCGGCTTCGACCTGCACGCTGCGCTGGCGGCCTGTTCGGAGCACCTGCTCAGCTTCGGCGGCCACCGCGCCGCGGCCGGGCTGTCGCTGCGAGCCGAGGACCTCGGCGCCTTCCGCGCTGCCTTTGCCGCCCACGCCGCTGCCGTGCTCGGCCCCGAGGACCTGCGGCGGACTGAGCGGATCGACGCCGTCGTCGGTGGCGTCGGCCTCGGCCTCGAGCTGGCCGAGGAGCTGGGGCAGCTCGCCCCCTTTGGGATGGGGAACCCGGGGGTGCGGCTGGTGGTCCCCTCGGCCCGGGTCAGCGACGTGCGCCCAATGGGCGAGGGCAAGCACGCCCGCTTCAGTCTCCACAGCGGCGCCCACCGCGCGCTCGGGGTCGCCTTCGGCCGCTCCTCGCTCGGGGTCGAGGACGAGGACCCGGTCGACGCCACCGTCCGGCTCGAGGTCAACCACTGGAACGGCGCGGTCGAGCCGCGCGTCGTCCTGCGCGAGCTCTACCCGCTCGACGACGGTTCCGAGCCCGTTGCGCCGCACTCGTGTGAGTGCGAGGAAGCGGAGTGGTGGCAGCGCTTCGAAGTGGAGTTGGGCCGCGAGCTCGCTCCGGATGCTGAGCGGGGCTCCGAGGGCGGTCGCACGGTGGTCGAGGGGATCGGTTCGGCCACGGCGCGGATCGCCGAGCTCGTCTCCAGCGGCGCCGGGGTGCTGGTGGTCGCCGCTGACGCCTCGCGACGGGCGGCGCTGGCGGGGGGAGCCACCGGCCTCGCCCGCTTCAACGGCGGCGCCGGGCGCATCGCCTGCGCGCGTTGCGGGGGCGATGCCCTCGACGGCGTCCTCTCCCGCGCCGAGAGCGGTCTCGGCTTGGTCGATTTCGGGGTCTTGGAACGAGCGGAGAAGAGCGGGGCGGAGCTGGTCGCCCGCTTCGAGCACGTGGTTCTGGTCGATCCGCCTCCCTCCGCGTTCGCGCGGGATCTGGCGATGCGGTCCTACGAGGGGACGGGCGACGCGGCGGTCGGTCCCGGCTTCCTCCATCTCGCCTCGACCGAGGCCGAGCGCGAGTTCTCGCTCGCAGTACTTGACGAGCAGCTGGCCTCGCGCCAGGCGATCGCGGTGGTCTTTCGCGCCCTGCGCGAGGCCGGGGAGGCGAGCGGCCCTGCCCTGCGCGAGGCGCTGCGGGGCGGAGGCTCGTACCCGCTCTCGCCCGAGGCCGCGGCGCGTTGCTTCCGGGTCCTGGTTGAGCTGGGATTGGTTGCGGGAGAGCCGAGTGGCGGCGCAGGCACGGTCGGGGTCGTATCCTCAGAGGGGACGGACCTCGAAAGGTCCGCCGCGTTTCGCGCCTACAGAGCAGAGCACTCGGAGGCATCGCTATTCCTCGCAAGACCCAAGCAGCCGTAGAGCACTCGGAGCTCCTCGCCGATCTCTTTGCCGTGATCGAGGAGTTCGACTCCTCCGCGAGCGCGAACGGCCATGGCGCTGGGGAGGGCAACGGGGCCGGCACCGCGCTGGCGGTAGCGACGATCGACCGGGCCGCGGTCGAGCGCGCCTTCGACTTCGCCTGTGACCGTCATGCCGACCAGCTGCGCTATTCCGGCGACGAGTTCATCACCCACCCGGTCGGGGTGGCTCAGGTCTGCGCCGGGATGCGGCTCGACACGGCGACGCTCTGCGCGGCGCTGCTGCACGACACCGTCGAGGACACCAGCGCCAGCCTCGACGACGTCCGCGACGAGTTCGGCGAGGAGATCGCGCAGCTGGTCGACGGCGTCACCAAGTTGACCGGGATGACCTTCGAGAGCCGCGACGAGCGCCAGGCCGAGAACTACCGCAAGATGATGGTGGCGATGGCCACCGACGTCAGGGTGATCCTGATCAAGCTGGCTGACCGCCTCCACAACATGCGCACGCTCGGCGCCCTGCCGAAGCAGAAGCAGACGATGAAGTCGCACGAGACCCTGGAGATCTACGCGCCGCTGGCCCACCGGCTGGGGATACACGCGATCAAATGGGAGCTCGAGGACCTCGCCTTCCAGACCTTGCACCCGCGCAAGTACGCGGAAATCAAACAGCTCGTCGCCCAGCAGCGAGACGAGCGCGAGAACTACGTCGCCGACGCCGGCGAGTTCCTCGCCGAGGAGCTGGAACAGGTTGGGATCGAGGCCGAGATCTCCGGCCGCGCCAAGCACTTCTACTCGATCTACACGAAGATGGCGAAGAAGGGCCGCGAGTTCAACGAGATCTTCGACCTCACCGCGATGCGGGTGATCGTTGGCTCGGTCAAAGACTGCTACGGCGCGATCGGCGTCATCCACTCGCTCTGGAAGCCGCTGCCCGGCCGCTTCAAGGACTTCGTCGCGATGCCGAAGGCCAACATGTACCAGGCGCTGCACACGACCGTGATCGGGCCCGAGGGCAAGCCCCTGGAGATCCAGATCCGGACCGAGGAGATGCACAAGCTGGCCGAGTACGGGATCGCTGCCCACGTCGCCTACAAAGAGGGCGGCGGTGGCGACCCGCAGCGCGAGAAGATGACCTGGTTGCGGCAGTTGGTCGAGGCCGAGGGCGAACAGGACCCGGCCGAGTTCCTCGAGTCGCTCAAGGTCGACCTGTTCGAGGACGAGGTCTTCGTCTTCACCCCGAAGGGCGAAGTGAAGAACCTCTCGGCCGGCTCAACCCCGCTCGACTTTGCCTACGCGGTCCACACCGATGTCGGCCACCGCACGGTCGGGGCCAAGGTCAACGGCAACATCGTGCCCCTGCACTACCAACTGAAGTCGGGCGACATCGTCGAGGTCCTGACCGCGAAGCAGAACCGCGGCCCCTCGCGCGACTGGCTGAAACTGGTGCGGACCAGCCGCGCCCGCAACAAGATCCGCGCCTTCTTCAAAGAGGAACGGCGCGAGGACGCCGAGCGCAAGGGGCGCGAGAGCCTCGAGGAAGCGCTGCGCACCCGCGGCATCCCGATGCAGAAGGTCTCCGGCTCGGCCCTGCTCGCCGACGTCTTCCGCGAGATGGGCTACCGCAAAGGCACCGACTTCTACATCGCCCTCGGCCAGGGCAAGATCTCGACCAAGACCGCCGCCAACAAGCTGATGCAGCGGCTGAAGGAGGGCGAGGCGGTTGAGGAGCGGCCGGCGATCGGCGACACCCGCGGCGACCGCGCCCGCCGCACCAAGGACGCCGCCAACTACGGGATCCGGGTCAAGGGTGTCGACAGTGTCGCCGTGCGGCTCGCCAAGTGCTGCCGGCCGGTTCCCGGCGACGAGATCTCCGGCTACGTGTCGCTCGGTCGCGGGATCACGATCCACCGTTCCGACTGCAAGAACGTGAAGGCGCTGAAACGGGCGCCGGAGCGCTTTGTCGAGGTCCACTGGGAGGGCGAAAACGAGTCTTCCTACCGGGTCGAGCTGCAGATCGACGCCTACGACCGCACCCGCCTGCTCGAGGACCTCTCGCGCACCTTCTCAGAGGTGGGGATCAACATCATCGGCGCCTCCTGTACGACCAACCACCCGATGGTGAAGAACAAGTTCGTGGTCGAGGTGGGCGACACCGAGCAGCTCAAACAGTGCATCTCCCGCCTGCGGAACGTGGAGAGTGTCTTCGACGCGTACCGCATAACCCCGACGCCGTAGGCGACGGCACGGCGAAGGGGATCTGTTGTCTCTGACCGTCGCAGTCACCGGCCCCACCGGCGAGATCGGGCTGCCGCTGATGGCGGCGCTCGAGCATGAGGCCGCGGTTGGCGTGGTCCGGGGGATGGCGCGGCGGCCCTTCGATCCGGCGGCGGAGGGCTGGGAGAAGGCGAGCTACCGGCGCGGCGACATCCTCGACCGCGGCTCGCTGGCGGCCCTGTTCGACGGGGCCGACGTCGCCGTCCACCTCGCCTTTGCCATTTTCGGCGGGAGGGAGGAGACGCGGCGGGTCAACCTCGAGGGCAGCCGCAACGTCTTCGAAGCGGCGATCGCGGCCGGGGTGCAGCGGCTCGTCTACGCCTCCTCGGTCGCCGCCTACGGCTTCCACGCCGACAACCCGCAGCCGCTGACCGAGGAGGTGCCGCCGCGTGGCAGCGAGCGCTTCTACTACTCGGCCCAGAAGGCGGAGCTGGAGGCGACGCTGGACGAGCTGCTCGCCGGAAGCGGGGTGGAGGCCTACGTCTTTCGCCCCTGCATCGTCGCCGGGCCGCGGGCGACGATGGTGATCCGTAAAGCGGTCGAGGGCGCGCGCCTCGGCGACCCGCTGCCGGTCCTGCGCC
This sequence comes from Solirubrobacterales bacterium, assembly GCA_036276995.1. Taxonomy (GTDB): domain Bacteria; phylum Actinomycetota; class Thermoleophilia; order Solirubrobacterales; family 70-9; genus VAYN01. Next base: position 31,855 of record DASUNU010000011.1, read on the forward strand.
GCGGGGTCGAACGGCTGCCGCTGACGCGGCCGCTGCTCCCCGACGTCAGCGCCCCGATCCAGCTCGTCCACCACGACGACGTCGCCGCCGCGATGACTGCTGCGGTCGCCGGTCGCGGCGAGCCCGGCGCCTACAACCTCGCCGGCCCCGGCCGGGTCAGGGTCGCCGACATCGCCCGTGCGCTCGGTTGGCGCACCTTTCCCGTCCCCGACCTCGCGGTCGGGCTCGGCGCCGGCGTCGCCCAGCGGCTCTCACGGATCTCCCCGCGCCTGGAGTGGGCGACCGCGCTGCGCACGCCGGTCCTTATGGACACCGCCAAGGCCCGTCGGCAGCTCGGCTGGGAGCCGCGCTTCGACGCAGAGGAGACCCTGATCCAGACCGCGGTCTCGGCGCGCGAAGAGGGTTTGCTTAACTAGGTACTAGTTGGTATGTACGAATTTCACCCGTTAGAACCATCAAGCGGCGGGTATGAAACGGTCGATAAGCCATTTATGTTGACGGGGGTAGGTGCAGCGACGATGACACCGAAGATGGGGGAGATCGCCGTGCAGACCTTCGAGAATTCCCGTCAGGGCTTCGTGAGCGTGAAGTTGAGTCAGCTCGCGTTCGAAGCGCTGAGCGGGGGCGCTCACAGCGGTTCACAACGACGGGTTGCGCACCAGATGGAAGGCGCGATCCGTTGCTACCTGGGCGATCGCGACTCCGACCGGCCCGCCTGGCCTTACCCGGCCTTTCTACGTGGTAGCGAGGTCCAGGAGGACGTCGAGCTGCGGCTCAGCATCGACGGCGAGCTCTGGCGTGCCTTCGAGGCTGAGGCCAATCGCCAGGACGTCTCGGTCCAGCAACTGGCGGAGCACGCCGCTTTCTATCTCGCGGCCGAGCTCGACGCCGGGCGCATCACCCAACGCATCCTCGACGAGCTCGAGTCGAGCGAAGAGAAGGGCGACGCGCCGGCTTAAGCGGCGGGAGGCGCAGCGGACACCACCGGTGCCGCGCCCAGGTCTTTGAGGCTGGCCCGCAGCGAGCGGCGTCCACGGTGATGCAGCCCGTGCACCGAGCTCTCGGTCTTGTCCAGGGTGCCGGCGATCTCGACCGGGGAGAGCCCGACGATATGGCGCAGGACGAGCACCTCGCGCTGGTCCTCGGGCAGGTCTTCCAGCGCCTGGCGCAGGGCCTGACCGCGATCGAGGCTGGTCTCGGCGCGACCGGTGTCGACGAGCCGCACCTCCTCGGTCGGGATCGCCCGCTTGGCGCGTAGGTGATCTAGCGCCGCGTTGCGGGCTACGCGCAGGATCCAGGCGTCAAACGGAACCTCGCGCTGCTCGTATTTCTTGATCGCGGTCATCAGCTTGGCGAAGACGTTCTGGGTGATGTCCTCGGCCTCGTGGTGGTCGCGAACGAAGCTGGCGACGAAGCGGAGGACATCGTCGGCGTAGCGGACGTAGAGATAGTGGAGCCCCTCCGTATCGCCGGCCTTGGCGCGTGCCACGGCCTCCCTGGTCAGACGGGTGGTCCCCTGCGCCCTTGAGTCGACGGGCGTACTGGTCATCGTGATTCCCCCGCATGCTCACCGCATGCATTCCACTGCTTTTTTCAGTTGTGTCCACGACGTTCATGAAGAAGGCCGAGTTCCCAATTTGGAGAAAAACTGGAAAAGAATTGCTTCCCAAATTGGGGGTTCTCACTTGGTTGAAGCCCATGTGTGTGAGAGAGGTGACGGGCAAGAGGATTAAGGACGGCCGGGTGACTGTCAATGCCCAATATTCGTCCAAATTTCAATCTAGGCCTCAAGTCCCTGCATTTGCACAACTAATGGGGAGGGATTTGGGCGGGTATTAAAGGTTGAAGTTAGGAGGATTCGGGCACTGGCGGAGCAAGGCCCGGGAGGCCTCGGGAGTTCTTGGGTAGGAGAAAACATGCGAGTCTCACTTGGCAAATTTGCGTGTTCGGGCATCGAAGCCCATCTCGGCGAGGACATCCCCGCCGGGGTCCGGACCGCGCTCTCCCACTACGCGCGCAAGCTCAAGGCCGGTCGCGGCCCGCTGGCGCCTCCGACCTTCCTCGGCGACCTGACGCCGCCAGGGGCGACGACCTTCGACCTGGCTGTAGATCCCGAGACCGAAGCGGTGCTCGACCGCGAGGCGAAGCGCCAGGGCACGACCCTGAGCCAGCTCGCCGCCCACACGGTGATGGTCTACCTGGCCGAGCTTGATTTTCTCGGCATCTCGCCGCGCTCAGGCGTCGGCGCGGCCTCCCGGCCGTAGCCAGGAGGCCGCTTCCCTCCTTGAAATCTGCCGGCCTCCGCCGGCGGCCCTTAGCCCTGCTCGACGCGGCGGCCGTTGAGGCTGCTGCGGCCGGCGGCGAGGACCTCGTCGACCGGGCGCACCGCAACCGGCTCGCCGCGATTGGCGAGGGACTGCTCGAGCGCTTCCAGGCCGAGCACGATCTCCAGCCCCAGCTTCGAGTTGGAGACCGGCGTGGTGCCCTCGTTGATCGCCTTGGCGAAGTCCGCGAGCTCCTGGCCGAGCGGCTCCTGCGGGGCGATCCGCGGGGCGACCATGTCGCCGGAGCGGTAGGTGAGGCGGTACTCGCCGAAGTTGGCGGGCGGCTCGGCGAAGTCGAGCCCGCGGTCGTAGATGCGGACCGAGTCGTCGGCGGCGGTGTCCTCGTACTGGATCATCCGCTGGCTGCCGACCACGACCATCTGCCGCATCTTGCGCGGCGCCAGCCAGGAGAGCTGGACGTTGGCCTGGGTGCCGCCCTCGAAGCGCAGGGTGAGGAAGGCGGTCTCGTGGACGCCCTCCTGGAAGACGCTGCGGCCGGTGGCCGAGACCTCGACCAGGGGTTTATCCAGCCAGTGCAGGAGGATCGAGAGGTCGTGCGGGGCGAGGTCGAGCACGACCCCGTCCTGCTGGTAGAGGCCGAGGTTCATGCGCGAGGAGGTGATGAAGTAGATCTCGCCCAGCTCGTCGGTCTGGATCAGGTCGCGGACCTTGTTGACCGAGGGGCTGTAGAGGAAGGTGTGGCCGGGCATCAGCACCTGACCGAGCTCGTCGGCGAGGGCGATCAGGGTCGCCGCCTCGTCGGCGGTGCGGGCCAGCGGCTTCTCGACCATGACGTGCTTGCCGGCCTCGAGCGCGCGGCGCACGAGGCTGTAGTGGGTGTGCGGCGGGGTCGCGATCGCGACCGCTTCGATGCGCGGGTCTGCCAGGGCGGCGTCGAGGTCGGAATCGACCCAGAAGCCGGGATGGCGGCGGCGGAAGTCTTCGGCCCGGGCCTCGTCCTTCTCACAGAGGCCCATGAGCCGGAACTCGGGCCGCTCTACGACGTTGCGGACAAGGTTGGGACCCCAATAGCCGTAGCCGACGACCATCGTTCCGATTTGACCTGCTGGGTTCACGCGACTCCCTTTCTACTGAGGACGACCCATGGGGTCTTGACAAGGATTGAGAGGTCGAGCCCGAGCGAGCGACGCTCGGCGTACTCGATGTCGAGCCGCACCATTTCCTCGTAGGTGCGCTCGTTGCGGCCGCTGACCTGCCAGTAGCCGGTCAGGCCGGGCTTGACCGAAAAGCGCTGCAAATACCAGTTCGGGTACTCGGCGACCTCGTAGGGGATCGCCGGCCGCGGCCCGACCAGGGTCATGTCTCCGAGCAGGACGTTGAACAGCTGCGGCAGCTCATCCAGGCTCCACTTGCGGATCCAGCGGCCGACCGGGGTGATCCGGTTGTCGACCGCGAGCTTGTAGAGGTCCTTGCCCTCGCCGTCGCCGTTGGCGCTGCCGTCGGCGCCCTTGATCAGGGCGGTGACGTACTCCTTGTGGCCGCGTGGGTCGGCGTCGAGCCGCATGCTGCGGAACTTGAAGAGGGTGAACTCGCGCTCGCGGTGGCCGACCCGGCGCTGGCGGAAGAGCGAGGGGCCGTGGCTGTCGAGGCGGACGGCGACGGCGACGGCGATCAGGATCGGGCTGAAGAGAACGATCAGGGTCGTGGCGAAGACGATGTCGAAGAGGCGGCGCAGGGCGGCGAGCCAGCGCGATTCGCTGGCGCTGTCGGCCAGCGCCTGCTGCTGCTGTTCGCGGCTGAGCCCGTGTGCCTCCATACACACGAACAACGCCGCGGCGGGGGAAACACTTGCGCCCCTTCGGGCGGATAGAGGCTGAAAAAAGTCGGGACTACATATAGGGGGAAAACTTTTCTGATATCCGCGCAAAGACGCGGCGGTCCGGTGCGTTGATTGTCCGATGGCACCCAAGATCGTCTCGATAATCGGCTCCCGGCCTGAGATCGTGCAGGCGGCACCGCTCTCGCTCGCGTTCTCGACCTGCGTCGAGGAGGTCCTCGTCCACACTGGGCAGCACTACGACCCGGGGATGTCGGACCTGCAGATCGCCGACCTGCGGCTGCCGCTGCCCGAGTACAACCTCGGGGTCGGCTCGATGCCGCTGGAGGAAGGGGTCGAGGTCGCCCAGCGGCGGATCGCCAGGGTGATCGAGAGCACCAGCCCGGACGCGGTCCTGGTCCGTGGCGACACCAGTGCCACGATCGCCGGCGCCCGCGCCGCTGTCGCCGCTGAAGTGCCACTGCTGCACGTCGAGGCCGGCCTGCGCAGCTATCGCGACGACATGCCCGAGGAGGGCAACCGGATCGAGACCGACCGGCTTTCCGATCTTCTCTTCGCCCCCTGCGAGCACGCCCGCGAGGTGCTGCTGGAGGAGGGCATCGAGGGCACCGTTCACGTCACCGGCGATGTCCTCGCCGACGTCCTGCTCTCCACCCGGGCGCGCCTGCCCGAGGGCGGGGAGGAGGGCGATTACGTCCTCGCCACCGCCCACCGCAACTACAACACCGACACTCCGGAGCGGCTCTCGGCCGTGCTCGACTGCCTGGCGGCGGCCGAGCGGCGGGTGATCTTTCCGATCCACCCGCGCACCCGCAAGAGCATCGAGACCTGGCAGCTCGAGGTCCCGGCCAACGTCGAGGTGCGCGACCCCCAGACTTACACCCAGATGCTGGTCCTCGAGCGCGGCGCCAGCGCGATCGCCACCGACTCCGGCGGCGTCCAGCGCGAGGCCTATCTCTGGGGAGTGCCCTGCATCACGATGCGCGAGGAGACGGAGTGGATCGAGACCGTCTCCACCGGCTGGAACACGCTGGTCGGGGTCGACGCGGAGAAGTTCCGCGCTGCCCTCGCCAAGCCGCTACCGGCCGAGCGCCCGCCGATCTTCGGCGACGGCAACGCGGCCCAGCGCATCGCCGAGCTGACCGTCGCCCACCTAGCAAGGGAGAAGTCCGTTGTCTGAGCAGCTGCGAATCGGCGTTGTCGGCTGCGGCCGGATGGGCGCCTTCCACGTCCGCAACTACAGCCAGATCGACTGCGCGCAACTGGTCGCCGTCGCCGATCCCGACCCGGAGATGCGCGAGCGCGCGCTGGCCGGGATGCGGGTCGCCGGCTACTCGGACTGGCGCGAGATGATCCAGTTCGGCAACGAGGAGCTCGACGCGATCTCGATCGCCTGCCCCTCCGAGTACCACGCCGAGGTCGCGCTGGAGGCGCTGGCCGCCGGCCTGCACGTGCTGGTCGAGAAGCCGATCGCGACCACGCTGCCGGACGCGCTGCGGATGCGCAGCGCCGCGTATGAGGCCGGCAAGAAGCTGATGGTCGGCCACGTCGAGCGCTTCAACCCGGCGGTGGCAAAGCTGCGCGAGCTGGTCGCCGACGGCCGGCTGGGCCAGGTCTACCGCGCCCACACGACCCGGGTCGGGCCGCTGCCGACGCGGATCCAGGACACCGGCGTCGCGATCGACCTCGCCACCCACGACCTCGACGTGATGCAGCACGTGCTCGGCAGCTCGATCCACGAGATCTACGCCGACGGCGGCCGCTTCCAGCACAGCTCCCAGGAGGACCTGCTGACCTGCCTCGCCCGCTTCGGCGAGGAGGGCCAGGCGGAGACGCTGGGGCTGCTCGACGTCAACTGGCTGACCCCGGAGAAGAAGCGCGAGATCGCCCTGATCGGCGAGAACGGGCTGCTGCGGGCCAGCTACATCACCCAGGACGTCTGGTTCGTCGAGTCGACCACCGCGCCGCTGCAGTGGGACGGCCTCTCGGTTCTGCGCGGCGACGGTGAGGGGGCCGCGGTGCGGTTCTCGCTGGCCAAGGCGGAGCCGCTGCGGGCCGAGCTCGAAGCCTTCTGCCGCTGCGTGCTCGACGACACCCCGGAGCCGGTCTCCGCCCACGACGGCGTCAAGGCCCTGGCCGCGGCGCTGGCGGTGCGCGAGTCGGCGGCGGTGCGGCGCCCGGTCGAGCTGCTCGATATCCCCGCTCCCCGTCCGCTGGAGGTCTTCGCATGATCCGTTTCGTCATCCCGGCCTACAACGAGGCCGAAAACATCCCCAAGCTGCTGGCCGATCTGGCCCCGGTGGCGCGCGAGCTCGGCGCCCGCGTGATCATCGTCGACGACGGCTCCACCGACGGCACCGGCGAGGTGATCCGCGAACACGCCCAGGACATGCACCTGGCGGTGGTCACCCACACCGTCAACCGCGGCCTCGGCACCGCGATCAACACCGGCATCCGCTCGGCTCTGAAGGAGTCCTCCGATGACGACGCGATCGTGACCCTCGAGGCCGACACCACCTCGCGTCTCTCCGACCTGCCGCGGATGCTGGAGCTGTTCGACCGGGGCACCGACGTCGTGCTCGCCTCGGTCTACGCGCCGGGCGGGAAGATCGTCGGCGTTGCCGGCTGGCGCCTGCTGGCCAGTAAGTCGGTCTCCAACACCTTCCGCTACCTGGGCGGGCTGCGCGAGATGCACACGCTCTCCTCGCTCTACCGCGTCTACCGCGCCGGCACCCTGCGCAAAGCGGCCGACACCTACGGCTACCTGCTGGTCCGCGAGCCCGGCTTCGCCGCCAACGTCGAGCTCCTGCTGAAGCTCTACAACGCCGGCGCCAGCGTTGCCGAGGTGCCGACCGTGAACGACTGGACGACCCGCAAAGGCGAGTCGAAGATGCAGCTCAAACCGACCGTGCTGGCCTACTTCCGGGTGATGGCGGCGCAGATGGTCGGCCGCATCCAGCCGCCGCCGGTCTCGCCGCTGGCTGAGGCGACGGCGCCGCTGGGCCTGCCCGAGCCGGCCGCGGCGACCGCGACCGAGAGCGGCACGGCGGGCGCTCCCGCCCCAGTCGCCCAGTCCTGATGAACGAGAGCGCGCCCAGCGTCGGCGTCGTCGGCGGCGGCGTCCTCGGCGTCTCTCTGGCGCTGCGCCTGGCCCAGGCCGGGGCGCGGGTGACCGTGATCGAGCGCGGGTCCAGCCTCGGCGGGCTCGCCGGCACCTTCGACTTCAACGGCCACGAGGTCGACCGCTTCTACCACGTCGTCACCCCCTCGGACCAGCGGATGATCGCGATGGCCGAAGAGGTCGGGCTCGGCGACCAGCTCCGCTTCCGCCCGGTCGGCGCCGGCTTCTACGCCGACGGCGAGATGCACGATTTCAACGGCGTCGGCGACCTGCTGCGGTTCTCACCGCTGAGCCCGGCGGCGCGCCTGCGGTTGGGCTTCTTCGTCGCCCAGTGCCAGCTCCGCGGCAGCTACGACAAGCTCGACCAGATCCCGCTCGAGACCTGGCTGCGGCGGATCTGCGGCAACCAGGTCTGGGAGCGGATCTGGAAACCGCTGCTCGACTCGCGCTTCGATGGTGACCCCTCGGGGCTGCCGGCGACCTACCTCTGGGCGCGCACCCGGCGGATGTCGGGCGCCCGCCAGAGCGGCGGCAAAGGCGGCGAGGAAATGGGCCACATCATCGGCGGCCACCAGCGGCTGATCGACGCGATGGTCGCCCGCGCCCAGGAGCTCGGGGTGCAGACCCGGACCGAGGCGCCGGTTACCGGCCTCGCGACCGCCGCCGACGGCTCCGTCACCGGGGTCGAGCTGGAAGGGGAGACGCTCGAGTTCGACCTGACGATCCCGACCCTGCAACCGCCGGCGCTGCGCTTCTTGCTGCCGGAGCAACACCAGAATTTGCTCGCGCCCTACCCGGGGCGCTGGCTCGGCTGCGTCTGTCCGATCATCAAGGTGAAGCGCTCGCTGATGCCCTATTACGCAGTCAACATCGTCGAGCCGACGCCGCTGACCAGCGCGGTCGAGACCACCCAGGTGCTCGGCACCGAGAACACCGACGGCCTGCACCTGATCTACCTGCCGAAGTACTGCGATCCCGACGCGCCGGAGCAGAGCGAGGACGACGAGTCCGTCTACCGCCGCACCACCGACTTTCTAGCTCGTCTGGTGCCGGGCTTCAGCCGCGACGAGGTGGTCGACTGGACCGTGCAGCGGGCAAAGCTGGTCGAGCCGGTGCACCAGCTGCGCGAGGGCGGGGTGGAGGTGGCGCCGATCTGGCCCGGTGTCGATGGTCTGGCGCTCGCCTCCAACGCCCAGATCTACCCCTACCTGCTGAACGGCGACTCGGTGATGGGTTTCGCCCACGAGGTCGCCGACGAGGTCGCCGGCCGGCTTGGCCTATCCGGCCAGGGAGCCGATGAAAGTGCGAGAAAAGGACTAGCTGGCGCGTTGTCTGAGTGAGGGCCGAGTCCAACTCCTGGCTGGCGCTCTCGTTTGAGCCATGTACCAGGTAGAAGCCTCCAAAGCCCTCTTGAAGCCGCGCCTCTGGGCGCGCCGCTCCTCCTCGCGACTGCGGGTGCCGCGCAACGTCGTCGCGCTCGGCACGGTCAGCCTGCTGACCGACATCTCCTCGGAGATGGTGGCGACGATCCTGCCGCTGTACCTGGTCTTCTCGCTGGGCGCGAGCCCGCTCGTCTTTGGCGCGATCGACGGCACCTACCGTGGCGCCGCCGCCCTGGTCCAGGTGCTGAGCGGCTTCAGCTCCGACCGCTGGCGCCGCCACAAGGAGGTCGCCGGGCTTGGCTACGGGCTCTCGGCTCTAGGCAAGGTGGCCCTGGTCGCGGCCGGCAACACGGTCGGCGGGGTCGGGGCGATCGTCGCCGTCGACCGCGTCGGCAAGGGGATCCGCACCGCTCCCCGCGACGCGCTGATCTCGCTCTCCAGTGCCAAGGAGAACCTCGCCACCTCGTTCGGCGTGCACCGGGCGATGGACTCGGTCGGGGCGATGCTGGGGCCGCTGATCGCCTTCGGCATCCTGCTCGTCGCCCCGGCCCGCTTCGACGCCGTCTTCGTGGTCAGCACCCTGTTCGCGGTGCTTGGGTTCGCGGTGCTGGTCCTCACCGTGCAGGGCAAGCCGATGCGCGCCCCACGCGAGGGCACGCCGCCCAAGTTCAGGGCGGCCCTCGGGCTGCTTAAGGACCGCAGCTTCAGCCCGCTGCTGATCGCAGCCGGCGGGCTCTCGCTGGCCAGCGTCTCCGACGCGATGATCTACGTCGGCCTGCAACGCACGATCGACTTCGAGCCGGCGGTCTTCCCGCTGCTCTTCGTGATCACCGCCGTCTCCTTCATGGCGCTGGCGATCCCGGTCGGGCAGCTCGCCGACCGGGTCGGCAAGGTCCCGGTCCTGCTCGGCGGCCACGCCCTGCTCTTCATCGTCTACGCGGTGCTGCTGACCTCATCGATCGGCACCGGCGTACTGATCCTCTGCCTGCTCGCGCTCGGCGGCTACTTCGCCGCCACCGAAGGGGTGATGACGGCGCTGGCCGGTGCGGTGCTGCCGGAGGACCTGCAGGCGAGCGGGATCGGGATACTGATCACCGTGGTCAGCCTCGCCCGTCTGCTCTCCTCGGTCGCTTTCGGCGCTCTCTGGCTAACGATCGGGCTGCAGAGCGCTGTCATCGTCTTCGCCGCCGCGCTGGCGATCGCGATGCTTGTCGCCGCGCCACTGCTGCTGCGGGCCCAGCGCGCTCCGGCGCATGGATAAGCGCAGCGCCAAGATCCTCGCCGTCGTCGGAGTGCTCTGCCTCCTCGGTGGCGTCGGCTACGTCGCGGTGGCGGCCCTGGGGCCAAGCGAGACGACCACCGACGCCCGCCCCGAGGCGCGTGAGGTGTTGGCCAACACCGACCTGATGGTGCGCGCGGTCGACCCCGACAACCCCCGCCTCAACGGCCGCGTCTTCACGGTCGACGACGGCAGGGTCGGCGCGCCTAGCGACGACCTGAGCTGCGAGCGCGTCTACTACGCGGCAGGGGAGGGGATCTGCATGGGCGTTGCCGCCTCCGGGGTTGACTACAAGGCGACGATCTTCGACTCGGAGATGCAGCCCAAGCATGAGCTTTCGCTGACCGGGCTGCCCTCGCGCGCTCGCGTCTCCGGCGACGGCCGCTACGGGGCGATGACGGTCTTCGTCAGCGGCGACTCCTACCTCTCGAACCCCTCTGCCTTCTCGACCCGGACCTACATCGTCGACATGCAGAGCGGCGACGTCCTCGGCCAGCTCGAGCAGTTCTCGGTCGAAAAGGACGGCGAGTCCTTCGACGCGGTCGACTTCAACTTCTGGGGCATCACCTTCGCCAAGGACCCGAACCGCTTCTACGCCACCCTCGGCACCGACGACGAGCACTACCTGGTCGAAGGCGACGTGCGCAAACGCTCGATGCGCGTCCTCCGCGACGGCGTCGAGTGCCCCTCGCTCTCCCCCGACAACACCCAGATCGCCTATAAGAGCCGCATCGGTGACTCCGACCACTGGCGACTCCGCGTCCTCGACGTCGCCACCCTCGAAGACCACCCTGTCGCCGAGTCCAAATCGATCGACGACCAGGTCGAGTGGCTCGACAATGAGAACCTCGCCTACTCCGACGAAGTCAACGTGTACACCGTGCCGGCCGACGGCAGCGGCGAGGCGAAGCTTCTGGTCAAGGACGCGACTTCGCCGGTGCGGTTGGAAGAACCGCTGTAGGCGAGACTTCGTCACCGTCCTCGCGGCACTCTGCCGCCCTGCCCTCCTCAATTGCTCTAGCAACTGACCGATCATGTTCTTTCGGAATCCGATCGGCGCCTAAGTAGCCAAGGGCACTCGAGCGGCCCGGGATCAATTTTGGGAAAGCTCCTATCGGCACACGCGCCTAAGCGACAGGGGGGCATTTCCAGGGGAAAGCTCAGACACATCCCCTCGCGGAGGAGGAATCAGTGTCGCTGATTTCGTCCATCGCTTGACGATCAAAAGAACAAAGTCTATCGATATATCCGAGTCCCTCTGACTAAAGCAGCGGGGAACATCTATTGAAAGGAAGCATTGATCATGCACAGGATCAAAACCTTTGGAGTCGCCCTCATAGCGATGATGGCGATGGGTGCGGTAGCCGCTTCCCTGGCTTCTGCCAACGAGTTCACAGCTACAGAATATCCCGTGACACTGACAGGGTTCGATGAGGCGGGCTTCGCTCCAGTATTCACCACGACAGCGGGAACCGTACAGTGCCCCACGGCCACGTACCACGCAACAGTTGAAAAAGCGACGACGTCCGTTCCGGTCACCCCTACCTACAGTGGCTGCACGGCCTTCGGCTTCCCTGCCGTCATTGACCTGAATGGATGCACCTACAAATTCAATATTGGCGCTGGTGAAACTACAGAAGGAACGGCGGACTTGGTCTGTCCGGCCGGTAAAGAAATAACAGTCACAGCAATCAGTGCTGGAATCGTTAAATGCACCGTGCACGTTGCGCCGCAAACGGGTTTGGGGAGTCTGAAATACACAAATATTCTCACAAAAGAAACGGACCCTCCCTCCACAGAGGAGATCACAATCGATGTAACGCTGCAGAAAATCAAATACAGCCACACACAAGGAACCGGTCTGGGCTCCTGCCCATCGGGAGCCGGTGAAGGCTCGCTGGGAGGTAAAGTAGTTGTGACAGGTGAGAGAGACATTCCGAACAATGGTGAACACATCGGAATCAGACTGAGTATCGCCTAAGCGAGCAATATTGAAAGAGGCCGGGTACACCCGGCCTCTTTCTTTTCAATCCCAACGAGAGTCAAGATCTGCTCATTTGACAATACTGAGCTGTACCTGTACGGTACTCCATAATTTTATTAACGTTGATTGCTCGCTGGGGGGACCATGGGATCGCGTTTACGAGGCGTTTGTCTTGTACCGATGCTGGGATTGCTGTTCTTTTTTGCAGGGCCAAGTTCAGGCTATGGGGATCTGGCCTTTTGCCCGCCCGGAAGCGGGGCCGGCCAATGTGACGGGGCCACCGACTTAGCAGTCGAAAGCGCCACTGGCGACCTCTATGTGGCGGACGCCGGCAATAACCGTGTAAATGTGTTCCATTCCGATACTACGTTCGCTTTTGCCTTTGGCTGGGGAGTAGCCGACGGGAGTGCCGAACTCCAAACTTGCATCGTGTCCTGCTTGCGTGGCTTGCCAGGCGGAGGGGCAGGTCAGTTGATCCGCCCTCGCTCAGTAGCAATCGACCCTACCAATCCGAGCGAGGTCTACGTCTTCGATCAGTTCCGAGTTGAGAAGTTCACCCTGTCCGGTGATTTTCTGGCTTCCTGGGGTGGTGGTGTTATCACGGGAGGCGCGCTAGGAAAGGCAGACTTGAGCTCTGGTTCGAACGTGCTTACTTCGGTCGTCACCGAAAAGAAGTATTTCGCGAGGGGACAAGAGATAAGTGGGGCCGGGATCCCCGCGGGCGCGAAAATCGTCGCCTTGGGGCCGGGTACGATTACGCTCTCGGTGCCAGCCATGACTAGTGCGAGCTCTGTGCCCCTGATTGTTACCGAGGCCCCCGAAAATATTCCAGTCAATGAGATGCAAGAATTGACGAGTATGGCCTCATTAAATCGTGGCCTCTCATTTTCAACTCCCAACCCGTCGCCCTCTACGGCATCGATCTCTCGACCATTTTCGATTTCCGATAATGCTCCTGCAGCTGGACCCAACAGTCTTCAAGAACTGGTGGAGAGTCTTCCCAATATAAATCCTGGCGATGTAGCTGTAACTGGCCCAAACGGTGGCCCTTATATGGTCGAGTTCAAAGGGCGATATGAAGATACTGATGTGGACTTCCTCAAGGATCTGGCAAGCGATGGGGCGCCTCTGAAAACCGATGCCGTTCGGGTTATTCAGAATGGAGGAGGGAGTCCAGAGATCTGCACCATTTCAAGCTATTGCGCCAGTGGAGTTTCTGGATTGGATAGTGGCCAGTTTGGTCGAGAAGGTGTTCCAATATCGGCTTCGTCAGATGGATTCTTATACGTCGGAGACTCGTCCGGAAGCGAAGGTTTGTTTGCTCGGATTCAGAAATTCGATTCCTTCGGCGCTCCAGTTGGTACCACTGGGTTACCTGGGTCGTCTGCAGTGGATGAGCTGGTAGTTGATAACGCGCACAACACGTATGTTACTCGTGGGGCGCGAAACGGAATCGAAAAGTTCTCGCCGGGCGGCACCCTGCTCTACTCCCTTCCTTTTTCCAATGTCGGTGGCTTGGCCATTGATCAAGCGAGCGGCAACTTGCTTGCATCACATGTCGAAGGTCTTCGCCCCGTGGTGGTGGTGCTTGATTCAAGTGGTAACCCCGTTCGCCGCTTTGGCTACGGGTTGATTCAGGGAGTTTTGAGCTCCCTGGCCGTCGGTCAATCTGCGCTCGGGGATGTCTATGGAATTGAGCCCTCGGCGAATCGGATTCGATATCTCGTGTTTCCACCCCCGGGTCCGATCGCCTGTTGCGTGACGATCGCCCCCGGGAACACTAAAGCAACGCTCAAAGGCCAGGTTAACCCCGAGGGCAAAGCGAGCACTTATCATTTCGAGTACCTGACCGAGTCCGAATTCATTGCCAACGGCAGCAGCTTCTCTGGCCCTAACGTGCCGGTCTCAACGCCCGAGAGCTCTCCAATTGGCCCGGACTTCGTTTTGCACGAAGCCATAGCCCAGATTGGCTGCACTAGTCCGACCGACCCGCCCCAGCCAGAGTGCTTGGATCCGGAGACCAAATACCACGTCCGCATCGTGGCCGAAAACCCAGACGGCGACAGCGTCTCGCCGGCAGCGATCTTCGAAACCCGGGAATCGCTTGAACTCAAAGCTACCTGGGCTACCGACGTCGGCCCAAGTAGTGCCGAGCTCCACGCCGAAGTCAACCCGCTGGGCATCCCGGCAACCGGCTTCTTCGAATATGTCGACGACGCATCCTTCCAGGCGAGCGGCTTCGACCAAGCAAGCAAAGTGCCGGCGACCCCCATTGACCTTGGCGTCGGCGAGGACTTCGTAACCGCCTCAACCCAGATCTCGAGCCTCGAGCCGAATACGCTCTACCACTACCGAGTGGTTGCCTCTAACGCCTTCGTGGGCGACGTGTCAGGCGGGGTAGAGAGCTTCCTCACCTTTCCGGCTTCCGGCGGGATCCCGCCCTGCCCCAACGACATCTTCCGAATCGGTACTGCAGAGAAGCTCCCCGACTGCCGCGCCTATGAGATGGTCTCGCCGGTCGACAAGAACGGCGGCGACATCAAGGTGCTGGTGCAGGTTCTCAGCCACCCGGCGCGCCTCGACCAAAGCTCCGGATCCGGCGATGCTTTCACCTACTCTTCGGTGGCCGCCTTCGCCGAACCGCAGAGCGCCCTGTGGAGTAACCAGTATCTGGCGCGGCGCGGCGCGGCGGGCTGGGAGAACGAGCCGATCAATTGGCCGAAGGAGCCGACCAACCTCACCGACAACCCGATCCTTAAGCTCGACGCGCAGTACCGGATATTCGACTCGGACCTCTCAAGCGGCTGGGTCTCCCAATACGCAGGTCCGCCGCTTGACGATTGCGCGCCCGAGGGCTTCATCAACCTCTATCGTCGTGACAACAACTCCGGATCCTACGAAGCGCTGGTGATTGATCAGCCAGCGGAAAGCATCACTGCCGCCTCGGACTACCGAATCGAATTGCAGGGACTGTCCGCCGATGGGTCGGACGCGGTATTTCGGGCTAACGCCAAGCTGATGCCGACCGCCTCGAACGTCAAAGGCATCTACCAGCTCTATATGCACACCCGTGACCCAGAAGGAGAGTGTGGACAACTACGACTGATCAGCGTAAAGCCGAACGGTACGGCGGTGACCGAAAATGCGTCTGCGGGTAGTGCAGGGGGGGTTGCGGAATACCGACGGAGCACCGTCGCGAGGGCGGTTTCGCTCGACGGAAACCGCGTCTTTTTCTCCTCTACGCCGATACCTATCGGCAACGGCCCCCTCTTCGTCCGCGTCAACACCGACCTGCCGCAGGGTCCGACGCCCGGGGGCAAATGCGCGACGCCGGTGACGCTCGGCTGCACGCTCGAGATCTCGGCCGATCCGGCCCAGTTCTGGACCGCCGCCACGGACGGGTCGCGCGTCGTCTACTCGGTCGGCGGAAATCTCTTCGAATACGACGTCGATAAAGCGATGGCGGGCCAGTCGGCCGTTACCCAGATCGCCGGCGGGGCCAAAGGCGTGGTGGGAGCGAGCGAGGACGCCTCCCGCATCTACTTCACTTCGACCGAGCAGATCGAAGGGGAGGGGGTTGTCGGCAAACCCAATCTCTTCCTCTATGAACCTGGCAAAGCGGAGGAGTACCGGCTGGTGGCGACGCTGAGCGAGCGAGACCTACAGGTATTCAACTTTTTCGGTTTGGCGGTCGGACATCCAACCCCAATCCCCAACGGCGTCCGCCTCTCCGCCGATGGCTCGCACCTGGCCTTTGTCTCACAAGCGAGCCTGACCGGCTATGACAACCTCGACGCGATCACCGGCGAACCGGCGATCGAGGTCTACCTCTACGACACGACGAGCGCGCAGGTGCGCTGCATCTCCTGCAACCCGAGCGGCTCTAGGCCGGAGGGGCGGGAATTCAAAGAAGGCAGCACCATCCGCTACGTCGCCGCGATGATGGCCCCCGGCGAGTCCCAGACCTTCACCCCGCGCTCGCTCTCAGCCGACGGCAACCGCCTCTTCTTCGAATCCTTCGACGCGCTGCTGCCAAGCGACGTCAACAAAGCGATGGACGTCTATGAGTGGCAGCGAGCTGGGAGCGCTGAGGCCTGCAATGCGATGGGCATGGAGCTCTACGTCCCCGCCTCCGGCGGATGCCTCGCCCTGATCTCCTCGGGGACCGAGGAAACCGACTCCGAATTCGCCGACGCCAGCCCCGACGGCTCCGACGTCTTCATCAGAACCCTCTCGAGCCTGGTCCCCCAGGACCCCGGCCAGATCGACGTCTATGACGTGCGCGAAGGCGGCGGCTTCCCGGTCCCCTCACCGCCGCGGCCGGCCTGCGAAGGGGAAGCCTGCGTAGGCCCAGCGCCGGGCCCACCGGCTGACACC
>DASUNU010000012.1:0-28469 GCA_036276995.1 Solirubrobacterales bacterium
GCCTGCAGGAGTTGAGCTCTCCCTACCTCGCCAAGTAACTGCCCGGGGTGCCGGTCACGGTCATCGCGGCCGGTGGCTACAACAGCTTCCAGGTCTACGACCTCTTCGAGCAGAGCTACGATCCGGCGCAGCACCGGGTGATCGTCTTCGACGGCGGCACCAACGACAACCCGAGCTATCCCGAGATCCTCGCCGGCAACCTGGCCAAGGTGGCGGCGGCGGTGGGGGACAGGTGCATGGTCGTGCCGACGATCCACGGGCTGCACCCGGGCGGGGTTGACGACAGCGGCAAGAATCAGGTCGTGCGCGAATTTGCCGCCGCACGGCCGGGCACGCAGACCCCCGACTGGCAGGGCGCGGTCTTCCACCACCCGGAGCTGATGCAAGCCGACAACCTGCACCCGATCGAAGCCGGCTCGGACCTGCGGGCGCGGCTGATCGCGGAAGGGGTGATGGCCTGCCTTGCCTACGAGTCGGTGGCGACCGAAACCGCGAGCGCCTCCTCGCGCGGCCCGGTCCTGGTCGAGGCGCCTGCGCCGATCCCGCCGGTGGGGGCGATGCAGCGGCGAGAAGCGGAGCTGTCGCGGGCGATCGGCACCGAAGTGCTGCGCCAGACCGCCGCCCGCACGCTCGCAGCTGTGCTCTAGCCGGCGAGGAAGTCGTCGGAGATTTGTTGCAGAGTGCGCGTCACACGGCGCAACCTGTTGTCTACGGTGCAAGGATGCAGACGATGAGAGAAGCCTGGACCGACGAGCGGCTCGACGACCTGACCGAGCGGATGGATCAGGGGTTCGCCCAGCTGGACGCACGTATCGACAAAGTGGACGCGCGCATTGACAGATTTGAAGACCAGGTCGACAAACGCTTCGACCGGGTCGACAAACGCTTCGAAAAGGTGGATGACCGCTTCGAACAGGTCATCGACCGCTTTGAACGGCTGGAAGTACGGATTACTTCCCGCTTCGAATGGCTTTGGCGGTTGATGCTTGCCGGATACGTCGCCGTTGTCCTCAGCCTCCTTTTCGATTAGCGACGAGTTGCCAGCGAGCCGCCTGCCGCCGACGCCGGCTCGCACTCGGCCTCGCGGCCCGGTCGCAGCGGCGGGGCGCCGACGCCGCAGCTGAAGTCCTCCGCCAGCCGCTCGGGGGTGTCGCCGCCCGGCTCGGCCTCCGCGTGGAGGACCTCGGGGCTAATCGTCAGCCAGGCGAGCAGGCCGCCGAGCGCGGCGAGGGCGGCGCAGACCCCCATCGCCATCTGGAAGCCGTCGGTCATCGCTTCCGGGTCGTAGAAGGAGTCCCCGGTCAGGCCGGCGACGATTGGCAGCACCGCGACCGCGAGCAGGCCGGCGACCCGGGCGACCGCGTTGTTGACGCCGGAGGCGATGCCGGAGTGGCGGGCGTCGGCGGCGGCGAGCACGGTCGCGGTGACCGGCGCCACGACCAGGGTGAGGCCGGCGCCGAAGACGAGGATCGGTGGCAGGATCGCGCTTACGTAGCTGTCGCCGGGCTCGATCCGGGTCATCCAGAGCAGGCCGGCGGCGATGATCAGCGGCCCCAGCGTGAGCGGCGTGCGGGCGCCGATCCGCTGGGCCAGCGCCCCCGCCCGGGCCGAGAACAGCAGCATCAGCAGGGTCACCGGCAGCGAGGCGGCGCCGGCCGCGATCGGGCTGTAGCCGAGCGAGATCTGGAGGAAGGCGACGAGCAGGAAGAAGACGCCGCCGAGCGCCGCGTAGACGACGAAGGTGACCCCGTTGGCGGCGCTGAACTGGCGCGAGCGGAAGATCTCCAGCGGCAGCATCGGGTTGGCGCTGCGGCGCTCGGCGACGAAGAAGGCGACGAGGGCGAGGATGCCGCCGAGCGCGGTGACGAGGATCGCCGCCGAGGCGCCCTGTTCGGGCGCCTCGATCAGCGCGTAGGTGGTGCCGGCGAGCCCGAGCGCCGCCAGCACGGCGCCGCTGAGGTCGAGCCGCCCGCCCGCCGCCAGCGGGTCATGGCTCTCCGGCGCGTGCCGGATCGCCGCCCAGGCGACGAAGGCGCCGATCGGGAGGTTGATCAGGAAGATCGCCCGCCAGGAGATCGCCCCAATCAGGTAGCCGCCGAGCAGCGGCCCGATCGCGGTCGCCACCCCGCCCAGCCCCGACCAGGCGCCGATCGCGCGGGCGCGGTCGCCGGGCCGGAAGCTGGCCTCGATGATCGCCAGGCTGCCCGGGGTCAGCAGCGCTCCGCCGATCCCCTGCAGCAGCCGGGCGAAGATCAGCAGCTCGGCGCTGGGGGCGATGGCGCAGAGCAGTGAGGCGAGGGTGAAGACCCCGACCCCGAGGACGAAGACCCGGCGCCGCCCGTAGCGGTCGCCGAGCGAGCCGCCGAGCAGGATCAGCGAGGCCAGGGTCAGCAGGTAGCCGTTGAGGATCCACTGCAGGGCGCTGGTGCTCGCCCCGAGGTCGCGGCCGATGTCGGGCAGGGCGACGTTGACCACGGTGCCGTCGAGGAAGGCCATCCCCGAGCCGGCGACGGTGACCCCCAGCAGCCAGCGACCTCCAGGGCTCTCGAAGGCGAGGCCGGGGTCGCGCGCGACCGGCTCCGCCTGCACGCTCATGCGTCCAGCTCAGGCGGCAGTGCTTTCGGCCCGTCGGGGTACATCTCGCGCAGCTGCTCCTCGCTCATCTCCAGCGTGCTGGTGACGGCTTCCGCCGGCGCCCCGGCGACCAGCCAGAGCTGGTCCGCCTCGGTGTCGTTGAAGAGCTGCCGCACCGAGCTCGGCTCGACCAGCAGCGTGTCCAGCGGGGACAGGGTCAGCGGCTCCTCAGCGTCGATCCGGACCCGGCCCGTGCCCTCGAGCAGCACGTAGAGCTCCTCCTGCTCGAAGTGCCGGTGCTTGGTCGAGGCCTGCCCCGGCGCCAGCCGCCACAGTCGCGCCCCCATCGCAGCCGCCTCGAGCTGCTTGCCGAGGTCGGTGTTCTCGACCTTCATCTGGTTCGACGGCCGCCAGAAGGCGTCGCCGGATCGGAGCAGGCGGTAGGCCACGCCTAGAACCTACCGTGAGCGATTCGCCGTCCCTCAGGCCTGGGCCGGGGAGCCGCTGTCTGCGGCGTGGTAGCCGTCGAGCAGCTTCAGCTCGCGCTCGCGCTTGGGGAAGAGGAAGAAGACGATCGCGCTGCCGAGCAGGATCGCGATGATGCCGGCGGCGTAGGTCCAGTCGCCGCCGTCGAGGAACGAGGTCTGGGCGGCGTGGATGATCGGCAGCGCGTATTCGGGGTACTGCTCGGCGGTGTTGGCGGCGCTGGAGAAGGACTTGGTCAGCTCGTTCTGGACCTGTTCGCTGACCTTTTCCGCTTCCGGCGATTCGCTGATCTGGGAGGTGAAGCTGGCGGCGTAGCCGGCGGTCAGCAGGGCGCCGAAGATCGATTGCAGGATTGCGCCGCCGAGGTCGCGCTGCAGGTCAGCGGTGCCGGAGGCCATCCCGGCCCGCTTCACCGGCACCGAGCCGGTCAGCGAGCGCGAGGCCGGGGTGCCGGCGAGGCCGACGCCGATCCCGACCAGGAGGTAGCCGAGCCCGACTTCCCAGTAGGCCGAGTTCTCTTCCCAGAGGATCAGCATCGCGGCGAAGGCGAGCAGGCAGAAGAAGAAGCCGAGCAGCAGGGTGAAGCGGGAGCCGTGCGACTCGACCAGCCTGGCCGAGCGCGGCGCCACCACGACCATCCCCAGCGCGCCAGGCAGGATCGCCGCGCCCGCGCCCAGGGTCGAGTAGCCGAGCACGTTTTGGACGAACTGCTGGCCGATGAACATCGCCCCCATCAGCGAGCCGAAGACGATGATCCCGGCCAGGGCCGCGACCCAGAAGGTCGGCCGGGCGGCGATGGCGAGGTCGTAGAGGGGGTTCTTGGCGCGGCGCTGGCGCAGCAGGAAGGCGGCGGTGAAGGCGACGGCGACGACGCCGAGCACGATCGCCAGCGTGCCCTCACCGGGTTCCGGAGCGAGGTTGATCGCGAGGACCAGGGCGCCGACCAGGCCGATCGAGAGGATGCCGCCGAGGTGGTCGACCGGCTCGGTCGTCTCGTTGACGTGGGCCGGGACCAGCTTCCAGGCGAGCACCAGCCCGATCGCCGCCAGCGGTGCGCTGATGTGGAAGACCCAGCTCCAGTCGGCGACCTCGAGCAGGCCGCCGGCGACCAGCGGCCCCAGCGCCGAGGCGCCGCCGCCGAGCGCCGACCAGAGCGCGATCGAGCGCGTTCGCTCCGGCCCCGACCAGAGCGCCGTGATCAGCGCCAGGGTGGTCGGGTAGGCCATGCCGGCGGCGACGCCGCCGAGCACGCGGGCGATGAAGAGCACGGTCGCCGAGGGGGCGAAGCCGGCCAGCAGCGAGAACGGGATCGTCAGCGCCATCCCCAGCACCAGCAGGCGCTTGCGCCCGTAGCGGTCGCCGACCGCGCCGAGGTAGAGCACCGAGGTGGCGAGGCCGAGCGAGTAGCCGACCGCGATCAGGTCGACGGTGACCTGGCTGGCGTCGAATTCCTGGCCGATGTCCGGCAGGGCGACGTTGGCCACCGCCAGGTTGAAGTTGGCGACGGCGGCGACGAAGATCAGCGACGCGAGGACGGCACCGGCGCGCTTGGGACCGCTCGCCACAGGTGCCCTAGAGCTCGATCCAGGTGCCGTTGGGGCCGAGGTTGCGGATCGGCGTGTGGCCGATTTCGCCCTCGCAGCCCCAGGACTCGTGGATGTGACCGCAGACGGCGAGCCGCGGCCGCTTCTCCTCGATCGCCGCCAGCAGGGCCGGGCTGCCGAAGTGAGTGTCGCCGCCGGCGCTGTCGCAGTGGCCCTTGGGCGGCGAGTGCAGAACCAGGACCGCGCCCTCCGGGCAGGGCGCGAGCATCCCCCGCGCCTCGTCGTCGTCGAGGTCGAAGCTCCAGTCCCAGGGGGTGACCGGGATGCCGGCGCCGAGGCCGAAGAACTCGACCCCGCCGATGCTGATGCCTTCGCCGTGCAGGACCGTGGCCGCCTCCCAGCTACGGACCGCGTCGCGCAGGGCGTCGACGGTCTCGTTGTTGCCGGGGACGAGCACGGTCGGGGTCTGGATCGAGGCGAGGACCGCGATCGTCTCCTCCAGCCCCTCGTGCATCGAGGCGAAGTCGCCGGCGCCGATCACCACGTCCGCTTCGGTTGACATCTCGACCAGCCGCGCCCCCTGCTCGAGGTCGCGGTGCAGATCGCTGAAGGCGAGCAGCTTCACAGGCGGGAACTTATCCGCTCGCCGTCGGTTGCGGCACCGGCTTGGGCGCCCTGCGACCGAACCGGCGTGGGCGCCAGGGCCGCCAGGAGCGCCGCGGCCGCGCCGGCTCCTCGGCGGCCCGCTGCTCGAGGTCGAGGAAGAGCAGCGTCTCGCCGAGCGCGACGTAGGGAATCAGCAGGGCGAAGATCAGCGCCCCGAGCAGGTTGATCCAGAGCAGCGGCAGGGTGGTGAAGATCAGCGCGAAGGAGACCACCGGTCCGGTCACGACGCTGACCAGGAAGAGGAAGGCGACGACCCGCAGGGTGCGCCACCAGCGCCCGCGCACGAGCTCGGAGCTGGCCCGCATCGCCTCGCGGATCCCGCGGTCGTGGAAAAGGATCTGCTGTTTGACGAAGCTCCAGGCGACGTAGAAGTAGGCGGCGAAGGGGAGGCCGATCACCGAGATGCCGAGCAGGAAGATGCAGAGCACGACCAGCATCTGACCGCCGACCACACGCCAGAAGCGCTGGCCGAGGCCGCGCCAGGCGGCGCCGAAGCCGGCCTGCTCCGATTCGACCAGGAGGCGGACGAAGACGACCACGGCCCCGGCCACCACGGCCATCGCCGCCGGGCGGGCGAAGGCTTCGACCAGGTCGCCGAGCGCCAGGTTGACGCCGCCGCGCCCGGCGACGTCGTTGGCTCCACTGCCGGTGCCGAGCAGGCTGGCGAGGAAGTTGGCGCCGCCGACGATCGGGAAGGCGGCCAGCCCGATCCCGAGCAGCGGCAGCCAGTGGCGCCCGTAGAGCTGGCGCGCCGAGCGCACGATCTGGCCGAAGGAGCGCCGCGCCCGCAGCTGCGTGAGGTCGATCGGCCCCCACTTGGTGAGGCCGACGAAGAGGCCGATCACCAGCAGCACCGCCGCGATCGTGGCGATCGCCGCCGGCCGCGACTGGGTGTCGAGGTTGATCAGGTCGGAGGCGGCGGCGACGGCGCCGCAGAAGGCGCCGGTGATCGTCGGCCCGACGATCGAGCCGCCCGGCAGCCGCGGGCTGGTCGTCCGCTGCTTCTCCATCCAGGCGAACGGTTCGCGCCAGACCGTCTTCGTCACCGGCCCGGTCGGCCCGTTGTTGAAGCTCTTTTCCCGTTCGCCCCAGCGGCCGCGGTAGCTGAGCCACTGGAACGGCCCTGCTTCAGGCGCCGCTTCCGGCAGCAGCACCGGCTGCGGCCGCAGCTCGCGCAGCGGTTCGGAGGTGTTGTCGCAGCCGACCCCGGAGCCGTGCTGGCCGTTCTGGATGTAGATGGCGGAGTCGTAGAAGGTCGCGTGCGAGCCGGCGGCGGGGTAGACGACCGGGTGCGTCCCTTCCTTCTGCACCTTCGGGTCGTCCCAGCTTGCGCGCTCACCGCCAGCGTGCTGGAAGACGATGACTTCGCCCGGTTCTTCGGCCAGCGCCTCCTTCGTGGTCTCCGCTTCGAAGGTGAGCTGCATCCCCTCCCAGTCGCCCTCATGCAGGTCGTTGAACTGGTTGAAGTACCAGAAGAACCAGTACTGGAGGGCGAAGCCGGAGTGGTTCGGTTCGCGGGCGATGTGGGCGTAGACGACCGCCGGCGCCTTGCCTTCCTGCTGTAGCCGCTCGAAGTCGCGTGCGTAGACGCAGGTGTTGCCCAGAACCGTTCCCGGCAAGTTGAGGTAGTAGCCGTCGCGGAGGCCGGCGAGGTCGGCCGCCGTCGCGCCCTGTTTCACCCGCTCCAGCTTCTTCGTCGCCGGGTCTTCCCGTTCGAAGGCGATGCTGGGGTTGTCGAGCATCGCCCCGACCGCGGTCGGCTGGTACTGCTCGGCGCTCTTTTCGCAGGGCGGGTCGACCTGTTCGCGCAGCATCATGATCGGCACGTACCGTTCGGCCAGCTTCTGCCCGGCTACGTCAGGCGGCGGCAGGGAGACCGTGATCTGGGTGACGCCGGGAGATTTGGCGGCGCCGGCGGCCGCCGCAGGTAGGCAGAGCAGCGCCAGCACAGCGAACAGCGGGACGAGACGGCGCAGCCAGGCGATCACCCGGGCGAAAGTACCAGCGCCGCAGGCCTGAGGCCAGCGCTCCGCTGACGCCCGAGTCTGGCCGCGGTGCTCCCGAGGACTCGGCGAACGTGCCCCGGTTCGTATTTGACTTGGTAGTGGGAGAAGCGCAGCGGCGTGAGGCCGGCAGCGGTGTGGATCTGGTCGCGGAGCGCGTCGCGGGTCTGGGCGGCGGGCGTGCGGTGGTAGCGCCAGCCGTCGGTCTCGACGACCAGCCCGTGGTCCGGCCAGTAGAAGTCGACCTCGAAGCCGTTGACGATCCGTTTTGTCAAGGGGATCGGGAGGCCGGCGGACGCCGCGATCGGCCGAAAGAGAACCTCCAGCTCCGAATCTGAGAGGCGAAAGGTGTGACGATCGAGCATGGCGCCGAGCGCCTTGGCACCGGGCTGGCCGGCATGGGCGGGGAGGGCGGCGCGCAGCGCATCCGGGTCGACCAGGTCGCGCTTGTCCGCCTCGTTGACCGCCCGCTCCAAGCGTCTCGGATCGAGTTCGGTCGCAAGATCGATCAGGGTTCGAACCGGCCGGGTGACGGGGATGTTGAATCGAGAGCCCACGTCTTCATCTGCCAGCGAAGGCCGGCTCCGGGCCAGCACCCCTGAGCGTCGACACCGGCACCGCCGCCGCACGCTCACGTCGATCCTCCGCGGCGCCTCCACACCGATTCCCCAGAGAGCCGCCGCGCTGCGGTGGCTGAGCATCGCCTCCGGACCGCAGGCCAGGACCGCCGCCATCCAGTGTCCCTCGCGTGTGAGCTCCCCGCGTCCGACCGCGTACACCCCTCGGTGAAGCAGGTGGAGCCGACCGGTGCGGAGCCGGTGCTCAATCGCGCTGGCGCTGAACCCAAGCGCCGATAACTGCCCCCGCCCAACGACACCATGCTGCTTTCTCGCCAGCCGCCAAGCCGCTCGGCTCCGCGCGTTGGACTTTGACCCCGCCATAGCGAGGTGTAAGTGCGCAGCGCGGCAGATTCGCCCCCGGTGGGGAGGGGTTACTCGGGCTGTTCTTCGACTTTGCCGGCCGGCATCGCTTTCAGCGAGACCAGGAAGGCGACCGCCATCGCGATCGCCATCCCGTAGAAGACGGTGCGCGAGGCGAGCGCGAAGTCGTGGGGGATCGCGTCGACGACCTTCTGGATGTTGGCCGGCAGCTGTTCGGGGGCGCTTTCGGCGGTGGCTGCGCCCTGGCTGATCGTGTCGGCGATTTCGTCGGCGACTTCCTTCGGCACCCCGTGGGTGGTGGCGGTGTCCTCGAGGTTCGACTTGTTCTGCAGGATCAGGATGCTGCCGAGCACGGCTAGGCCGAGGCTGGAGCCGAAGTTGCGCACGGTCTGGGTGATCCCGGTCGCCTCGCCGTAGCGGCTTTTCGGCACCCGGTTGAGCGCGTCGGTGTTGGCCGGGCTCAGCACCAGGCCCATCCCGACCCCGGTCAGGACGATGTAGTACCACTGGTCGCTGACCGAGAGCTCGGTCAGCGACTCGCCCCAGAGGTAGAAGCCGACCGCGGCGATCGCGCAGCCGAGCACGACCGGGCGCCGCGCCCCGACCGAGTCGAGCATCTTGCCGCCCCACTGCGAGGCGGTGGCGAAGCCAGCGAAGAAGATCAGCAGGTAGAGGCCGGTTTCCGAGGCGCTTTCGCCGAGCGAGATCTGCGCGTACATGCTGGCGAAGAAGAAGAGCGGGACGAAGGCGATCATCATCAGGAAGAGGACGATGTTGTCCACCGCGAAGGCGCGGTCCTTGAAGGTCCGGATCTTCATCAGCGGGTTGCTGTTTTCGATCCGCAGCTCGTAGCGGACGAAGGCGGCGATCAGGAGGATGCCGGCGGCGATCGAGATCCAGGTCTCGGGGCTGCCCCAGCCCCAGACGCTCGACTGCTGCATGCCGAGCACGGCGAGGCCCATGCCGCCGGTGATCAGCACCGCGCCGCGGTAGTCGAGCGGCGCCGGGTGCTTCTCGTTGTCCGGCTTCGACTTCGCGATCAGGATCAGGGCGATGATCGCGACCGGGATGTTGACCCAGAAGATCCCGCGCCAGGTCCACTCGGTCAGGTAGCCGCCGGCGATCGGGCCGACGCAGGTGAGGCCGCCGGCGGCGGCAAAGAAGATCGCCATCGCGCGGCCGCGCTCGCGGACCGGGAAGGCGTTGAGGACGATCGCCAGCGCGGCCGGGAACATGATCGCGGCGCCGGCGCCCTGGATCACCCGGAAGAAGATCAGCCAGGCCTCGTCGAGCGAGCCGGTCGGGGTGGCGCCGCAGAGGGCGGAGGCGGTGGCGAAGACGACGACGCCGACCGTGACCATCTTGCGATGACCGGCGATGTCGGCGAGCTTGCCGCCGAAGGCGAACAGGGCCGAGAGCGCCAGCAGGTAGCCGTTGATGATCCACTGCACCCCGGTCGAGGAGAGCGAGAGGTCGTCCTGGATCGTCGGGATCGCGATGGCGACGATCGTCTGGTCGATGAAGGTCATCGAGACGGCGAAGATCATCGCCACGAGGATCAACTTGTTGTTCTTGCCGCTGGTCTCAGTCATAGGAGGTGCGTTTCCCGTCAGCGGCGCGAATCCTGCCTGTGGACAGGGCCGAGGGGAAGGGACGCGGACGAAAATCCCCCCGGTTGGGTAACCTCGCGGCCGCAATGCCTCCCGTCTTCTGGCTCGGCCTCGGAATCGCGGCCTTCATCTTCCTCGTCGGCGCCTTCGCCGGTGCCCGCTCGCGCACCGCCAGCCTCGGCAGCGGCGCGATGATGGGCCTTTACCTCGGCGTCATGTGCGCCTTCCCGCTGCTGGCCATCGGCCTCGCGACCAGCTAGCGCTCTTCGGTCATGACCTCGGTTCGCGACGGGCAGGCGCCGCCTGTCGATCGCCGCGCGCTGCGCAAGCGCGGGGTGGCGGCGCCCGGTGGTGGCGGCGAGGTCGCGGCCCGGGCCGACCGCGAGACGGCGCGGCGCCTGCGCCTGCTCAACGCGATCGCGGCGACCGCCTTCGCGATCGGCGGCTCGGCCTTTGTCGCCGGCGCGATCCTCGCCCAGGGCGACGTTGGCCCGCCGCGGCTCGCCGCCGCCGTCTACCTCTTCGGCGGCGTCTTCTTCAGCACCGGCGGCTACGCCTCAGTGCTGCAAGTGATCAACGCCCCGCGCCAGGTCGCCGCCGACGGCGGCCTCCACGCCGAGCCCTTCCGCTGGATGGCGCTGGAGCCGCAGCGGCTCGACTGGAGCAGCGCCTTCGCCCTCTTCGCTGGCACCCTCTTCTTCGGCGCCAGCCTGCTCAACGCCCTGATCGGCGACCTCAGCCCGGCCCAGGCCGACCGCCTCGTCTGGTCGCCGGAATTCGTCGGCTGCCTGCTCTTCATCCTCTCCGGCCACCTCGCCCTGACCGAGATGCACCGCGACCGCCCGCGCGGCCGCCGCACCGACCTCGGCTGGTGGATCGTCGTCGTCAACCAGCTCGGCTCATTCCTCTTCCTGGTCGCGGCCTTCGCCGCCTTTGTGCGTCCGGCCACTGGCGACGAGGTCGCGGTCGGGATCGCCAACTGGGGCACCCTGACCGGCGCCCTCTGCTTCGCCGTCGCCGGCGTCATGCAGGAGTTCGAGCGCCCCGAGCCGGCATAGATGCATCTTGATGCTACGGTGCGTTGATGGCGAAGGCGCGCACCACTCTGACTATTGATGAGAAGGTTCTGCGTGCGGTGCGAATCAGGGCCGCACGCAGTGGCAAGCGCGACTCGGAGGTGATTGAGGAATCCCTGCGCCGCGACCTCAAGCTCGACACGATGGAGCGGATCTGGGCCAATGTGCGCAATCCGCTCTCTGAGGAGGAGGGAATGAAGCTGGCGGTCGAGGAAGTCCGCGCCGTGCGAGAGGAACGGCATGCGGCGGGCGGTCCTTGACACCAACGTCTTCGTTTCTGCTTTGGTCACCCCCAAAGGAATTTCCGCCAAGGTGATCGAGCAGATGCAGACTGGCGAGGTGGAAGCAATCGTCTCGCCGGGACTGTTGGCAGAGCTGGAGTCAGTGCTGAGGCGGGAGAAGTTTCGCCGCTATTTCGACTCGGAAGCCGTGGAGGCCTTTCTTGAGATGCTGCGAGTGGAAGCCACCTTGGTCCCCGATCCGTCGACGCCAGCGCCGCTGCGATCGGTCGATCCCAAGGACGATTTCCTGCTGGCACTGGCCTCTAGCCAAAAATCCCATCTCGTCTCCGGCGACTCCGACCTGATCGAGCTCTCCGGTGGGGCGCCAATCATCACGCCCGGCGATCTGCTCGCCGCGCCGGCCTGAGAGGATGGCGGGGAATGGCTGGTGAGGCTCGAGCCAACGCGCCGCGGACCGAGAAGGTCCTGCCCGGGATCTGGCGGCTGCGGCTGCCGTTGCCCTGGCCGGGGGTGCCGCACGGGAACGCCTGGGCGGTCGCCGGTCCGGGGGACGAGGGGATCGTCCTCTTCGACACCGGCATCGGCGGCAAGGGGCGGCTGCGGCAGCTCGACCTGGCGCTGGCGCAGGCCGGGTTCGGGGTCGAGGACATCAAGCTGCTGGTCTGCACCCACTCGCACGTCGACCACTACGGGCTCGCCGCCGGGATCGTCGAGGCGGCCGGCTGCGAGCTCTGGATCCACCCCGCCTGGGAGCACGTGCGGCTGCTCGCCGACGACCCGGCGGCGGCGCTCGAGCACCGGATCGAGGTGGCGCGCCAGAGCGGCGTCCCGGTGGCGGCGCTGGAGCGCTACCGCGAGTCGCGCGAAGGCGCCGAAGAGACCGGGATCGACGCGATCCAGGTCCCCGACCGCGAGCTCGTCCCCGGCGTCGAGGTCGAGACCGGGCTCGGCGCCTGGCAGGTCTACGAGACCCCGGGCCACGCCCCCTCGCACGTCGTCCTGCACCAGCCCGAGCGCAAGCTGATGATCTCCGGCGACCACCTGCTCGGCCGCGTCGTCCTCTTCTTCGACTACGGCCACACGCCCGACCCGGTGGGCGAATTCCTCGGCGGCCTCGACGAGATCGAGCCGCTCGACGTCGACCTCGTCCTGCCCGGTCATGGCCGCCCCTTCCGCGACCCCGAGATAAAGATCGCGGAGTCGCGCAACCGGGTCGAGGAACTGCTCGACAAAGCGCGGACTTCGCTGGCCGAGGGCGACCGGACCGCGTTTGAAGTCGTCGCCGACCTGATCGGGCCCGAGAACCTCAACACCCCGGCCAGCGCCTGGGCCCTGCAGATCGTCCTCTCCTGCCTCGACCACCTGGCGGTGCTGGGCGAGGTCACCGCGATCGAGGGGACCGACCCGCAGCGCTGGAAGCTGAGCCAGTAGCGCGCTCGGCCCGGCCGGGTCTATAGCCTTCCCGCGATGTCCAGCTTCACCTTCGAGCGCCAGGTGGCCGCGCCGCCCGAGACGGTCTTCGCGGTGCTCACCGACCACCGCCGCTACAGCGAGATCACGCCGCTGCGCAAGGCGGCGCTGGAGCGCGAGGGCGAGCCCGCCCCGAACGGGGTCGGGGCGATCCGCGTGCTCAGCGCCGCCGGGCCGCCGCTGCGCGAGGAAGTGCTCGTCTACGAGCCCTCGACCCGCTTCTCCTACAAGCTGCTCTCCGGGCTGCCGGTGCGCGACCACGTCGGCACCGTCGAGCTGAGCCCGAGCGGCGAGGGGACCCGGGTCGTCTACGCGGTTCGCACCACGCCGACCGTGCCGGTCGTCGGTGCCGCCGTCGTCGCCGTGGTCAAGATCGGGGTCAAGCAGCTGCTCGAAGGCATCGTCAAGGAATCCGAGCGACGCGCCGCCGCGAATGGCTGAGGGCGGGCCGGAGGCCCGCCGCCCGCGCAGCGCTTCCTTACTGCGCGAAACCGAGCGCCTCCTGCACCGCAACCGCAGCGCCGCGATCGCGCTGCTGCTCGCCGCGATCGCCTTCAGCGCCGCCCTGGTCGGCTACGAGCTGCTGAAGCGGCCGGCCGACGTCCACAACCCGAACGCGATCTTCAAACCCCAGAAGCCGCCGCCGCCGAAGCAGGCGATGACGGTCAACTGGCCGATGTACGGGCTCAACCGGGCCCGCACCCGCTACCTCTCGGTCAAGGGGGTGAAGCCGCCCTACCGCAAACTCTGGCGCTTCACCGACCGGCCGCTGCTCGAGTTCCCGCCGATCTACGTCGGCGGCCGGCTCTACTTCGTCAACAACAACGGCTACGCCCACGCGCTCGACGCCGACAGCGGCCGCGAGATCTGGAAACGGCGGGTCGGCCGCCTCAACGCCTCCTCGCCCGCCTACGCCCGCCACCGCCTCTACATCGTCAACCTCGTCCCCGGCCACGTCGTCAAGCTCGATACCGAGAACGGCAAGGTGGTCTGGAAGAAGCCGCTGCCGGGGCGGGCCGAGTCCTCGCCGGTGGTGATCGGCCGCAGCCTCTACTTCGGCTGCGAGGACGGCAACCTCTACTCGCTCAACACCGTCAACGGCAAGATCCGCTGGTCGACCCCGCTGGGTGGTCCGATCAAGTCGGCGCCGGCCTACTACGGCGGCAAGCTCTTCGTCGGCGACTACGGCGGCTACATGAACGCGGTCGACGCCGAGAGCGGCGCGCTGGTTTGGCAGAGCGGCTCGCTCGGCCCCGGCTTCGGCGCCTCCGGCGCCTTCTACTCGACCCCGGCGGTCGCCTATGGACGCGTCTACGCCGGCAACAACGACGGCCGCGTCTACAGCTTCGAGACCAGCGACGGCGACGCCGCCTGGAGTTACTCGACCGGCGGCTACGTCTACTCCGGCCCGGCCGTCGCCAATACCAGGCACAGCCCGCCGACCGTCTTCATCGGCTCCTTCGACGGCAACGTCTACGCGCTCAACGCCAAGGACGGCAGCCTGCGCTGGAGCCGCTCGGCCGGCGGCCAGGTGATCGGCTCGCTGACCGCGATCGGCGACATCGTCTACGTCGCCGAGTTCACCAACAAGACGACCAGCGGCTTCATGATGCGCAGCGGCAAGCGCGTCTTCCGCTACCCCTACGGCACCTACACGCCGGTGATCTCCGACGGCCGCCGCATCTACCTGACCGGGTACTCGAGCATCACGGCGCTGCAGCCGTTCAAGCCGCGGCCGAAGAAGAAAAAGAAGGCGAAGTTGAAGGCGAAGCCGCTGAAGAAGATGAAGCTGGATGCGGCGAAGCAGGGGGCGAAGAACCTCAGGTCCCAGGCGTCCCGATCCCTCCCGGCGGGGGCGGCGGTAGGCGCGGCGCACCCGGCGCGTAAGCCGGGAAGCGGCCAGAGTGGAGGCGGTCCTTAAGCACCTGCAGGCTCTGCGAGTAGTTCTGGATCCGGTAGGAGCTGGCGCTGCCGAAGTCCTGGTAGTAGACGAGCATCTTGCAGCGCGGGTGTTTTTCGACCCACTTGAAGAGCTTGCGGACGAAGTTGGGGTCGTCGCCGTTTTCGATTCCCCACTCGGTCAGGGCGAAGGGCTTGTCCGGGTAGCGGTTGTAGAGGCCGGTCAGCGACTTCCATTCCGGGTAGCCGGCGTAGAAGTCGGTGCCGGACCAGTCGACCCAGCGCCCGCCGGGCCAGAAGTGGCGCGGCCGGTTGCCGGGCACGGTGGGGGAGCCGGAGGGGAGCGGGCTCCAGATGATCGCCACCGGCGCTTTCGGCAGCCCGCCGAGGGTGGAGTTGAGCGGGCCGAGGCCGGCTTCGGCGAGGCGTTTGTTGATCTCCTTCGCCTTACCGCCGCCGTGGACGACAACGTAGAAGCGGCGGAAGGCGAGCTTGTACCAGCGCGGGGTGTGGGGCCCGCCGCGGGCCGTGCCGCCGCAGTCGTAAGCCGCGTAGACGTTGAGGCAGCGGTTGGGCTCGCCCAGCGGCCGCAGGTAGCCGCGCATGTCCTTCTCCGAGAAGAGCCGGTTGAGCCGGATCAGGTAATCGTCGCCGGCGCCTTCGGCGATCGCCTTCGGGGTGAGGATCTCGTGGCCGTCGTTGTTGTCGGCGGTGGTGACGTGGATCATCGGCCGCGCTCGCGCCGTCTGCCAGCGCCGGATCGACTCCGGGAAGTCGCTGCCCCAGTTGCGGAAGGACTCGATCACCGCCGGGTGCTTGTCGAGCGCCTCGCTGAAGGCGCCGAAGTCGGCCGGGTCGCCGGTGTCGGAGATCCCGAACCAGATCTTGTCGCCGCGCGGTTCGAGCAGCCCGGCGCCGGCCGGGGCGGCGAAGGCAAGCGCCGTCAGGGCGATGGTGAGGGCCGCGAGCGCGCATGCGGCGGCGCGGCTGCCGGGTCCGCTGGTCATCCGTGCCCTCTTCGACTGGGTACGCGCATGACCTTCACAACACGCCAAAACCTGCGTATGCTCGGCCGCGAGCTGCAAGCTGCCGCACTCGGGCCACGAGCTAGCCAGGGAGAGTGATCGGCAATCCGCCGCTCGGCGTTCCTCACGCCGAGCGGCCGGGAGGCGCTCGCTTCCTCATCGGCCTCGATACCGGTCCGTTCGCGTTTTGAACCTCGGTATTAGGGCAGAAAGGTTGTGTAAGCGACCTAGGAGGAGAGATGTCGACGCTGTTGATCGTCGTAATCGTCGTCGTCGCGTTGATCGCGATCGCGATGCTGGTGGCGGCGAGCCGTAGATCCGCGCAGCGTCGTGAACTGGGCCATGCCCAAGCTGAGGCCCAGCACGACGACGTGCGCCACCACCGTGAGCGGGCCGACGAGAGCCGGACCGAGGCCGCGATCGCGGAGGAGCGCGCGAAGCGATCCAAGGTCGAGGCGGAGCTCGACGACGAGCGCGCCAACGCCCGCGAGCGCGAGCTGCGCGAATAGCCCGAAGCCAGGGAGGGACTTACCAAAGGAGGAACGACCAGATGGCTGAGACCAAAACGCAGTCGAAAAGCAAAACGCAGTCAAAAAAAGCGAAAGGGCGCAGCAACGCCAAACCGCGGAAAGCGGCGAAACCGCGGAAACGCTCGGCGAGCAAACCGAAAGCGGCGAGCAAACCGGCGAGCAGCTCGAAAGGCTCGAGCGGGTCGAACAGCTCGAAATCGAGCAAACCGCAGGCGGTGCTGCACGCGGTCGAGGAGACCGCCAAGGACGCCGGCGGCGCGGTCGGCAACGCGGCCGGAAAAGTCGGCCACGCCGCCGCCAAGGCGAAGGTGCCACTGATGGCGGGCAGCGCTGCCCTGGCCGGGATCGCCGGCGGGATCGCGCTCGGCAACCGTCAGACGCATCGCCACCACAACGGGATCGCCGGCCTCAAGTCGAAGGACTTGGCGAAGGCGGCGAAGAAAGCCGGTGGCGCCGGACTGCGGGTCGGCGAACTTGCCCTTGAGGGCAGGCGTGCCCGCGAAGCCCGCAACGGCAACGGCGGGGCTCATCGCTCGCCGGTCGAGGTGGTGCTGCAGGGCCTGACCTCACGGCGTTAGGTGCGGGCGCGCGCGGGAGCGCGCCCTGCCCGGCTGCTGCGAGCGCTAAGCGGCTAGCTTCGCCGGATGCTCGGCAACGATCGCCAGCACCTCGGGGGCGAACTTGGTGATGAAGGCGGGCCCGACGCCGCTGATCGCGATCAGGGCGTCCTCGCTGGCCGGGCGGGTCGCGGCGATCGCGGCCAGGGTGCGGTTGTTGGCGACCGTGTAGGCCGGTTTGCCGGCGGCGGCCTGCAGGCGCCAGGCTTTCAGCGCCTCGAACAGGGGCCCGTCGGCGGGAGAGAGGTCCGGGGCGGGGGCGGCGCTGCCGCGGCCGGCCTGCTCGGACTTGCGGATCACGATCGTCTCCGGGTCGGGCAGCCAGTCGCGGGCGTCGCAGATGTCGCAGCAGCGCTCCAGCGGGGCGCCGGCGGCGCGGTCGCCGAAATGGTCGAGCAGCGAGCGGCGACGGCACTTGTCGGAGTAGATGAAGGCTTTGATCGCGTGGTAGGCGCGCCAGCCGCGCTCGTGGGCGATCGCCAGCTCGGGGTCGCCGGCCCGCTGTTCGTTGAAGCGGACGAGTCGGCCGAGGTCCATCTTCAGCGCCAGCAGCACGGCCCGGGCCGGCAGCCCGTCGCGCCCGGCGCGGCCGGCCTCCTGGTAGTAGGCCTCGACGCTGGTCGGGATCGCCATGTGCCAGACCGAGCGCACGTCGGCTTTGTCGACGCCCATGCCGAAGGCGTTGGTGGCGACGATCACCTCGGCCTCGCCGGCCATGAAGCGGCGCTGCACCTCGGTTCGCCCCTCCGGGGTCATGCCGGCGTGGTAGGCGAGCGCCCGCAGGCCGGTCGCGCGCAGCGTCGCGGCCACCTCGTCGGTGTCCTTGCGGGTGCCGCAGTAGACGATCGCCGGCCGGTTGGCGGGGTCGGCGAGGCCGGCCTCGAGCAGCGCCTGGCGCCGCCCCACCGAGCCCTTGCCCTCGAGCGCGACGACGTCGAAGGAGAGGTTGGGGCGGTCGAAGCCGGAGCGCACCTGCAGCGGCTCGCGCATCCCGAAGCGCTGGGCGATCTCGCTCGCGACCATCTTCGTCGCGGTCGCCGTGCAGGCCATCACGGTCGGCCGTCCCAGCCGCTCGGCGATCTGCGGCAGACGCAGGTAGTCGGGCCGGAAGTCGTGCCCCCACTCGGAGACGCAGTGCGCCTCGTCGACCGCGAGCAGGTCGATCTTGCGCTGGGCCAGCGCCTCGAGGAAGAAGTTGGAGGCGAAGCGCTCGGGCGCGCAGTAGACGATCCGCGCCTCGCCGCTGCGCACCATCCCCAGCGAGCGCCGCACCGCCTCGGGGTCCATGTTCGAGGAGATCATCGCCACCGGCTGGCCGGCGTTGGTCAGCCGCAGCCACTGGTCCCGCATCAGCGCGATCAGCGGCGAGACCACGATCGTCAGGTCCTCGCTCGCCAGCCCGGGCAGCTGGTAGCAGAGGCTCTTGCCGCCACCGGTCGGCATCACGATCAGCGAGTCGCGTCCCTCCAGCGCCGCGATCACCGCCTCGCGCTGGCCCGGGCGCCAGGACTCGTAGCCGAGCCGGGCGAGCAGCTCGTCGGCGCGCTGTCCGCTGGCGACGCTCACCGCGGCAGCCAGGGCTCTGACCACTGGGCGATGCCGCGGGTCAGCTTCTCGGCCTCCTGCGGTCCCCAGGTGCCGGGCTCGTAGGGATGCACCGGACCCGGTTCCTCGAGCAGCGGCTGGACCACGCGCCAGGTCTCTTCGATCGCGTCCTGACGGGTGAAGAGGGTGTGGCGCCCGGCGAGCGCATCGCCGAGCAGACGCTCGTAGGGCTCCGGCTCCTCGCCCGGGGTCTTCTCGAACAGGACCTCGAGGTCGGCCGGCTCGAACGCCTCCTCGCCGGCCTTCTTGGCGAAGAGCCGCATCCGCGAGCCGGGCGTCGGCTCGATCCGCAGCGTCATCTGGTTCGGCTCCGGCGTGCGGCCGTGGCCGATCCCGAGCTGCGGCGGCCGCTTGAAGACCACGGTCACCTCACTCGCCTTGGCCGGCATGCACTTGCCGGCGCGGACGAAGAAGGGGACGCCGCTCCAGCGCCAGTTGTCGACCTCGAGCTCGATCGCGGCAAAGGTCTCGGTGGTCGAGTCGGGGGCGACGTCCTTGACCTCGAGGAAGCCGTTGTACTGGCCGCGCACGTAGCGCTTGGGGTCGGCGCTGCGCATCGCCTTGAAGAATTCGAGCTTCTTGTCGCGGATCGAGTCGTGGTGGTTGCCGGTCGGCGGCCCCATCCCGACCAGCGCCAGGACCTGCATCGCGTGGTTCTGAATCACGTCGCGCATCGCCCCGACCGCGTCGTAGAAGCGGCCGCGGTCGTCGACCCCGAAGTCCTCGGCGATCGTCATCTGCACGTGGCTGACGTGCTCGCGGTTCCAGACCGGCTCGAGGATCGAGTTGACGAAGCGCAGGTAGGTGATGTCCATCACCGGCTCCTTGCCGAGGTAATGGTCGATGCGGAGGATCTGGTCCTCGCGCAGCACCTTGCAGAGTTCGGCGTTGAGCGCCCGGGCCGAGGCGAGGTCGTGGCCGAAGGGCTTCTCGATCACGACGTGGGCGTTCTCGGTCAGCCCCGCCTGGCCGAGGCCGTTGACCACGGTGGCGAACAGCGAGGGCGGGATCTCGAGGTAGAAGACCGGGTCCTGGGCGTCGCCCAAGGCCACCTTGACGCGCTCGAAAGTGGCGGCGTCGGCGTAGTCGCCCTGGACGTAGGAGAGGCGCGCGGCGAGCCGCGTCAGCACCTCCTCGTCGGGGTTGGAGACGGTGTTTACGATCGCCTCGCGTGCGTGCTGGCGCAGTTGCTCGTCGTCCCACTCGTCGATCGCGACGCCGACGATCGGGGCCTCGAGCTTGCCGGCGGCCTCGAGCCGGTAGAGCGCCCGGAAGGTCATTTTCTTCGCCAGGTCGCCGCTGATCCCGAAGATCGCCAGGACGCCGGCCGCGGTCTCGGGGTGGGTGGCGTTCGAGCCCATCGGCGCCCCAGGCTATCGACCGGCGACCACGTGTCTAGGATTGCGACCTGGCCTGTTGGCCAGTCCCGCCCCGGCAGTGCTTACCAGTGGAGGTTGTGATGGAACTCGGAATCGTCGGCCTCGGACGCATGGGCGCCAACATGGCCCGCCGCCTGATGCGGGACGGCCACAAGATCGTCGCCTTCGACGTCAACCCGGACGCGGTCACGGCGCTGACCGGGGAGGGGGCGGAGGGCGCCTCCTCGCTGGCGGACCTGGCCGCGAAGCTGAGCGCGCCGCGCTCGGTCTGGGTGATGGTGCCGGCGGGGGAGATCACCGAGCAGACGGTCGACGACGTGGCCGCCGTGCTCGAGAGCGGCGACGCGATCATCGACGGCGGCAACTCCTACTACCGCGACGACATCCGCCGCGCCGCCAAGGTCGGCGAGCAGGGACTCGACTACGTCGACTGTGGGACCAGCGGCGGCGTCTTCGGGCTCGACCGCGGCTACTGCCTGATGATCGGCGGCCCGGACCGGGCGGTGCAGCGGCTCGATCCGATCTTCGCCTCGCTGGCGCCGGGGGTGGAGTCGGCCGAGCGCACGGCGGGCCGCTCCGGCGACGTCTCGCCCTCCGAGAACGGCTACCTCCACTGCGGACCGAACGGCGCTGGCCACTTCGTGAAGATGGTCCACAACGGGATCGAGTACGGGGTGATGGCCGCCTACGCCGAGGGCCTCAACATCCTCAGGAACGCCAACGCCGGCAAGGTCCAGCGCGAGGCCGACGCCGAGACGGCGCCGCTCGACCATCCCGAGTACTACCAGTACGACCTCGACCTGCCGGAGATCACCGAGGTCTGGCGGCGCGGCAGCGTGATCGGCTCCTGGCTGCTCGACCTGACCGCGGCGGCGATGCAGGAATCACCGGACCTCTCCGACTTCGCCGGGCGCGTCTCCGACTCCGGCGAGGGTCGCTGGACCTCGATCGCGGCGATCGACGAGGGCGTGCCGGCGCCGGTCCTGACCTCGGCCCTGTACGAGCGCTTCACCTCGCGCGGCAACGACGAGTTCGCCGACAAGGTGCTCTCGGCGATGCGCAAACAGTTCGGCGGCCACGACGAGAAGCCGAGCTAGGGGCGCGGCGATGGCACCGCGGATGGAGGTGGTCGGCGACGAGCGCGCGGCGGCGCGGCGGGCCGCGGAGCTGATCGCCGAGGCCGGGGCCGAGGCGGCGGCGGCGCGCGGTCCGTTCGAGCTGGCGCTGAGCGGGGGCCGCACGCCCTGGGCGATGCTGGCGATCCTCGGCGAACTCGAGCAGATGCCGTGGGACGCGGCGGCGCTGTTCCAGGTCGACGAGCGGATCGCCTCGCCCGGCTCGGAGGACCGCAACCTCACCCACATGGTGCTCGGCCTCTCGATGGACCACCAGTCGACACTGCGGCC
Source organism: Solirubrobacterales bacterium (assembly GCA_036276995.1). GTDB lineage: Bacteria > Actinomycetota > Thermoleophilia > Solirubrobacterales > 70-9 > VAYN01. The sequence continues at coordinate 21,074 of DASUNU010000012.1, forward strand.
GATGCCGGTCACCCAGCGCGACCTCGAGCAGGCGGCGCGCGACTACGAAAGCTCGCTGCCGGAGCGCTTCGACCTCGTCCACCTCGGCCTCGGCCCCGACGGCCACACCGCCTCGCTGGTTCCCGGCGACCCGGTCGGCGAGGTCACCGACCGCCGCGTCGCCCTGACCGAGGGCGAGTACCAGGGCTACCGCCGCATGACCCTGACCTATCCGGCGATCGACGCCGCCCGCCAGATCCTCTGGCTGGTCACCGGTGCCGCCAAGCAGGAGGCGCTGGCCAAGCTGCTGGCCGGCGACGACTCGATCCCGGCCGGCCGGGTCCGCAACGAGAACATGGTGGTCGTGGCCGACGAGGCCGCCGCCGCCAATCTTTAGCCACAGAGTCGGGCGCGAGTTGGCCTTTTCTGCGCGCCACGCGTGCGACGGCGTACTTCAGCATCGGAGCCATGTCCGTCGCCGTTGCCAAGCCTCCACTTACCACTCATGCGCATGTGTATGCTATGCGCATGTACTCCGAGCGACTCCAGATCCTGATCAGCAGAGAGCAGCGCCGGCGCCTGGAGGCCGAGGCCAAACGACGCAAAGCGTCGGTCGCCAGCGTCATCCGCGACGCCGTCGACGCGGAGCTCGGCGGCGCGTCGAAGGACTCCCGGCTGCGGGCGGTCGAGCGCATCGCGGCGATTCCGCCGGCCCCATACCTGGCTCCCGATGACCTGCGCCGCCTGATCGACGACGCGCACGCCGCGGAGATCGAGCGCGGAGTGGAGAGGGGCTGAGGGGTGTGACCTTCTTCGTCGACGCCAACGCCATCCTCTACAGCGCTTTCGAGGGGCCCGCCCGGGCGGGCTGCCTGAAGCTGCTCGAGGCCGTCGCCGCGGGTAGGGCCGAGGGCCGCACTTCACCGGCGGTGCTGGAGGAGGTCTGGCACGTCGCCCTCCGCGATGGCGACGGCCGCCTCGATGGCCTGGCCCAGGCGGCCCTGGAGATCTTCTCCCCGCTGCTGCCGGTGACCGAGCAGGCCTTCGCCCACGCCCTCTCGATCGACCACAGGGGCCTCGGCCCCAATGACCGCCTCCACCTCGGCACCTGCGCCACCAACGAGATCGACGTCGTCCTCACCGCCGACCGCGCCTTCGACGGCATCAAAGGCGTCGCCCGCGTCGACCCGCTCGACCCTGAAGCGGTCGAGCCACTGCTGGGGGGTTAGGCATTCGCTTTTCCGGTTTCCCTCTCTAGATCGTTTTCATAGAGGGGGTGAGATCCGCCGACCTGACTTGCTTGAGAGAGGGGCCTCGTGAGAGCTCTCGAGGTCAACGGGTGAAGACGGGCGGCGCGGATGAGTCATCTAGTCGAAAAGATGACAGCCATCGGCAGCGCTCTCTCCAGCGTTGGCCTGCCTAGAGCTGCCGAGGTCCCTCCTCTTAAAAAGGCGCTGGAAGCGAGATCCAGATAGCTACGCCGACTCGCCGAGCGAGACGGCGTGGTTGGCGACGATCGTGCCGTCGGGGTCCCAGCCGCGCTTGACCTCGGCCAGTCGCGAGCAGGTCTCGGCGGGGAGGATCGCGTCGACGTCGCAGGGGTCGTCGACGAAGTTGTAGTAGCCGCCCGGAGCGCGGAAGGGGGCCAGGGCGTCGTTGAGCCGCTTCAGGTCGCGGGGCACGGTCTCACCGGCGTCGGGTGCCATCAGGGCGCCGACCGACTCCATCACGAAGGGGAAGTCGAGCTTGTCGAGGGCGCCGGCGTTCTCGCTGCGGCGGGAGAGGGCGCCGCCGAGCTGGCGCAGCTCGGCGAGCAGCAGGGTCGAGCCGGTCTCCGGGCCGGGGCCGTTGGTGACAAAGGCCTCAATCGCCTCGTCGGTCAGCTCCGCGATCGGGGCCTGGCCGGTGAGGCCGGGGACCGGCTGCTCGGGGTCCATGTGAATGCGGCCGAGGCCGGCGGCGGGCATCGGGCCAAAGGTGTCCATGATCGGCTCGCCGAGCGCCCGCAGCGGCGCGATCAGCTCGTCGCCGGCCGCGGCGTCGCCGGTGAAGCAGCCGTCGATCGTGATCAGCGGCACCCCGCGCAGCGGCTCCGGAACGTCGGGGATCGGCGGCGGCCGCAGCAGCCGGGCGACGGTGGTGATCTCCTCGGGCGCGGTCGCGGCCCAGTCGCGGTAGGCGCGGAAGGCCGCGGCGCCGAGCTCGGCCGGGAAGATCAGGATGCCGCCATAGACCTCGGCGATCGGCAGCAGCGAGAGGTGCAGGGCGGTGACGATCGCGTAGCCGCCGCCCCCGCCGCGTAGCGCCCAAAACAGGTCGGGCTCGTCGCTGGCGGTGACGCTGCGCTGCTCGCCGTCTGCGGTGACGACGTCGATCCCGGTGACGCTGTTGCAGGCGAAGCCGTACTGGCGGCCGAGCCAGCTGAGGCCACCGCCGAGCGTGTAGCCGACCACGCCGACGTCCGGCGAGGAGCCAGGCAGCGAGGCGAGTCCGTGCTCGCCCGCAGCCTCGGCCAGCTCCAGCGAGAGGACGCCGGCCTCGACCCGGGCGGTGCGCTCCTCCGGGTCGATCGAGACGCCGCGCATGCGCTCGGTCTTGAGCAGGATCGTGCCCTCCAGCGGGGCCAGCGCGAGGGCGCCGTGGCCGGTTCCCTGGGGGGCGACCTTGAGGTCGTTGGCGGCGGCAAAGGCCACCGTGGCGGCGACGTCGGCGGCGCTCTCGGCGAAGACCACGGCCTCCGGCTGCTGGTCGACCGCGAGGTTCCAGGCGAGCCGGGCCTGGTCCCAGTCGGGGTTGGAGGGTACGGCGATGCTGCCGTCGATCTGGAGTCCGCTGAAGTCGCTCATGGCGGGCACCCTTTCAACCCCGTGCCCGGACTTCAAGCCCCGATGGTTCGGTGCTCGACCTCGTCGCCGCGGGCGATGAAGACGTCGTGGGTGAGCGCCGGCGGGAAGAGGCCGTGGGCGGCGACGCCGGGGTCGGCCTCGAGCCGGGCGGCGAGCGCGGCGGGGTCGCCGACAGGCCCGCGGTAGTCGGCGATCACGCCGCCGTCGGGGCTGCGCGGAACGTCGCGCAGCTCGACCTCGGGGCCGAGCCGGGCCAGGGTCGAGGCGGCGCCGAAGCCGAACAGCTCCAGCGGCACCGGCCAGGTGAAGCTCTCCACCGGCTTGCTGGAGTCGGCGATGACGACGAAGCGGGCGGCCGCCGCGGCGACGATCTTCTCGCGCAGGTGGGCGCCGCCGCCGCCCTTGATCAGCCAGCCGTCAGGGGTGATCTCGTCGGCGCCGTCGATCGCGATGTCGAGCCGGGCAAGCTCGTCGAACTGCTCGACCGGGATGCCCAGCCCGCACGCCTGTTCCTCGGTGGCGACCGAGGTGGCGACGCAGCGGATCTCGCTGAGCCCGCGGCGGGCGATCGCCGGCAGCAGGTGGGCGACGGTCGAGCCGGTGCCGAGGCCGATCGTCATCCCGTCCCCGACCAGCTCCGCCGCGGCCTCGGCCGCGAGTCGCTTCTCCGTGTCCGCCGTGCTCACCGGGGCGGACTTTATCCTCGCCCGATGGATGCGCGTCTGTGGGTTTCCAGCGGCGGCGAGGCGCCGCGCTCGGTGGCGCTGAGCGGGGAGCGGACCGTGGTCGGGCGCTCGCCCGAGGCTGACCTGCAGCTCGACGACGAGGCGGTCTCCTGGAACCACCTCGAGATCGAGCGGCGCGGCGAGGTGCTGATGGCGACCGATCTCGACAGTCGCAACGGCACCGCGCTGAACGGCGAGCCGCTGGAGCGGCCGCGGCGGCTGCGCGACGGCGACACCCTGATCGTCGGCGCCCACCGGCTCGAAATCGCGACCGGGCCGGCGGCCCCGGTCGGGGCGACGGTCGCGAGCTCCGCCCCGGCGGTGGCGCTGAGCGAGGAGGAGCGGGCGACCGCGGCGGCGCTGGTCGCGCCCTACCGCAGCGAGGGCGCCTTCGCCGGCCGCCCGGCGACCCGGGCCGAGATCGCCGCGGCCCTCCACGTCAGCGAGCGCACCGCGCAGCGCCGGCTCGACGCCCTGGCCGCGAAGCTCGACGTCCCCGGCGACGCCGGCCGCGACCGCCCCCGCCAGATCGCCGCCCGCGTGATCGAGCTCGGCCTCGACCGCTGACCCGGACCGGGTCAGACATGGCCCGGTGGGGGGCGCCGCTGTCGTTGGCGGGTACGGGCGCGCGGCGCAGGATCGGTTGGCAGCACTCAACTCCAACCGAAGGGAAATGCCATGCACCGCAAGATCCTGATCTCACTGATCGCTCTCGTCAGCCTCGTGCTGCCGGCGACCGCCGCGGCGGCGCCGAGCACCGGGGCCGTCGTCTTCTCGAAATCGACCACGGTCGAAGGCGTCGCCAAAGGCGGGCTGTTCGCCGTTCGCGACGGCCGCCTCAACCAGCTGACCGAGGACCCCACCGACACCGAACCGGCCTTCTCACCGGACGGCCGCACGATCGCCTTCGCCCGTGGCGGCGACATCTACTCGGTCCGTCCCGACGGTTCCGGCCAGCGGCGCGTGACCAGCGGCCCCGAGATCGACTCGGTGCCGATCGTCTCGCCCGACGGCCGCTCCGTCGTCTTCGAGCGCCGGGCCAGCGCCGCCGCCGCCGCGGACCTGTACCGGGCCGGGGTCAAAGGGGGTGGCGTCCACGCCCTGACCAGCGCCGCCGCCGACGACCACGACGCCGAGTTCTCCGGCGACGGGCGGGCGATCATCTTCGTCCGCGGGGTCGCCGTCAGCGCCACCAACAGCGCCGAGGACCTGTTCTCGATCCGTCCCAGCGGGGCCGGCCTTGCCCGCCTGACCAGGACGGCCGGGACCGACGAGTTCGAGCCGCGCTGGTTCGCCGGCGGCATCGTCTTCAGCCGCGGCGAGAGCACCCCGGGCCCCGCCGCCTTCGCCGACATCTACACGATGCGGGCGAACGGCACCAACATGAAACCGCAGGTGCGCGGGGTCGGCTCGGCCTACGTCGAAGACGTCGGCGGCAAGGGGCGGATGCTGCTCTTCCGCCGCGACCAGGGCCTCTGGGCGAAGCGGATCGGGCCGGCCGCGGCGCGCAAGCTCGCCCAGCTGCCCGACGGCTCGGAGACCAACGGCGTCTTCTCCTCCGACGGCAAGAAGGTCGCTGCCTTCCTTGCGGTCGAAGAGCGCCAGCAGCTGGTCTCGATCGACGTCGCGACCCGCCGCCAGAGCCAGCTGGCGGAAGGGTTCGAGGTCGATTCCAAAGACGGCACTGCGATCGGGCCGGTCCTCGCATGGCAACCGGTGCCGCAGCGCGGCAACTGATCGCGGGCTGAGGACGCGCGGGGGTCTCGCCGCAAGGCGGGGCCCCCGACGCCTATCCGCCCCGCTTGTCGAGCTGGGTGAGCAACTTGTTCGCCGAGCTCCAGCTGCGCACCGTCACGTTCTTGTACTCGGACCGGACGGCGAGCTTGGAGAGGCGGCTGCTCGAGGCCTTCTCCTTCAGGCGCGAGAAGTAGACGACGCCCTTGCCGGCCCAGATCCGGTCGACGCCCTCCTTCAGCTCGGCCGCGGCGACCGCCTTCTTCACGGTCAGCGGCTTGCGGATGAAGATCACGTCGCAGAGCTCGGTCGCGGCGCCGAAGCCGCGCGGAGCGTCGGCGATGACGGCTCGCAGCTCCGCCTCGGTCACGACCACCACCTTCAGCTCGAAGCCGAAGCGCTCGCTCAGCCCGGCCTCGATCCCGGCCGCCAGCTCCGCCCGCTCCTGCCTCGGTGCGCGGAAGAAGACGTTGCCGCTGTTGATGTAGGTCCCGACCTCCTCGAAGCCCATCGCCTCGAAGCTCTCGCGCAGGTCGGCCATCGCGACCTTGTTGTTGCCGCCGACGTTGATTCCGCGCAGGAGCGCGAGGTATTGGAGTCCCTTGGCCATTGCTTACGCCCAGGGCGACGATATAACCGTCGCGTGGCGGACCTCGTGATCGGCTCCACTGTTGCCGGCTACCGGATCGACGCGCTGATCGCGCGGGGCGGCATGGGCGTGGTCTACCGCGCCACCCACTTGGGGCTGGAGCGGCCGGTGGCGCTGAAGGTGATCAGCCGCGAGCTGGCCGGGCAGGAGGGATTCCGCGAGCGCTTCCAGCGCGAGTCGCGGCTGGCCGCCAGCCTCGACCACCCGGCGGTGGTGCCGGTCTTCGACTCGCGCGAGGTCGAGGGCGAGCTGATCGTGGCGATGCGGCTGGTCGAGGGCGGCGACCTGCGGCGGCTGCTCGACCGCGAGGGGGCGCTGGAGCCGGCCCGGGCGATCGCCCTGCTCGGCCAGGTGGGGGAGGCACTCGACGTCGCCCACGCCGCCGGCATCGTCCACCGCGACGTCAAGCCGCACAACGTCCTGGTTGAAGGCGACCGGGCCTTCCTCACTGACTTCGGTCTCGCCAAGGCGCTGGACGAGAGCGGCGGCGGGGCCAGCGCCGCCTCGGTGGTCGGGACCGCCGAGTACATGTCGCCGGAGCAGTGGAGCGGGCGCGCGGTCGGGCCGGCGGCCGACGTCTACTCGCTCGGCTGCGTCCTCTACGAGGCGCTGACCGGGGTCGCCCCCTTCGCCCGCAAGGCGGCCGAGAGCGAGCCGCAGATGCCGGCCGGGCTCGATGCGGTGATCGAGCGTGCCGTCGCCAGGGACCCGGCTGACCGCTACTCCAGCGCCGGGGCGCTGATCGCGGCGGCACGCGAGCGCGAGGGAGCGGGGATGGCCCCGACCCGGGTGCTCTCGGAGGCGACCGCGACGGAGCGGGCGACGAAGCCGTTGCGCGGGGTCACGGGCGACGCCGAGTTCCCGCGCGCCCGCACCCTTGCCTGGATCGGCGCCAGCCTGGCCGCGATCGCGGTCCTGGTCGTGCTCCCCTTCCTGCTCTTCGGCGGCGGCGTCGACGTCTCCGACCCGATCCCGGTCGGCAGCCCGCCGCTGCGGCTGGCGGCCGGCCCGGAGGCGGTCTGGGTCAGCAGCGAACGCGACGGCACCCTGACCCGGCTCGACCCGGACAGCGGCGCGGCCGGCGACCCGGTACGGGTCGGCGCCGGCGTCTCCGGGGTGGCGGTCGGCGGCCGCTGGCTCTGGGCGACCGTGCCGCGCCGGGGCGAGCTGCTGCGGCTCGACCTCGAGAGCGGCCGCACTCTGCAGACGATCCCGCTCGGCGGCGCCCCCGGCCCGATCGCGCTCGGCGGCGGCCGCGTCTGGATTGCCGACGAGGAGGGGCGCGGGGTCACCGCCGTCAACGCTCAAGGCGGGCGCGTCTACCGCCGTGGCCTGGCACCGCAGGCGGCGCCGCTGCGGCTGGCGGTCGGGGCCGGCGGGCTCTGGGTCAGCAGCGCCAGCAGCGGCAACGTGCGCCGTATCGACCTCGGCAGCCTCCGCGTCGACGCCCCGATCCCGGTCGG
>DASUNU010000013.1:0-14567 GCA_036276995.1 Solirubrobacterales bacterium
TTATGCATCGCTGAACCCGCGCCGGCGTGTCGGCCAGATCGTCGGCGGGCCGCTGAAGCTGAACGGGGTCGCCTCCGGCGCCGAGCTGCGCAAGCGGGTCGAAGAGCTGCTCGACCGGGTCGGACTCTCGCCCGAGCACTACGACCGCTTCCCCCACGAGTTCTCGGGCGGCCAGCGGCAGCGGATCGGGATCGCCCGGGCGATCGCGCTAAAGCCGAAGCTGATCGTCGCCGACGAGCCGGTATCGGCGCTCGACGTCTCGATCCAGGCGCAGATCGTCAACCTGCTCGATGACCTCCAGGACGAGCTCGGGCTCGCCTACGTCTTCGTCGCCCATGACATCGGCGTCGTCCGCCACATCTCCGACCGGATCGCGGTCATGCACGACGGCGAGATCGTCGAGCAGGGCGAGGCCGACCAGATCTGCGAGCGCCCGCGCGACGAGTACACGAAGAAGCTGCTGGCGGCGGTGCCGATCCCGGACCCGCGCGAGAGCCGGGCGCGGCGCAAAGCAGCCGGCTAGTCTCGGCGGGCGTGGACCTCCCGCTTTCCCCTCCGATCAAGCCGCAGCTGGCGCTGACCCGCAAAGAGCTGCCGCACGGCGAGGAGTGGGCGTACGAGCCGAAGCTCGACGGCTTCCGCGCGATCGTCTTCGTTGACGGCGACGACTTCTACGTCCAGTCGCGCGGCGGCAAAGAGCTGCGCCGCTACTTCCCGGAGCTCAGCTTCGCGCCGGGCCGCTGGGTGCTCGACGGCGAGCTGGTGATCCGCGACAGCGACGGGGTGCTCGAATTCGACGCCCTGCAGGAACGGATCCACCCGGCCCAGTCGCGGATCGAGCGGCTGAGCAAGGAGATCCCCGCCGACTTCATCTGCTTCGACCTGCTGGCCGAGGGCGACAAGTCACTGCTGGAGACGCCGCTGGCCGAGCGGCGGGCGCGGCTGGCGGCGATCGCCGCCGAGGCGGACCTGGAGCTGACGCCGCTGACCCCCGATGCCGCCCAGGCGGAGAGGTGGCTGAACAGCATCGAGGGGGTGATGGCGAAGCAGCTCGACGCCCCTTACATCCCCGGTAAACGCAAAGGCTTCACCAAGGTCAAGCGCGAGCGCACGATCGACTGCGTGGTGATGGGCTGGCGCCCCGGCAAAGAGGAGGGCACGGTCGGCTCGCTGATCCTCGGCCTCTACGACGGCGGCGAGCTGCGCTCGGTCGGCCACATCTCCGGTTTCTCGGCGGCGGCGAAACGCAGCATGCGCCAGATGCTGGCGCCGCTGGAGACGGGCGAAAGCGGGAGCGCCGAGCCGAGCCGCTGGACCGGTGGGCGCGATCTCGAGTGGGTCGAGTTGCGGCCGGAGCTGGTGATCGAGGTTGGTTATGACCATGCGGCGGGCGGGCGAATCCGGCATGGGGCGCGGTTCCATCGGTTCAGGGATGACAAAGCGCCCAAGGACTGTCTCTTTGAGCAGTTGGATGAAGGTGGGTAGCTAGAAAAAGGAGCTCTGGCCGGGCGGGTCCTGTCCCGGGGGGAGGCGCCTGCGGGCGAGGTTTTCGTTCTCGGCACCTCCCCCCGGGCCACCCGCCGGAGGGGTCGCCTCTCTAGACGGCTTGCTTCGTAGGCGGTCGCGGCCCCAGCCGCGGACGGCTCGGGTCGCTTGTTTTCGCTGGGCGGGGCGCATGTAGGAACCGCCTCTGTAGAGAGCCTCGTAGCGGGGGAGTAAGTCGGGGCGTTTGGCTTCCAGCCAGGCGAAGAAGACGTCTTTGACCTCGTCGCGGAGGTGGAGGGCGACGCCGCCGAGGAAGGTGGCGCCGGCCTTTTTCGCTGTCTCGACGATCGGGCGGACCTGGTCGGGGTGGTCGTTGATGCCGGGCATCAGCGGGGCGATCAGGACGCCGGAGTCGATGCCGCGGCGGCGCAGCTCGGCAACCGCGTCGAGCCGGGCGGCGGGGCTGGGCGTGTGCGGCTCGGTCGCCCGCCAGGCGTCCTCGTCGAGGGTCGGAACCGAGAGGTTGACCGAGACCGGAAGCTTCCCCTTCTTCGCCATCCGCTCGAACAGCTTCACGTCGCGCATCACCAGCGGCGACTTGGTCAGCACCGAGACCGGCGTCTCCGCCCGCTCCAGCGCCTCGAGGATCTCCGGCATCATCCGGTAGCGGCTCTCGACCCACTGGTAGGGATCGGTGTTCGTCCCCAGCGCGACCAGCTCCCGCTTCCACCCCAGCCGCGCCAGCTCCGCCCGCAGCAGCTCCGGCACGTTGACCTTGACCACGATCTCCCGCTCGAAGTCACGCCCGGCGTCGAAGTCCAAGTAGGTATGCGTGCGCCGAGCGAAGCAGTTGTGGCTGACCACGCCGTTGGCGATGAAATCGCCGGTCCCGGTCGTGATGTCGTACATCGGGATCTCGCGCCCAAGCGGTTCGATCGCCACAACCCCGAGCTTGGCCTGCGACTTGATCGCGATGCCATCAATCGATCGCTTCCGGGTAATCGCCGGGTCGATGCGCTGGAACAGGCGCATCTGCTCGCGCAGACCGCCGAGCAGCCGCACATTGCGGACTCCGTTCACCCTCGTCTTCTCAACCGTTACCGAGTGCCCGAGGCGGCGCAATCCCTCCACCGTTCTACCGATGATCTCTTCGTCTCCATTGCAGATCCGCAGCGCCTCGTTGCGGCTGCCCTCAGCGTCGAAGATGCCCGCTAGGAACCCCCGTGACCACTCGTCGGTGGGCGAGGTTGGCCAGCGGATCAACTCGCGGACACGCTCGACGTTGCCGCGCGATGAGGTCCGGATCGCGCGCATCGGCCGGTGTCGCTCGTTCCCCTCGATGAACTGAAATTCGTTAGTCAGGACACCGGCTCCCGCCAGATAGTGGCGCGATCTCTGCAGTGCCTCACCGTCGGTCAGCGCCAGCCGAAAGCGGTGCACGTCGAAGACCGTGCGACCGGGTCGCTCATAGGAATACGAGCCGACGTGTCCGTCGCCTCGGATCATTCCGCAGAGGTAGCCCAGCCGATACTCCTCCGACTCCACTGGAGCCGGACCCAAGGAACCAAGCCCCATCAGCTTGTTATTGAGAGTGAGGTGGGGCCGCTGCAGCGGCCCCCATTCCGCCCCCTGCACGTACTTCCAGCCGCGGTCGCTGAGAAAACGGTGATCGCCGCTCGCGATTAGCTCCGTGCCGTCCTCGAGCAGGACCCGGAACGCGGCTTTTCGAGTCCTCCAGTGCGCCTGGACCTCGGTGATCGCGTAGCGGCGGTAGCTGCCTCGGCGCACCGTGCCGTAGATCGCATCGCCCACCTGAACCTCCCGCAATGGGCGGGTTGAGCCATTGGCCATCAGGATCGGAGTCTCTCCCTCCAGGCAGTAAGCGCAGGCATGACTGCATCCCCGATAGGGGTTGATCGTCCAGCTGAAGCCGTAGCGGCCGCCGGGCACGTGGTTGAGGGCGGAGCGGGCGCGGACCTCGTGGAAGTTGATCCCCATCGCCTCCGGGGCGTCGAAGGTGCGGGTGACGGTGCCGTCGCCGACTCCCGGCAACCGCAGGTCGTTCTCGACTCGCTGTTCGTCCCAGCGCACGAACATACGTTCGCATCGGGATCGGTCGGAAGATTGAAGACTTGACCCACCTATGGGGCGGTCAAGTCCTCAACGAAACTCGGAGCTAGAGGCTGGAGCCGGTCTCTTCGCGCTTGAAGTCCTCGAGCTGGCCGAGGGCCTGGGCGCGGGCCTTGGCCCGCAGCGGCGGCAGATAGGCGATCAGGCTGCCTTTGGCGCCGAGCGCCTGCTTGGCCCAGCGGCGGAAGTCGAACTCGTCGACGTGGTCGACGATGCGGCCGGCGGAGTCGAAGCGGAAGCGGGCCTGGATGTCGTTGACGACCGGGCGTCCGGTGGAGAAGGTGTAGCGGGCGATCCAGTGGGCGCTGCCGCTCTCCTCTCCGGCCTCGTGCTCGCGCAGCTCGATCTCGAGGTCCTTGGCGCGGCCGGTCAGCATCCGCCACATCGAGCCGACGTCGTCGCCCTCGAGGTCGCCGAAGGCGGGGTCGCGGAAGTGGGCGCCGGGGGCGTAGCAGGCGGTCATCGCGGCCCCGTTGCAGTTGCCGAACGCCTCGTAGAAGCGCTCGATCGTCGCTTGGTTGTCAGCAGCGGCCATACCGCCACCCTACGCCTATGCGGCCGGCAGCTCGCCCTTGACCACGTAGCGCAGGACGTCGACCACCTGCTCGGCCTCGCGCGCGGTCGCCTGGGCGGCGCGGTCGACCTCCTTCAGGGCGTGGTCGAGCTCGGGGTCGTGGACAGTCACGATCGGCTTGCCGAGCGCCGCTGCGAAGCCGGCGTCGAAGGCCGCGTTCCACTGCCGGTACTTGTCGCCGAAGCGGACCACGACCAGGTCGGCGGCGCGGATCAGCGTCTGGGTGCGGATCGCGTTGACCCCGGCGCCTTTGTGGTCGCGCCAGAACGAGTCGCCCTCCTCGCCGAGGGTGCCGGCGCCGGCCTCGTCGGAGGCGGCGTGGTCGGTGACCGGTGCCGCGAAGACAACCGGCAGCCCCTCCTCGCGCGCCCCGCCTTCGATCCGCTCGCGCCAGTCGCTGTGGATCTCGCCGGAGAGATAGACGTGCCAGGTCCGCTCGGCCATCGGCCGATCTTAAGCGGTGCTCGCCGTCTGCTCCTCGAAGTGCTTGCTCAGCATCGTTACCTGGCCCTGATAATTGGAGCCGAGGTCGGCGCCGTAGAGGCGCTCGGCCGGCGCCTCCATCCACTCCAGGCCGAGCTTGCAGACCGGCTGGCGGTGCTCGACCATGAAGGAGACGTCGCGGGCGCGCACCTCCAGCGCGGCGCGGCTGCCGGGGCGGGCGCCGCTCGGGTCGTAGCCGAAGCCGGGGTCGAAGAAGCCCGCGTAGTGGGTGCGCAGCTCGCCGGCGGTGGGGTCGTAGGCCATCATCTCGGCGGCAATCTGGGGCGGGATGCTGACCCCCTCGGCCGAGAGCAGCAGGTAGAAGATCTCCGGCTCCAGCACCACCCGCCCTCCCTGCTCCGGGAAGACCGGGTCCCAGTAGTCGCTCCAGCGGTAGGCGCGGATGCGCGAGAGGTCGACCGGCAGGCTGTTCTTCTTCGCCCGGTAGCCGACCACGCGGTCGGCCGGGCCGGAGAGGTCGAGGCTGAGAAAGAGCCCGTCGGAGACCGCGAGCTCGGCCTCGGGCACCGGCTCCTCGCCCATGTAGAGCAGCGGCGCCTCTTCCTGCAGAGCGCGAATCTTGTCGTCGCTGAGCCGGACGTCGCCGCGGGCCAGCCGCAACTGATTGAGCGAGAGGCCGGTCTTGACCTGGATCGCGAACGAGCGCGGCACCACCTCGAGGTAGAGCTTGCCGCGATAGCCGGCGCGGATGTCGTCGAAGCGGTGGTGGCCGTCGGTGATCACCCGGGTGAAGACGTCGAGGCGGCCGGTCGAGCTCTTCGGGTTCGCCTTCGCCCGCATCCCCTCCGGCAGCGCCAGCTCCTCGATCAGCGGCACCAGGTAGGGCCGGTCGCGCTCGAGCACGGCGCCGTCGCGCAGGTCGATCTTCTGGAAAGCGAGCCCCTCGATCTTCTCCTCGACGGTCGAGCGCACATCCGGCAGGAACGAGCAGCGCAGCGCCCAGGCGAAGTCGCCGAGCCGGAGGTCGATGCTGGCCGGCTGGATCGCCTCCGGGCGGATCCGGTAATCGCCGGAGCTAACCCATTCCCGCTCGATCGCCTCGCTCAGGCCTTGAGAGGGAAGGACCCCGCTTTGCGCCGCGCTCATCCGGCAGAGATTATTCGCCTCGCCTCGGCAACGCCGAGGTAGGGCGTCAAGGCAAACTCGAGCACCTCGGGCAGCAGCTCGTCAATCTGCTCCGCTTCGCCGGCCAGCACCCGGCGCCCCAGTAGCGAGGCGATGCCGCCGATCACCGCCTCGTCGGTCGCCTGCGGCACCTGCTCCCCGCCCGGCGCCGCTGGAGCGCCGTCGCGCAGGTAGGGGACGAAGCTCTCGACCGCGGCCTGGAAGCGGTCATAGACGCCGCGGCCCGCCCGCAGCCCCTCGACCAGGGAGATGCTGGCCAGGGCCGGGTTGGCGGCGAGGAAGGTGAGCAGCGCCGTGATCCCGTCGCGCACCCGCAGCGCCCATTCCTGCCCCGGCTGCTTACCGCAGGTGGCGAGGACCTCCTTGCGGATCCTCTCTATCGCCTCTTCGTAGGCGGCGAAGAAACAGTCATCCTTGCTTTGAAAATGCTTGTAGAAGTCACTCTTGGAGACCGAAGCCCGCTGACCAATCAGTGACACAGTGGTTTTCTGATACCCCACTTCGTAGAGCGCTTCGGTGAGGCCAGCGATCAGCCTTTCGCGCTGATTTTGTGCGACGAACTCGGGGGAAAGACCGTGGCGTCCGCGTGGAAGTCGCTCCATTACCTATTGGAGTCTGCCACCGTACTGTTACTTTCGTCAGCTCCTATCAGCTACACCGTGGTACGGGGATAGGACGAAGTCCAGCAGTTCTGGCAGCAGCTCCGGCACCTGCTCAGTCTCGCCGCGGCGAATCTTCTGGTTGAGGATCCAGGCGACCCCGCCGGCGATCGTCTCCTCGGTCGTCTCCGGGCGGTCATAGGCCGACGGCCCGTTCTCGCGCAGCAGCTCGACACAGCGGCCCAGCATCTCGTCGTAGCGGCGCGAGGCGGCGGGTGTCGCCGAGTACGCCTCGATCAGGCAGAGTCGCGCTGTCGCCGGGTTCTCGGCGATATAGGCGAGCAGGGCGCGCAGGCCCGCCTCGATCCGGCGCTCCCAGTCGTCCTCGGTTTCCGCGCAGGCCGCGGCGATTCGCTCTGACGCCTCGGTGACGGCGCTGTCGAAGGCGGCGAGGAAAACCTCTTCCTTGCCATCGAAGTTGTCGTACAGCGTTTTACGGGCTACCCCGGCACGCCGCACGATGTCGGCGATCTTGGTCGCCTCATAGCCCTGTTCCGAAGTCAGCTCCGCCATTGCGTCCATGATGCGGCGGCGCTTTCGAACCGCGACGAACTCTCTTGGAAGCACGGGCCGAGTCGGCTTCACCTGGGCTCCCTTGCTTGGGGGTGGGAGCATCAACTGAAGGATAGCCGCGGTCTACAAAAAAGAGCGCATGGGTCCAACTCTTCTGGTACCTTGAGAAAACTTCAGGTGTTCATATTGGAAACGTATGGGTTTCCTTCTGTGCCATTCGATCGAATTCAACTGAACCAGGAGATGCTGGTCGCCGCGATCGGGGATTCGTGGTCCTCGGCCGAGGTCAGCGCTGCGCTCGAGCTCCTCAACAGTAGCGATGGCAAATTTCCCTCGGGGGTTCGCAAGCTCCCCTCCGACCTGGTCAGCGCCGTCCAACGCGAGCGGCTGCTGGTGGCAATGCTGCGCGCCACCTCCGAACTCGGCTACCGCGAAACCAACGTCCAGGACGTGATCGACCGCGCCGGCGTCTCCCGCCCCACCTTCTACGAGCACTTCACCAACAAAGAAGACTGCTTCCTGGCCGCCTTCGACATCACCGCCACACGCCTGCGCGAGCGCGTTGCCAGCGCCGCCGGCAAGGGCGGCACCAACCTGCGCGACCGCCTCCGCTTCGGGCTCGAAACGCTGCTCAACTTCGTCGCCACCGAACCGGATGCGGCCCGGACCCTGATCGTCGAGGCGCGGGCGGCAAGCGTCGAGGCGGTGATGCGCCGCGACGACCTGCTCGATCACTTCGCCAGCTGCATCGACGCCCAGGTCCGCGAACTGCTCCCCGGCGCCCCCTCCTACTCGCCGGTCACCGCGGCCGGAATCGTCGGCGGGGTCGAAGCGCTGCTCTACTCGCGGCTCAACAAAGGCGAGGTCGACGACCTCGATGCGCTGCTCCCTTCGATGATGTACTTCCTCGTGCTCCCATTCGAGGGACACGAGGCGGCCAGCGAGGAGCTGGCGGTGGCCGCGGGTTGAGCCTTAGGCTCGCTCGCATGAACTCACCGCGCAGCGCCCGGGTCGCGCTCGGCCTCCTCTTCTTCGCGGCGCTGTCGATCGGCTTCACCGCCGCGATCCTGCCGCGCACCTTCTACGACGACTTCCCCTTCCTCGCCAGCTGGGTCG
The DNA here is from genome assembly GCA_036276995.1 of Solirubrobacterales bacterium. Classification (GTDB taxonomy): domain Bacteria; phylum Actinomycetota; class Thermoleophilia; order Solirubrobacterales; family 70-9; genus VAYN01. The sequence goes on from DASUNU010000013.1 coordinate 8,107, forward strand.
AGCTGCTGCCGCCCTACAACGAACACCTGGTCACCGACGTCGGCGGCCTCTACCTCGGTTTCGCGGTCCTCTTCGCCTGGGCCGCCTGGACCCTCGAGCGCACCCTGGTCCGCGCCGTCTGCATCGCCTGGCTGCTGACCGCCACGCTCCACCTCTACTTCCACGCCGGCCACCTCGAGAACTTCAGCGCGGCCGACGCGATCGCCGAGATCGCCAGCCTCGCCCTGCTCCTAGTCCCGCCACCGCTGGCGATCTGGGGCGTGGCGCGGACCCGTCCCGGCTAGGATTGCTCGTTCTGGCCCGGAGGGGTGCCGGAGTGGTTGAACGGGGCAGTCTCGAAAACTGTTGGCGTCGCAAGGCGCTCGTGGGTTCGAATCCCACCCCCTCCGCTGAGCCGGCCGTCGGCCGGCGCGACTAAAGAAGGGCTTGCCGCTGCCGATCTAGTCATGTGGGCAACGAGCAGACCCGGATCGGGAGATTCTTCGACCGCCACCCCTGGCTGCTGCGCGGGCTGGCGGTCGTGGCCCTGCTCTGGGGGGTCGGCTATCTGACCTGGAGGGTCGGCTGGAGCGGCGAAGGCGCCAGTCCGGTTGCCTTCGCGATGCTGATCGTGACCGAGTTCTACGGCCTCTACGCGCTGGCGATCCTCGCCTGGTTCTCCTGGACGCGCAGGGCGGCGGTGCGGCCGGCGACGACGCCGGGCCGGGCGGTCGACATCTACGTCTGCACCTACGACGAGCCGGCCGAGGTGGTGATGGCGACCCTGGCGGGCTGCCGGGCGCTGAACTACCCGCACACGACCTACCTGCTCGATGACGGCCGCCGCCCCGAGATGGAGGAGCTGGCGACGCTGGCTGGCGCCCGCTACCTGGTCCGCCCGGACAACTCGCACGCCAAGGCCGGCAACATCAACGCCGCCCTGCCGCGGACCGAGGGCGACCTGGTCCTGGTCCTCGACGCCGACCACGTGCCGATGCCGGACGCGCTCGATGCCCTGGTCGGTTACTTCGACGACGAGCGGATGGCGGTGGTCCAGACTCCGCACGACTTCTTCAACCACGACTCGGCCCAGCACTATGCGGTCGGCCGCCACGAGCAGTCGCTCTTCTACCGGGTCATCTGTCCCGGCAAGGACCGCCACGGGGCCGTCTACTGGTGCGGCTCGGGGGCGCTGATCAACCGCCACGCCTTGCTCGAGATCGGCGGCGTCGCCACCGAGACGATCGCCGAGGACTTCCACACCACGATCCGGCTACTGCGCAACGGCTGGACCACCCGCTACCACGACGAGATCCTGATCCAGGGCCTGGCCCCGCACGACCTCGATGGCTACCTGCTGCAGCGCGACCGCTGGGCGCGCGGCAACCTCGCCGTCTTCACCCTGCCCGAGTCGCCGCTGCGGGCGCGCGAGCTGCGGGCGCTGCAGCGGCTCTCCTACCTGGCCAGCCTGCTCGCCTACCTGGCGCCGCCGATGCGGCTGCTGCTCCTGCTGACCCTGGGCCTGGTGCTGTGGAGCGGCCAGCTACCGATGAAGATCAGCGTCGTCGCCCTGGCGGCACTGTGGCTGCCCTCGCTGCTGCTCAACCTCAGCGCCGGCATGGCGCTGGCCCGCGGCTACATGCGGATCCCCGAGACCGCCCACTACGAGCTGCTGACGATGGAGATCTACACCCGCGCCCTGCGCTGCATCGTCAAGCCGGGCAAGACCGCCTTCAAGGTGACGCCGAAGCAGGGCAACGACAGCGGCGGCTTCGAGGCGGTCCGCAAGCTGCACCTGGTCCTCTTCTGCACCGCGCTGCTGGCCGGCGGCACGCTGCTGCGGCTGCTCGACCTGGCCGGGGTCGGCCCGCTGCCCGACCTGCCCGGAATCGCCGCGGTGATCGTGCCGCTGCTCGGCCTGTTCGAGCTGCGGCGGCTGCTGAAAACCCTGTTTGCGGTCGGGCGGCGGCGCCAGCGCCGGCTCGTCTACCGCTTCGAGGGCGACGCCAAGGCCAGCTGCTTCGGCGAGGACGGCCACGTCCCGGCCCGGCTGGTCGACGCCAGCGCCGCCGGGGTCGGCCTGGTCGCCACGGCGGAGCTGGCGGTCGGCTCGCAGCCAGCGTTGCTGCTGCAGCTCGACGACGCCGGCGGCGCCACCCACGAGGTCGCCGCCCAGGTCGAGGTGCGTAGCTGCCGCGAGGTCGACGGAGCCTTCCTGGTCGGCGCCACGATCGCCGCGATCGACCCCGACTCGCGCCTGCGCCTGATGGAGTGGTGCTACGTCGTCTGCAGCCATGAGCGCCTGCGCGGCCACCGCCCCGCCGCGCCGCCGCTGCCCGAGGCCGAAGCGATCGTGATCTCCCTTGACGACTACCGCGAGCCGGTCCCGGCAACCCTCTCGGCCGCCGTCCAGGAGGCCTAGCTAGGCTGTTTGCAACACCCCGGAGAGGTGTCCGAGTGGCTTAAGGAGCGCGATTGGAAATCGCGTGGGCGGGGTTAACTCGCCTCGTGGGTTCGAATCCCACCCTCTCCGCTTTTCGCGCCATTCGCAATAAACCGCGTTGTAGGTGTTACCAATGCGGTCTTAATTGCCTGAATACGGCACTTTTTCCGAGCTTTTTAGTCCTTTTCGTTCGCTCAGGCTCCCTATATTCAACGGCCCCGCAGTACCGCTCGGTACTCAGTTGAAACCCGAAGGAGCCCGGAAATGGATAGGCAGGGGAGCACGAACGCGGGCACGGATCTGCTCGACGCGGATGTGACGCAGCACGAAGGCAACGGCGCCGGCGAGGACCCGCGCCCCGATGCCCTGCGACCGCAGGAGATCCCGACGGCGAAGATGGAGCCGGTCTCCCCGCGGGTGCGCGAACAGGCGCTGCCGGAGAAGGACGACGACCGCTTCTTCGACCGCTGGGTGGTCGACAAAGCGCGCGGACTCGGCGCGCGCGCCGTCAAGCGCGGGGAACTGGAGAAGCTGCGGGAGGCGACCGGCGGCTTCGCCAAGTGGCGCAGCATGCGCCACAAGCCGGCGGCCGCGCAGGCGACGATCGAGGACCGAGCCTTGGTCGCGGCCACCGGCGAGACGATCAAGGAGGCCAGGGCGAAGGCCGAGCGGCTCTCCCGCGAAGCCGAGATCGCGGTGGCGAAAGAGAAGGTCTGCGCCGCCGAGACCGAGACCCTGAAGAAGGAACGGTCGGCGCTGCCGCCGGCCCTGCGCGGGCTGAAACTGGACATGGGCTGGCTGGCTGGCGCCAACGTCGTCATCTTCGCGGTCGACATCTTCATCATCCACCTGGCGCTGGGCCGGATCCCCGGCAACCCGCGCGATTACTGGCTGACGGCGATCACGATGGGCGCCGGCGCCGTCGTGATCGGCGACGTGCTCGGCTGGATCGGCGCGGCGGGCGCCGTGCGCAAGGACGGGAGAATCGGCCGGCCGGGCCGGCCGGCGATCTTCGCGGTCGCCGCGATCCTCGCCCTCGCCGTCTGGTTCTTCATCGAACTGGGCGAATTTCGCGCCGAAGCCCTGATCAAGATCGAAGACCGGACCGGCGTCGAGCTCGGCGACCCCACCTTCTTCACGATCGCCCAGATCCTCTTCCTCCTGGGAGCGGCGGCGAGCAGCTTCTCCTACGTTGCCCGCAGCCACGGGCGCGACCTGCTGGCCCGCCACATCACCGCGGAGCAGCAACGCAAGACCCACGACGGCGACGCGATCAGACTGCGCGGCCAGGCCGAGCAGGCGCACGCGACCGCCGTCGCGGCGCCGCGACGGCGCGACGAGGCGAACGAGCGGATCAAGGCACGCGAGCGGATCGCCGAGGAACAGGCGAAGCGGGACGTGCAGCAGGGCGCCTACCTGGAAGCCCTGATCGATCCCGAGTACGCGCGCGAACGCGCCGACGTCGAGAGCGGCGTCCGCTTCTGGCAGCTGCAGGCCTGGTCGGGCGGCGGCGAGATGCCGACGCCCCTGCGCTGGGCGCTGGGGGTGGTCGCCACCCTGCTCGGCGGCGGCATCGCCTACGCGGTGACCGTCAGCCTTCCCGGCGCGGTGGTCATCGCCGTAATCGTCGCCGGGGCCTACGCCCTGATGACCGCGCGTGGGGGTGCGGAAGACGAGGACGCGGAGGCGCGCGAACGCGAGCGCCACCAGCGCTACATCGCCAAGCTGCTCACCGAAGTGCGCTACGGCGACGAACGGGCTACTGACATCGAACGGCTCGAGCCCTTCCCGCCCACTCCGCCGGCGAGCGCCGCGCGCCACCCCGAAGAGGGCAACGGAGCGAGCGAGGGACAGGCAGCCCACGATGCCTACAAAAAGCTGAGGGCCGAAGAAGAAAGCATCGCCGGCGATGTCTAGCCGGATGTCCAGCGGCGCCTGGCTGGCGCTCGCCATCGGCGTCGCCACCATCGTGGGGCTGGGCCTCCTGGTCGTCCTCAGCGGCGAAGGCAAGGGCGGCGAGCCGGCGCCGACGGTGATCGTCTGCGTCGACTCGACGATCTCCACCGACCCGGTGCGCGAGAGCTACCTCCCCGACCTGAAAGCGATCGCGCGCAGGGCGGCGCGAGCACGGGCGCCGTTCTACGCCGACGCCTGCGGCGAGAACGCCACCGGGACGGTCAACTGGAAAGTCCGCAAGCAGTTCGACGACGCCGGCCTCGGAGGCGAACTCGACGACGAAGCGGCCGAAGGCAAGCTGCCCAGGATCGAAGAGCAGCTCGGTGATCTGGTTGAACAGCGAACCGTGCGCGGCGGCACCCCGCTGGGCGACATGCTCGCGGTGACCGCGCGCCAGTGCGCGCACCGGGGCGGCGCCTGCGAGATCTACCTCTTCACCGATGGGGAGTGGGCGGACGCGACGGTCCACGTGGCCAGGGAACCGATCTCCGACGAGCAGGAAAGCAAGTACATCGACCTCTACGGCGACCAGCTCGGAGGGCTGGACAAGGCCGAGGTCAACTTCGTCGGCGTCGGCCACGGCACCGACCTCGACGAGCCCCGGCTGAACGAAGCCCGCGAACTCGCCGAAGCCCTGATCGCGGAGGCCGAAGGCGAGATGGGCGCCTGGACGACCGCGCTCTGAGCGCCGTCAGCGGGAGCGCCGGGCGGCGAAGAACTCGCGTAGGAGGGCGGCGCACTCCTCTTGGCGGACGCCCTCGATCACCTCGGGGCGGTGGTTGAGGGCGGGCTCGGCGAGGACGTCGAGGACGCTGCCGGCGGCGCCGGCCTTGGGGTCGGGGGTGCCGACGACGACGGTGGGGATGCGGGCGAGGACGATCGCGCCAGCGCACATCGCGCAAGGCTCGAGGGTGACGTAGAGGGTCGTGCTGGGCAGGCGCCAGCCGCCGAGGGCCGCGGCGGCGGCGCGGATCGCGAGGATCTCGGCGTGGGCGGTCGGGTCGTGCCGGCGCTCGCGCTCGTTGCCGGCCGCGGCCAGGAGCTCGCCGCCGCGCAGGATCGCGGCCCCGATCGGGACGTCGCCGCCGGCCTCGGCGAGGCGCGCCTGCTCGAGCGCCAGACCCATCGCCCACTCGTGCGCGGCAGCGGCGTTGCCGGGGTCGTCGAGTTCGGAAGGCGAGCTCACTGATCCGGGAGTATGTCCCCTACAACTTCACCGCCGCGGCGGTGTTAGCTGGGAACGCGGCCCGGTGTGGGGATCGGGGCGCCGAACGCGATGAGACGCCTGCTTCCGATATCCGCCACCGTGACCCTGCTTGCCGGGCTGCTGATGGCTGCGCCGGCGGCCGGCGCCAGCACCGGAATCGCCCCCGCGCGGGGGTTCGCCCCGCACCAGGTCGTAGTTAAGTTCGACGCCGAGCAGCGGGGGCGGGCGCTGACCCTGCCGGCCGGCAGCGACGTCCGCGCGGCGGCGGCGGCGCTGCGCCAGAACCCCGCTGTCGCCTACGCCGAGCCGAACTACATCGCCACCGCCTCGACCGTCCTGCCCGGCACCGACTTCGTCCTACCCAACGACCCCGGCACCCTCGGCGGCGCCTCGGAAGCCGCGGCCGCGCTCGGCGACTGGAGCTTCAAGCAGTGGAACTTCCTGCCCTGGGATGGCAGTGGCAGCACCCGCCTTCCCGTCTCCCCGGGCGGCATCGACGCGGTCGGGGCCTGGAGCAACCTCGCCACCGCCGGCAAGCCGGGAGGCGAAGGCGTGACCGTCGCCGTGCTCGACACCGGCATCGCCTACCGCGACGACGGCAACCGCTTCCTGCGCAGCCCCGACTTCTCCTCCTCCCAGTTCGCCAAGGGTCACGACTTCATCGACAACGATCGGCTGCCGCTCGACGAAAACGGGCACGGCACCCACATCGCCGGCACGATCGGCGAGAAGACCGACAACGGGATCGGGGTCACCGGCCTCGCCTACGGGGCGAAGCTGATGCCGGTGCGGGTGCTCGATAAACACGGCCGCGGCCAGGCGACCGCGATCGCCAAGGGCATCCGCTACGCGACCGCGCACGGCGCCCAGGTGATC
>DASUNU010000014.1:0-14569 GCA_036276995.1 Solirubrobacterales bacterium
AAGAGAAGCTCGCCTCCACCGCCGCCGCCCTGGCCGAGTACAAAAACCTCAGCGACATCAACGAGAGATACCAGCACCTGCAGCAGCAGTACGACGTCGTCGTCAACTCCACCACCTGGCGCCTCAGCGGCATCCTGCGCCGCCTCGTCGTCCGCCTGCGCGGCCAGCGCCCGTGAACGGTCCCGAGCTGGTCTTCGCCCTGGCGCGGGGGCAGAACGCCTTCTTCCAGGACCTCGCGCAGGCGCTGGTCGAGGAGCTAGAGCGGCTCGGCGCCAGCGCCCGCATCGTCGTCGGCGAGTTCCCCGAGCAGCGCCAGGGCAGCGTCACCGTGCTGCTGCCTCCGCACGAGTACGCGGCGCTGAGCCAGGTGCGGCCGACCCCGGCGATGCTGCGCCGCTGCGTGCTGATCTCCGCCGAGCAGCCCTCGACCCAGTTCTTCGACTGGAACGTCGAGCTGGCCCGCGACGCCGGCGCCGTGCTCGACATCAACGGCCGCGCGGTCCGCGCCTACGGCGAGACCGGGATCGCCGCCGCCCACCTGCAGCTCGGCTACAGCGAGTCCTGGGACCGCCGTGCCGCGGTCGCCGAGCGCGACATCGACGTGCTCTTCGTCGGCCGCTCGACCAAACGCCGGGAAAAGGCGCTGGCCTCCTACGCCGACGCGCTCGAACGGCTGCGCTGCCACATCCTGCTCTCCGACGACAGCACCCCCAACACCGACGACGGCACCAACTTCCTCAGCGGCGAGAACAAGCTGCGCCTGCTCAGCCGCAGCAAGGTCCTGCTCAACGTGCACGGCGAGGACGAGCCCTACTTCGAGTGGCTGCGGGTGGCCGAGGCGATGTCCTGCGGCTGCGCCGTCGTCACCGAGCACTCGACCGACCTGGAGCCGCTGCGCGACGGCCTCGATGTGATCAGCGGCCGGCTCGAGTCGCTCGGCCTGCTCGCTGCCTGGCTGGCCGAGGACGACGACGCCCGCGCCAAGCTCGTCGCCAGCGCCGACGCGCGGTTGCGCGAGCGGGCACCGCTCGCGGCCGCCGCGGCGACCCTGCTCGAGACCGCCGCCAGGGCCGACGCGATCCCGGTCGACCCGCGGGCCGCGGGCGAAGTGACGGTGGCGAACGCGCGGATCGCGATCGCCTCGATCCCGGGCCGGCCGGGCGCCCCGGCCGAAGACGCCGAGTCCGGCGAGCGGCAGACCCTGCGCGCCCTCAAGCGCCAGCAGCAGGAGATCCTCTCGGTGCGCCGCCAGCTCGCCGCCGACGCGCTGGCCCGCTCCCGGCCCGAGCGTCCCGGCGCCGAGACCGTAGATGTCGCCACCACCGCCGCCTGGGAGGCGGCTGAGCCGCGGGTGACCGTGATCGTCCCCCTCTACAACGACGAGGAGGTGGTGGTCGAAGCGCTCGACTCGGTGCGCCGCTCGACCTTCAGGGCCTGGGAGATCGTCATCGTCGACGATGCCTCCGGCGACGGCGGCCCCGACGCGGTCCGCGCCTGGATGCGGCAGCACGAAGACCTGCCGGCGGCGATGATCCGCCACGAGGTCAACCGCGGCCTCTCAGCGGCCCGCAACAGCGGTGCCGCGAAAGCCCGCGGCCGGCTCTTCCTGATGCTCGACTCCGACAACCTGCTGCGCCCGCTCGGCCTCTCGCGCCTGGTCCGGGCGCTGGCCCGCGACCCCCACGCCGCCTTCGCCTACGGGATCCTCGACCGCTTCCATGAGGAGGGACCGGTCGACCTGGTCAGCAGCTACGGCTGGGAACCGGCCCGCTTCCGCGCCGGCAACTACATCGACGCCCTCGCCCTGATCCGCCGCGGCGCCTTCAACAAGCTCGGCGGCTACTCGGGCGACCCGCGGCTGCTGCTCGGCTACGAGGACTACGACTTCTGGGCGCGGCTGGCCGAGGCCGGGCAGTGGGCGGTCTTCGTGCGCCAGTTCGTCGGCAGCTACCGGGTCGGGCACAGCTCGATGCTCTCGATGACGAACATCTCCAAAGTCGACGCGATGGCGGCGATCGCCGAGCACGCTCCGGAGCTGATGCGCGGCGTCGAGCTGCAGACCTGACCTTGGTCGCCGGCGGCATCCCCCTGGCCGCGCTGCGGGCCGACCTCGACCGGGGCTGGCCGCCGGGGGCGCGCTGGATCGCCGACGGGGGCGGCGGAGCCGGGGCGACGCTGGAGCAGCCAGTCGGGGGCGAGATCGGGTTCCCGCTCGCGCCCGGCCCGGAGCCCCTGCGGCTGCGCGGCCGGGTCGAGCTGGCCGCGGGCGGCGCGGAGCGGGCGACGGTGCGGCTGCGGGTCGAGCGCGTCGATCCCGACGGCGCCACCGAGATCGTCTGGAAGGGGACGCTGCGCCGGCTCTGGGGGCGGGCGCTGCCGGCCTCGCTGCGGCTCGACGCGCCGCTGACGATCCCGGCGGGCGGGTGGCTGGCGCTGCGCAGCGAAGGCCCGGCGGGGGAGCGGTTGCGCTGGCGCGAGCTCGCGCTCGCGGGCGGCGGCGACGCCCCGGACCCAGTCCCGGCGCGCGCTGGCGACGAGCAGCCCGCGAGGGCGGCGGACGGCGGCGAAGGAGCGGGCGAGCGGCCGCTGTTCTCGGTTCTCACCCCGGTCCACGACCCCCCTCTGGAGATCCTCGAAGAGACGATCGCCTCGGTCCGCGCCCAGACCTTCGCCGACTGGGAGCTCTGCCTCGTCGACGACGGCTCCAGCGACCCCGCGGTGCGCGAGGCGCTCGCCGCCGCAGCCGAGGCCGACCCACGCATCCAGGTCCGACGGCGGGAGCGTGCCGGTGGCATCTCGGCCGCCACCAACGCCGCCCTGGAGCTGGCCCGCGGCGAGTACGTGGCCCTGCTCGACCACGACGACGTCCTCGTCCCCGAGGCGCTGGCCGAAGTCGCCGCGGTGCTGTGTCAGCGGCCGGACACCGACATGGTCTACTCCGACGAGGAGCTGTTCGGCGACGACCGCCCGGCCCACACCTTCGCCAAGCCGCACTGGTCGCCCGACCTGCTGCGCTCGCAGATGTACACCTGCCACCTCGGGGTCTACCGGCGCGAGCTGGCCCGCGAGGTCGGCGGCTTCCGCACCGAGTTCGACGGCTCCCAGGACTTCGACTTCGCGCTGCGGGTCAGCGAGCGCAGCCAGCGCGTCGTCCACATCCCGCGGGTGCTCTACCGCTGGCGCGCCCACGCCGGCTCCACCGCTGGCAGCGCCCAGGCCAAGCCGGCCGCCTACCCGGCCGCCCGCCGCGCAATCGCCGAGCACCTCGAGCGCACCGGGGTCGAGGGCGACGTCCACTTCGGCCCCTGGCAGGGGATCTACCGGGTCGTCCACCGCCTGCGCGCGGGGACCGGCGTCGCGGTCGGCGTCGTCGGCGCCGAGTCGGATCCGGGCGCCGCCGAGCTCGCCGCCGCGGTGGGCGACGAAGCCGCCGGCGGCGTCGCCGGCGCCACGGTCGCCTTCGGCCCGGACCTGGCGACGCTGGCGGCGGAGCTGGGCGACGCCGACGTCGTCGTCCTCTGCGAGGGACCGGTCGAGCCGCTGACCCGGCTCTGGCTGGCCCGGCTCGCCGGCTTCGCCCAGCAGCCTGGGGTCGGTGCGGTCGGCGCCCGGACCCTGGCCCCCGACGGCCGCGTCGAACGGTCCGGGATCGCGATCGCCGCCGGCCTGCCGCTGCCGCTGCTCTACGCCAGCGCCGCCGGCGACCCGGGCCCGCTCGGGATCGGCCTGCTGCCGGCCAACGCCGCCGCCGTCGCCGGGGTGGTCGCCTACCCGGGGCCGGCCCTGCGCGAGCTCGGCCTCGAGCGCGAGCTGGGCGAGCTGGCGAGCGCCGACTACTGCCTGCGCGCGGAGGCGGCGGGGATGCGGATCGTCTCGGCCCCGGACGTGCTGCTGCGGCGGGTCGGCCGCCCCACCCCCGCCAACGATCTCGCAGCGCTGCGGCGCTTCCGCGAGCGCTGGTCCGGCGAGCTCGCCGCCGACCCTTACTTCGAGCTCGGCGCCGGCTGGCCCGGGATCGACCCGGCTGCGGCCGGCAGCGGCTGAGCGACCAGCATCCGCGCCGAGCCGATCAGCGCCGCCGCCGCCAGCGCCATCGGCAGCGCCGCGCGCAGGAACTCGAGCGCCGCGGCGCGGACCCGCTCCAGCCGCTCCGGCTCGCCCGCCAGATTTGCCGCCAGCGCCTCCAGCCGATCCGGGGCGGCGAGGAACAGGTGCCGGTCGGGGACCAGCGGCGCCACCCCGAGCGCCTCTTCGTGCACGACCACCGCGCCGCGGTGCAGCGCCCGCAGCGCCGCCACCCAGTCGAAGTAGCCGGCCCGGTCGCGCAGCACCTCCGGCGCCGGCGACGGTGCCGGGCCGAGCGTCTCCGCCCAGCTCTCCGCGTAGCCCAGCTGCAGGTGCCGGGCCGGCACCCCCAGCGCGTGCAGCGGCGCGATCGCTTCTGAGTTGACGTGGAAGGCCGCCCCGGCCCGGCCGGCGAGCTCGGCCGCGGCGGCGAAGCGCTCGCTCTCGGGGGCGGCGCTGAGCACGGCGATCGTCCGCGGCAGGTCCTCCGCCGGCAGCGCCCCCTCCCCCTCGCAGGCCGCTCCCAGGAGGACGCAGACCCGGTCCGGGCGCCGCTCCGGGGCCGCCGTCGCGACCAGCGCCGCGGCGTCCTGGGCGCCGACCTCGGCGGCCAGCGCGGCAGCGAGGTCGGCATCGCGGTCGGCGCCGCCCGGCGGCGGCACGAAGACGAGCTCCGGCATCGGGCGGATCATAGGCGCGACCACCCGACGCTCTAGTCTGCCGCCGGTGCCGCCCCGGAACGACGACCCCGCCAGCCTGCCGCGGCGCCTGCGCACACACCTAATCGGCGCCCTCTTCGCGGACCCGCCGCGGCGCCGCTCGACCCTGGCCGGCTGGGAAGGAGCGCTGGTCGTGGCGGCGCTGCTGGTCCTCGCCATCGTCCTCCAGCTGGCCCGGCTCGGCTGGTCCTCCTCGCTCAACGCGCTCTGGGCCGAGGACGGACCGATCTACATGCAGGAAGCCCTGCTCAACGGCACCTGGGACGCGATCAGCGCCACCTACGCCACCTACCTGGTGGTGGTGCCGCGGCTGATCGCCGAGGTCGCCAGCCTGGCGCCGCTGCAGGACGTGCCGGCGGCGGTCTCGATCCTCTCCGCCGCCGTGGTCGGGCTCAGCGGGCTGGTCGTCTGGCACGCCAGCGCCGGCCACCTCCGCAACCCCTACCTGCGCGGCACCCTCGCGGTCCTGACCGTGCTGACCCCGGTCGCGGGCCTGGAGTCGATCGACTCCGCCGCCTACGTCCCCTGGTACATGCTCTTCGCCAGCTTCTGGATCCTGCTCTGGCGCCCCGCGACCTGGCGCGGCACGCTGGCCGGGGCCGCCTTCATCCTGCTCACCGGGCTGAGCACGCCCGGTCTCTGGTTCTTCGCGCCGCTGGCCCTGCTGCGCGGCATCGCCGTCCGCGACCGCAGCGACTTCGCGATCCTCGGCGCCTACGCGGCCGGCGCCCTGGCCCAGGTCCCGGTGCTCGCCACCACCGACGAAACGGCGGTGACGCCGGTCTGGACCCACGACATCTGGACCGTCTTCCTGCAGCGCATCGTCGACGGGGCGCCGCTCGGCCTGCGGCTCGGCGGCAATGCCTGGGTCCACCTCGGCTGGCCGCTGCTGATCGCGCTCCTGCTCGCGGCCGTGGTCGGCTTCGCGATCGGCTTCCGCCGTTCCGGGGCGGGCGCCCGCTGGATTACCGCCGTCGCCCTGCCGACCGCGCTGGTGATGTTCGTCATCTCCCTTTACCAGCGCGCGGTCGGGACCCCGATGCTGTGGCCGGAGAGCTTCTACCACGGCGCCGGCAGCCGTTACGCGATCGTCCCGGCCCTGCTCGTGATCAGCGCCGCCCTGGTCCTGATCGACAGCCGCGAACGCTCGCGGGAGCCGGCCACGGCGGGCTGGCGGCGGCGGGCGACCCCGGCAACCGCCGCGGTCGCCGTCCTCGCGATCGCCGTCGTCACCTCCTTCTGGGCGCGCGAGCTGAGCGTCCGCGGCGCCCCGCCCTGGGACGCCGCACTCGACGCGGCGGCGCTGGAATGCGTCGAGACCGAAGGCGAATCGGCCCCGGTCGAAACCTCGCCGCCCGGCTTCGGGATCCAGATCTCCTGCACCGAGCTGGCCTCGTTCGGGCCGCGGCCCTAGCGCCGTTCAAGTCGGGCCAGCGCCGAGCCAGCGGCGGGCGCGGGTCAGGTCCCCTTCACGACGCAGCCGGCGGCGCTCGCGCAGCAACGCCGGCAGCCAGCGCAGCGCCGCGAGCTTGCCGCCCAGGGTCGCCAGCAGTCGCCGCTGCGCCGCCGCCCGCGCCAGCGCCCCGAGCTCGACCGCGGCGACCCGCGGCGCCGCCGCTGCCGGCAGGAACTTGAGCTGGGTCGCCAGCCGGTTGCGGGCGACCAGGCGCGCGTTCTCGGCGCCGGGACGGGCGAAGCCGGCCTCCCAGGAGGCGTTGCCGACGTGCCAGACGACCGCCTCCGGCGCATAGGCGAAGCCCCAGCCGGCGACCTGGGCGCGGACGTTGAGGTCGACGTCCTCGTAGAAGGCGAAGTAGCGCTCGTCGTAGCCGCCGAGCTGACCGAACAGCTCGCGCCGCAGCAGGCAGGCGGCACCGCAGACGCCGAACAGCTCACGCCGCCGCAGGTACTCGGGCCGCTGCGGCTCCCCCGCCCCCGTCTCCAGCGCCCGGCCGTCGCGGGTAAGGGCCTGGCCGGCGCTGTAGAGCCGGGCGCTCGCGACCTCGCGCTCGCCCTCCCGCTCGAGCTGGAGGATCCGCGGCTGCACTCCGCCCAGGGCAGGATCGGCGAGCGCCTCACGCAGGGCGGCGACGCAGCCGGGCTCCAGCACCGTGTCGGCGTTGAGGACCAGGACCAGGGGCGCCGCGGTGCGGGCGACGCCGAGGTTGACCGCGGGGGCGAAGCCGATGTTGCGGGGCAGCGACAGGTGCGGGACCCCGCGCTCGCGCAGGTACTCGACCGAGCCGTCGGCGGAGCCGTTGTCGACCACCAGCAGCTCCAGCTCGGCCTCCTGCGCCCGCAGCGAATCCAGGCAGGCGGGCAGCAGCTCCAGCGAATTCCAGCTGGGGATCACCACCGCCACCGGTTCGGGCGCGCTCACGCCGCGAAAGCCTGACAGGGGGAGGTCACGCTAGCGTTCCGCCACTTCGATGGATTCCTCCGCCGCGGCCACTGCCGACACCCCCCTCGCGATCCAGGTCGAGGATCTGCGCAAGTCGTTCCGCATCCCCACCCACCGGGTCGACTCGCTGAAGGAGCGCATGGTGCGCCCCTTCTCGGCCCGCGACTACCGCGAGCTGAAGGCCCTCGACGGCGTCTCCTTCGAGATCCACCAGGGCGAGTTCTTCGGCATCGTCGGCCGCAACGGCTCCGGCAAGAGCACCCTGCTGAAGCTGCTCGCCAGCATCTACCGGGCCGACCACGGCCGCATCCGCATGGCCGGCCGGCTCGCCCCCTTCATCGAGCTCGGCGTCGGCTTCAACGTCGAGCTGACGGCGCGCGAAAACGTCGTCCTCAACGGGGTGATGATGGGGCTGACCCCGCAGGAAACGCGCAACCGCCTCGACGCCGTGATCGAGTTCGCCGAACTCGACGAATTCGTCGACCTGAAGCTGAAGAACTACTCCTCGGGGATGCTGGTCCGGCTCGCCTTCTCGCTGATGCTCGAGGTCGACGCCGACATCCTCCTGATCGACGAGGTGCTGGCGGTCGGCGACGCCGCCTTCCAGCAGAAGTGCGCCGACGCCTTCCACGAGATGAAAGCGGCCGGGAAGACGATCGTCCTCGTCACCCACGAGATGTCCACGGTCGAGCAGTACTGCCACCGGGCGATGCTGATCAGCGACGGCCGGATCGAGCACCTCGGCGACCCGGCCGAGGTCGGGCGCCACTACCTGCGGCTGAACTTCGAAAGCGACACCAGCGAACCCGAGTCGCGGCCCGCCCACGGCAGCGACGAGGAGGTGCGGCTGCTCGACATCTGGATCGAGGACGCCGCCGGCGAGCGCGTCACCAACCTCGAACACGGCGACCGGATCCGGCTGCGGGCCGAGCTCGAGGCGGGTCGCGACGCCCCCGGCGGGCTCGGGGTCGGGTTCGTTCTGGTCAACGCCGACGGGGTCGGGGTGCACGAATTCGGCGCGCTGGCGACCGACAGCTACGGCAGCCCCCAGCTCTCGGCCGGCAAACGGGTCGCGATCAGCGCCGAGGTCGAGAACCTGCTCACCCCGGGGCGCTACTTCGTCCACTGCGGCGTCTCCCGGGCCAACAACAGCGGCGTCGCCCTCTACGAGCCGAAGGCCCTCGGCTTCGTCGTCTTCGGCGGCGAGGCCCACTCGCGCGGCGTCGTCACCCTGGCCACCGAGATCGAGGCAGTGGCCCGGTGAGCGCGCGCCCGGCCCAGCCCCTGCGCGAGGTCAGCGGCCCCTCCGCCCTGGGCGGCGGCTCGCGGCGCTTCTTCGACCTGCTCTGGCTGACCTCGGTGACCGAGTTCAAGCGCGTCTACTTCGGCACCGTGCTCGGCTACCTCTGGTCGCTGATCCGGCCACTGATGCTGTTCGCGACGCTGCTCTTCGTCTTCACCCAGGTCTTCAAAATCGGCAGCGAGGACGTCGAGCACTACCCGGTCTTCCTGCTGCTCGGGATCGTCCTCTTCACCTTCTTCCAGGAATCGACGACCAACTCCGTCACCGCCGTCGTCTCTCAGGAGGGCGTGGTCCGCAAGACCCAGTTCCCGCGCCTGGTGATCCCGATCTCGACCGTGCTCACCGGCGTCTTCAACCTCGGCCTCAACCTCGTCATCGTCGTCGCCTTCCTCTTCGCCTTCGGCGTCGACCCGACCTGGACCTGGCTGCTCTTCCCCTTCGCGCTGGCGCTGCTGTTCGTCTTCACCGCGGCGATCAGCATGGCCCTCTCGGTCCTCTACGTGCGCTTCCGCGACGTCGCGATCATCTGGACCGTGGTCGCCCAGGTGCTCTTCTACGCGACCCCGATCCTCTACCCGGTCAACTTCAAGGAGAACTACGAACACCTGCTGATGATCAACCCGCTGGCGGTGATCTTCGAGCAGGTGCGGATCTGGGTCCTGGCCGAACCGCAGGCCCCGACCGTGGTCGAGGCGGCCGGGGGCTGGCTCGGCCTGCTGCCGGCGGCGGTGATCTTCGTCGCCGTCTGCGTGCTCGGGGTCTGGACCTTCAACCGCGAAGCCCCGCGAATCGCCGAGGAGCTCTGAGCCGCTAGCGGCAGACGCGGGCTTCCTGGCCCGCCTCGACGTGCAGGAACCAGGGGTAGGCGGGCGCGCGGTCGCGGGGGATGCTGACCAGCGTCGTCGTTTCACCGGCGGCGCCTTCGGTCCGCACCGGGTATTCCCCGGTGGCGAAGCGGCGCAGGGAGAACTCGGCGTCCGGCCCCGGCGCCACTTCGATCCGGGTCACCCCCGGCGCCAGCCGCAGCTCGGAGTCCGGGGTGACGCTGCCGGGCGCGAGCACGACGCAGTTCTCCGCCGCGCCGCCGAAGTCGAAGGTTTCGAGCGTGGTCTCGGTGGTCAGCGGCAGCGTCTGCGAGAGCACGATGTCGGCGAAGTGGGGGCCCGGCTGCGGCGCCGTGGCCAGCTCCTCCGGGGTGTAGGCGGGCGAGCCCCAGCGGTCGACCGCTTCGAAGTAGGGGCCGGCTTTGACGATGCCGAGCGAGGCCGTCCCGGTCGCCTCGACCGAGCCGAGGAAGTATTCGGGATTGACCGTGTCGCGGGCGATCTCCAGCGCCGCGGTGTTGGCCCGGGTCAGCACCGTCTGCCCCTTGAGCCAGTCCCTACCGTCTTTCATCTGGGCGATGTTGGGACCGATCGCGGCCACCGTCACCACCCCCGCGACGATCAACCCGTTGCGGCTGAAGCGGACGTCGCGCAGCAGGTTGGCGGCGATCAGCAGGACGAAGACGGCGGCGGCGTAGACGTAGCGGCTGGCCGAGGCTTCGCGGCCGGGGATGTAGTTGAAGGCGGCCAGCAACCAGTAGGCGAGACCGGCGGCGGCGACCGGCCAGAGGCCGCGCGAGAAGCCCGGCTTGCGCCACTGGCCGAAGGCGATCAGGGCGAGCGCAGCGATCAGCAGAGGCCGGCCCCACTTCGGCTCGCCGGGGCTGTTGACCGGGATCTGGCTCAGCCCCAGCAGTGAGTCGAGGGCCGAGGCGAAGCCTTCCATCACGTAGGCGGGCGAGGCGAGGACGTTGCGCAGGGTGATGTGGGTTTCGGCGTCGTGGCCCCAGCCGAGCCACCAGAACGCGTAGAGCAGGGCCGGGATGAGGAAGACGTAGGCGCGCCCCCAGCCGCGCTCGCGCCGTTTCTGCAGGACGTCGATCGCGGCGGCGAGGACGAAGGTGACGCCGAGGCTGCCGAAGCCGACCGCGAAGACCAGCGCCACGCAGGCCCAGATATCGCCCTTGCGATCGTCGCGGTCGAGCAGCAGCAGCATCGCCAGGCCGCCGGTGATCGCGCCGGTGAACTCGTTCTCGAACGGCCACAGCAGGATCGGCCAGCCGGAGCCGAGGAAGAGCAGCAGCGAGGCCGCCATCAGCGCCGGCCAGGGCCCGGTGCGGCGCCGCACGTAGAAGAAGAGGAGGGCGCCGTTGACGGTCAGGAGCAGGGTCGCCGCGAACATTTCCGGCAGCCCCGAGGTCATCCCGAAGACCTCCAGCAGCAGCTTCGTGATCGCCACCGGGAAGACGACGATGTGCTCGTTGTGGGGAGCGAGGAAGGCGTCGGCCGAGAACTCCTGGCGGTCGAGCAGGAAGGCCCAGGTGTCCTGGAAGAAGGTCAGCTCCCAGCAGAGCGCGCAGACCAGCAGCGTCGACGCGAAGAGCGCCACGCCCAGCAGAATCGTCGGGGCGTTGCGCCTCAGCCCGGCCATCGGCGCGCGACACTAACGAACCCGGCCAGGGCGGCGACGGCGGCCAGGGCGGCGAAGAGCGAGTAGGAGCTGCCCGGGGGCGGGTCGAACGAGGGGGTGTAGAGGGCCAGCATCAGCGCCGCGTTGACGGCGACGAACCAGAGCGCGAAGCGGGGGAAGAGGGCGCGCAGGCCGACCACGACCCCACAGAGCCCGAGGATCGGCAGCAGGTAGCTGCCCTGGTGGATCACCGTCCGCGCCGCTTCGTTGCCGAACAGCAGCAGCGCCCAGAACACGGCGCCGATCGCGAAGACCGCGAAGCAGCCCAGGGCGAAGCTCCATTCGCGCGGGTTGGCGGCTGCGCGCCGGCGCCCCAGCAGCAGCGCCGGCAGGGCGAAGAGCAGCAACCCCAGCGAGGGCACCAGGTTGAAGAAGAAGATGTTGCGGAAGTCTTCGGCGAAGAGCTCCCAGTCGCCGTCGGCG
Organism: Solirubrobacterales bacterium; assembly: GCA_036276995.1. Classification (GTDB taxonomy): domain Bacteria; phylum Actinomycetota; class Thermoleophilia; order Solirubrobacterales; family 70-9; genus VAYN01. The sequence goes on from DASUNU010000014.1 coordinate 11,426, forward strand.
ACCGCCCCGGCCGCCTCGTCGAGGTGTTCGGCCATCGGCCCGCCGCCGGAGATGACGACGAAGTTCTGGCCCTTGTTGTGGATCGTGCCGCCGAGGCCGGCTTCGCTGTAGGAGTCGATCAGGGTCTCGCCCGCGCCACGGTCGTCGAGGTCGATCACGCCCGCGAGCTGCCACTTGATCAGGCGGTTGCCGGGCGGTTCGCCCCACTTCTGGTAGGCCGACCAGGGCGCCAGGAGGACGAACCCAACCGCCAGCGCGACCCCGATCCAGCGCCAGCTCGGCAGCCCGCGCCAGGCGGCGAACAGGGCCAGGGGGACGATCCCGAAGATGCTGGAGCCGTGGCTCAGCATCGCCAGGCCGAACAGCGCCGCGAGCAGGACCGCGCCCCAGAGGCTCTGGCGCAGCCGCTCCCAGAGCGGCGTCATCAGCAGCGCCGCGGCGGCGAGCAGCAGCCCCGCCGGCAGCAGCTTCGGCCAGACGAAGAAGCCGTTGACGATCGCCACCGGGCTGAGCAGGACCGCGACCATCACCAGCGCCCGGGTCAGGCGCCCGACCCTGGCCGCCAGCAGCAGCGCCCAGAGGCCGACGATCCAGAGCTGCTGCAGGATCACCCCGAGCACCTGGTACTGCAGCTCGGCGTGGTGCCAGCCGCCGAGCGGCCGCCGCGCCAGCAGGTAGCCCGTCTGCAGCGGCGGCCGGTCGCTGGCCAGCCAGTCGCCCGAGAACGGCGGCGGCGGGGCGCCGTGCCCGTAGTCGAAGAACCATTCGCCGAAGAAGAAGGGGATCGCGTTGTCGTTCGGCATCGGCGTCCCGAAGCGGTACATCGCCATCCCCAGCGCCTGGTCGGTGCCGCCGTGGAGGAAGCCGAAGTAGACGATGAAGGCCGACCCCAGCACCCACAGCGCCAGCGGGGTCGCGAGCTGCCGCAGCAGCTTGCGGTCGAGCCGGCCGCCGTAGACGGACCAGGCGATCAGCCCGACCGAGCCGAGGATCGTGAAGTAGGAGAGCGATTCGCCCAGGACCCGGTCGGCGTAGTAGGCCCAGAAGGCGAGCATCGCCAGCCCGCCGCTGACCGCGAGCGCGATCGCCAGCAGCAGCGGGACGCTGTCGACCCCGCGACGGGCGGCGAAGAGCACGGCGGCGACGCCCGGCAGGCCGGTCAAGACGAGGTGCAAGACGAGTATCCAGAGCAGCTGGCCCCCTGCCATCGGCGACAGATTCGCAGATACACTCGGCCGCCATGCCCGAGCATGCCATCCCCACCGAGACCGGTGCCAAGGCCGGCAGCACCGAAGCCGCCCAGCTGCGCGAGGAACTGAACCGCAGCCGCGAGGAGGTCCTGCGGCTGCGCGATCTGCTGATCAGCAAAGACGCCGAACTGGGCTCGCTGAAGGGCCAGGTGGCGGCGCTCGAAGCGGGGACCGCGCGCCTGCTCAACCTGGTCAAACAGGTGCGCTCGCTGCTGCCGGGCGTCGTCTGGCGGGCGGCCACCGCCGTGCTGCGCCGCCTCGGCCGCCAGGGCTGACCCCCGTGGCCTCGCCCCGCTTCTCGATCCTCACTCCGGTCTACGACACGCCCGCCGACGTCCTGGCGGCGATGCTGAAGTCGGTCCGCAAGCAGCGCTTCGCCGACTGGGAGCTGTGCCTGGTCGACGACCGCTCGCCCTCGCCGCACGTGCGGGCGATGCTGGCCGAGGCGGCGGCGGCCGACCCCCGCATCCGCGTGCTCGAGCGGGAGCGGAACGGCGGCATCGTCGCCGCCTCCAACGACGCCCTGGCGATGGCCACGGGTGAGTTCCTCGCCCTGCTCGACCACGACGACGCCCTCCACCCCGACGCGCTCGCGCTCGTCGACGAGGCGCTCGCCGCCAGCCCCGAGGCCGACTACCTCTACACCGACGAAGACAAGATCGACCGCGCCGGCCGCCACCAGGCGCCGTTCTTCAAGCCCGACTGGTCGCCGGAGCGGATGCGGACCCAGATGTACACCTGCCACCTCAGCGTGCTGCGGCGCAGCCTGGTCGAGGAGGTCGGCGGCTTCGACCCCGAGTTCGAGGGCTCCCAGGACTGGGACCTGGTGCTGCGGGTGACCGAGCGGGCGCGCCAGGTCCTCCACGTCCCCCGCGTCCTCTACCACTGGCGCACCCTGGAGACCTCGACCGCGGGAGGCGGCGAGGAGGCGAAGCCGTGGGCCTTCGAAGCCGGCACCAGGGCGATCCAGGCCCACTGCGACCGCATCGGCCTGCCGGCGCAGGCAGAGCGCGACGAGGACTGGCCCGGGGTCTACCACCTGCAGCCGCGGCTCGAGCGCCAGCCCCTGGTCAGCATCGTGATCCCGACCGCCGGCCAGACGCGCGAAGTCCGCTACGAGGACGTCGTCCTCGTCACCCACTGCGTGCGCAGCATCGTCGAGACCTCGACCTACGGTAACTACGAGATCGTCGTCGTCTACGACAGCGGCACCGACGGGGCCGTGCTCGGCGAGCTGCGCGAGATCGGCGGCGAGCGCCTGCGCCTGGTCGAGTTCGCCGAGCCGTTCAACTTCTCGGCCAAGATCAACCGCGGCGCCGTCCACAGCGAGGGCGAGCAGCTGCTGCTGCTCAACGACGACATGGAGGTGATCACCCCCGACTGGATCGAGCGGATGGTGATGTACGCGGAGCTGCCGGGTGTCGGCGCCGTCGGCAGCCGCCTCATCCTCGAAGACGGGCGGCTCCAGCACGTCGGCATCCTCTTCGAGAACGGCGGCTACCCGGGCCACATCTACCACGGCTTCGCGCGCGAGTTCAACGGCTACTCGAACAACGTCCTCGTCGCCCAGAACTACCTTGCCGTCACCGCCGCCTGCATGATGACCCCGCGCTCGGCCTTCGAGGAAGTCGGCGGCTTCAGCTCGACCTTCCCGCTCAACTACAACGACATGGACTACTGCCTGAAGCTGCAGGCGAGCGGGCGGCGGGCCGTCTACGACCCCGACACGGTGCTCTTCCACTTCGAGTCCTCGAGCCGCTCGACCGAGGTCGAGGACTGGGAGAAGGAGCAGCTGCTGGCGCGCTGGCTGCCGATCACCCTCTTCGACCCGGCGACCAACCCGCACCTGCGGCACGGGATCCCGCGGCTCAGCTCCCCGTTCGCCTGGGTGCGG
>DASUNU010000015.1:0-8158 GCA_036276995.1 Solirubrobacterales bacterium
ATCCTTTGAGGAGCGGGGGCAGTCGTCCGTGGGGCCGGAGCGGCAAAGTTCCGCAAAACGTTCGGAGGACGCCCCGCCCCTCCCTTCATGGGCCAGCCCCGTTGAGATTGCGGAGATCAAGCGGTTGATCCAGGAGTGCAAGCGGTTGATGCCGGATGTGGGGGTGCAGATACCGCCCAATTTGTCGGATTGGTGGCCGGAGCTGGTGGAAGCGGGCGCGACCGATCTCGGTGGGCTGAGTGCCAATGGAGATCACATCTCTCCGGAGGAGCCTTTCCCGAGCCCGCACCAAGTTCGCAAGGAGCTAGCTCCCAAGGGTTACGCGCTGACGGAGAGGCTTTGTGTCTACCCGCAGTACATGGATGCGGAGTGGATGGAGCAGGGCGTGCTCGATGTGATCAAGCTGAAGTACTGGAGCTTCATTCCGCGGCGTGGGTCCGGAAGGCGCAGTGAAGAGAGCATTGATCCGCGACTGGCAGAGGGTGCGATTGCAAAAGGGCGCGACGGATTGGAGCTCTCCGAGGATGAGCTAACCGCATTGTTTTCCGAGACCCGCCCCGAGGTCATTGAGGAGATGCGGGTGGCCGCCGACGAGCTGCGGGAGGAGCTGCATGGGGACGTGGCGACCTTCGTGGTGAACCGGAACATCAACTTCACGAACATCTGTGTCGTGGGCTGCGCCTTCTGCGGGTTCGGGCAGGGCAAGCGCTCTCCCGACGCGTACGAGGTGTCGGAGGAGGACTTCGCGGCGCGGATCGGGGAGGCGGTGGAGTTCGGGGCGACCGAGCTCTGCATGCAGGGCGGGATCCATCCGGATCTGACCCTGGAGGAGTACGGCAAGTGGCTGCGACTGGCCAAGCAGGTGGCGCCGCAGCTGCACCTGCACGCCTACTCGCCGATGGAGGTCCACTACATGTGCGAGCGCTCGGGCAAGCGGCCGGGCGAGGTCTTCGAGTACCTGCTCGAGTGCGGGCTCGGCTCGACTCCGGGGACGGCGGCCGAGGTGCTGGACGACGGCGTGCGCCAGCGGATCTCGCCGAACAAGCTGCCCGCCGCCCGCTGGGTCGAGATCATCGAGGCCTCGCACCGGGCCGGGCTGCGCTCGACCTCGACCGTGATGTTCGGCCACATCGAGGAGCCGCGCGAGCTGGCCCGCCACATGCGCGTGGTGCGCGCCCTGCAGGAACGCACCGGCGGCATCACCGAGTTCGTCCCGCTCAGCTTCATCCCCTTCAACACGATGCTCGGCCGCACCCACGGGATCGAGGAGATCGCGATGGCCGACAACCTCAAGCACACCGCCGCCTTCCGCCTGGCGCTGGGACGGACGATCCCGAACCTGCAGGCGAGCTGGGTGAAGATGGGGCTGGAGGGGGCGACCGAGGCGTTGCGCTGGGGCGTCAACGACCTCGGCGGCACCCTGATGGAGGAGAACATCTCGCGCATGGCGGGGTCGCAGCATGGGGTGCGGCTGGAGCCCGAGCAGCTGATCGCCGCCGCCCGCGCCGCCGGCCGCGAGCCGGCCCAGCGCAGCACCCTCTACGAGGTACTCGAGACGTACCCCGTGAGTACGGTCAGCGCTGCTTGAACAGGCCCGATCCGGGTAGCGGGGTCGCAACCGAGATAAGCGACCGGAAGGACTGGATGAGCGACGAGATCGAGAACAAGGACGACGCCAAAGGGCGCGTCAAGGAGGCGGCTGGCGACCTCACCGGTGATAAGGACTTGAAGCGGGAGGGAAAGGTCGACCAGGCCACCGGCAAGGCCAAGGGAGGCCTGGAGAAGGCCGCCGACAAGGTCAAGGACGCCCTGAAGCGGGACTAACGGAAGAGATCGTCCTCGTGCCGCCGGAGCAGGGCGGCGGCGCCAGGGCCATCGTCTGCGGTGATGTGGGGGGCCAGTCCGCGGACGATCGCGGCCGGCACGCCGCTGGCCTTGTCACGGACGAGGTCGGCGGCGCCGGCGGCCTGATCGGCGATCGCGATCAGGGTCGCCTCCAGCTCGCGGCCGGAGGCATCTTGGCGACCGCGCCAATCCGCCAGCGGTTCGAGCCCGGCGCAGCCGATCGCCACCTCCGCTTGGCCAAGTCTCCACGCGCGCCCGAAGCTATCCGCGATCACCACTCCCACCCCGGGGGAGATTTCGCGCCGGATCGCGCGGGCGGAGGCGTCGGGATCCACCGGCAGGAGGCAGACGGTCTCGGGGTCCGGGAGGTTGGAGGAGTCGATGCCGGCGTTGGCGCAGACGAAGCCGTGGTGGGTCTCGACGATCAGGACGTTGCGCTCGGCCCGGAGCACCTCTTTGCTCTCGTCGAGGATCAACTGCACGAGAGCGGGCTCCTTCCCGAGGGCAGCGGCCAGCTTGCGGGCTTTGGCGCCTGGCAGGACCGCGGACAGCTTGCGCACCCGGCCCTCGGCCTTGGAGACGATCTTCTGCGAGATCACGACGACGTCGCCGTCGACGAGCTCGGCGCGGGCGGCGATCTCCTCGCCGACCCGCATCCCCTGCGTGAACTCGGGCAGCCCGGCGACGGCGCTGACGCGCAGCTCGCCGGGCGCCGGGCTCATATCCCCAGGGCCTTGGCGGTGCGCTTGGCGCGGCCCGGGCGCGCCTCCAGCTCGCGGGTGAGGGCGATCACGTCGGCCGGGGTGTCGAGGTCGAGCGCCAGCGAGGGCAGCTCCTCGACCCCGAACGGGATCCCCGCTTCGCGGGCGAGGCCGACGTGGCGGGCGCAACTGCCCTCGCCGAAGGCGGGGGCGATCGCCGCGGGCGGGCTGAGCACGAGCGCGTTGGTGCCGGTTCCGTGGCGGTCGGGGACGATCCCGACGTAGCGCTCCGGGGTCCCGGTCAGCAGCCGGTCGAGCTCGCGCGGGTCGAGCAGCGGGCAGTCGCCGGGGAGGAGGACGACGCACTCGGCGCCCTCGACTTCGGCCCGGGCGATGCCGGCGAGCGCGGCGTTGGAGTGGCCGGCGTCCTCGGGATCCGGGACGACCTCGGCCCCGGCCGCGGCGGCCAGCTCCTGGGCGATCGGGTCGCCGCTGACCACGATCGTGCGCTCGATCGTCCGCGCCGCGCCGATCGCCTCCAGCACGTCGGCGACCATCGCCCCAGCCAGGGTGCGGCGCTGCTCGCCGCTGAGCCCGGTGGCGAGCCGCTGCTTGGCCTCGTAGAAGCGCTTGACCGGGAGGACGGCGGTGGCCTTCATCCTTCGCTGAGGGTGGTGGCGTAGTCGAGCACGATCCGGGCCAGGCGGGCGCGGCCGCTCGGCCCCTCCATCAGGGTCGCGGTCGCGATCGTCGCCACCTCGACCGGGGGCGGGTCGGGGTCGCCCTCGTCGACGACCATGCCGTCGATCAGGCCGGCGTAGAGCGAGGCGACGCCGGCCGCGGTGGTGGGGCGGCCGATCGCTTCCATGAAGCGGTCCGTGGGCCCCTTGACGACCTCTCCGGCGACGTAGGGGCTGACCGCGACGACCGGGGCAGGGGAGGCGGCGATCGCGTCGCGCAGGCCGGGCACGGCGAGGATCGGGCCGATGCTGATCACCGGGTTCGAGGGGCCGATCACGATCGCCTCGGCGGCGTGCAGCGCCGCGACCACCTCGCGGCTCGGCTCGGCGTGCTCGATCCCCTCCAGCTCGACCCCGTGCACCTCCGGCTCGCCGCGGTCGACGATCAGGTACTCCTGCAGGTCGCGGCGCCCGGCGGCGGTGATCACCTTGGTCCGCACCGGCGAGTCGGACATCGGCAGCACCTTCGCCTCGACCCCGAGGCCGCGGGCGATCTGGGCCTGGGCATCGGTCGGGCGGCCGCCCTCCTCGACGAACTGGCGCCGGTAGAGGCAGGCGGCGAGGTCGCGGTCGGAGAGGCCGAACCAGCCGGGGGCGCCGAGCCGCTGCAGGCGCTCGAAGACGGTGAAGGTGTCGTCGCGGATGCCCCAGCCGCGCTCCTCGTCGATCTCGCCGCTGAGCCAGTAGGTGACCAGGTCGGGATCGGGGGAGACGTGGACGCCGAGCGCCTCGATGTCGTCGCCGGTGTTGGCGATCACGGTCAGGTCCGACCCGACCTCCTCCTGCAGGCCGGCGCCGAGTTTGGCGCCGCCGGTGCCGCCCGCGAGGAGCGCTACGCGCATGCCCCGCCTATTCCCAGTGGTCGGCGTCGGGCAAACCGGTGAGGCGGATGCCGGCGTGGGCCTTGTAGCGGGTGTTGACCGAGATCAGCATCGGGGTCAGCTGCTCGACGATGCGGGCCATCTCGAGGGCGCCGGCGTTGACCGCGCGCAGGCCCGGGATCAGCTCGATCAGCCGCGCAACCCGCGCCTTGTCGGCCTTCCTGTCGCCGCAGACGAGCACGTCCTCGCCGAGCTCGGCCCCGGTGTCGGCGAGGGTCGGGGCGCCGACCGTGTGCAGGGCGGCGACCACGGTCACGCCCTCCGGCACCATCTCCTGCGCCTGCTGGGCGGCCGAGCCCTGCCAGACGCCGAGCGAGCGGGTCGCTTTGCCGCTGACCGCGGCGGCCAGCGGCACCGTGCAGTCGCAGAGGATCTGGCCGGGCTGCAGCGCCTCGCGCAGGTTGTTGAGGTTCTCCGACTGGGCGCGGAAGGGGACGGTGAGGAAGACGACCTGGCCCTGCTGGGCGGCCTCGCCGTTCTCGAGCCCGGTGACGTCGGCGCCCGGGACCTTCTCGCGCACCTTGGCCGCCGCCTCCTCGGCCCGCTCGGCGGAGCGGGAGCCGAGCACCACCGGGACGCCCGCCTGCGCCCAGCGCGTCGCCAGGCCGGCGCCGAGGGCGCCGGTGCCGCCGATGATCGGGATCGGTTCGCGCTCGGCCACGGCGGCGCAGTCTATGCTCCCGGCTCGTGAGGCTGGAGGGACGCAAAGCGCTGGTCACCGGCGGCGCCAGCGGCATCGGCGCCGCGATCGCCGCACGGCTCGCCGCCGAGGGGGCCGAGGTCTGGGTCGGCGACGTCGACACCGACGGCGCCGAGCGGGTCGCCGGCGAGGTCAACGGCCACGCGTTGGCGCTCGACGTGACCGAGATCGAGTCTGCCCGGGCGGCGGTTCAGGCCACCGGGGCGCTCGACATCCTCGTCAACAACGCCGGCACCGACGAGTTCGGCTTCTTCACCTACACCACGCCCGAGCAGTGGCAGAAGGTGATCGCGATCAACCTGCTCGGGGTGATGAACTGCACCCACGCGGCCCTGCCCGGGATGCAGCAGGCGAAATACGGCCGCATCGTCAGCATCTCCTCCGAGGCGGGCCGGGTCGGCTCCAAGGGCTCGGCTGCCTACTCCGCCGCCAAGGCCGGCATCGTCGGCTTCACCAAGGCGATCGCCCGCGAGAACGCCCGCTACGAGATCACCGCCAACGCGATCGCCCCCGGCCCGATCGAGACGCCGCTGCTGATGGGCGCCCTCGAGTTCGGCGAGATCGGCGAGAAGGTGATCGAGACGATGAAGGCCTCGACCCAGCTCGGCCGCCTCGGCCAACCGGACGAGGTCGCGGCAGCCGCTGCTTTTCTTGCTTCGGACGACGCCACCTATGTGACCGGCGAGACCCTCGGCGTCTCCGGCGGCCTCGGCATGGTCTGAACCGCAGCAAGCGCTCGTAGCGAGCGCCGAGGGGACCAGGGGGGAGAGATCGCGGCGCGCGATGCATATGGACCCCCTAAACGATCGTGCGGCGCGGGACGGTGAGGTGTGGCGCCTGGTTTCGTCCCAGCATGGGTTGGTTGCACGAAGGCAGTTGCTGGCCATCGGATTTGACAGGGATGCGATTCGACATCGGATCCGTGTGGGGCGACTGCATCCGAAGGCGCCCGGTGTCTACTCCGTCGGGCGCCCGGAACTGACCCGTCATGGGGAGTGGATGGTCGCTGTGCTCTCGTGTGGGCCGGGGGCGATGTTGAGCCATGGGAGCGCGGCGGCGCTGTGGGGGATCGGGAGGGAGTGGCGGCTGATCGAGGTGACGGTGCGCAGCGCCTCGCCACGGCGGCGGGACGGGGTGCGGGTGCGCAGGCGGCCGACGCTCGCGGATGCGCATGTCACGGAGCGGGAGGGGGTGCCGGTAACCGGGCTGGTGCAGACGCTGGTCGACCTCGCTGCCGTGCACAGGCGGCCCACCGTCGAGCGGGCGGTCAACGAGGCGGATCGGCTCGGCCTGATCGACCCGCCGACCCTGCGACGGGCGCTCGAAGTGCACCGCTGGGAGCCGGGAGTGCGGCCGTTGCGAACGATGCTCGACCGGCGCACGTTCCGGCTCAGCCGCTCGGACCTGGAGCTGCTCTTCCTGCCCCTGACCGAGCAGGCCGAACTGCCGGCGCCGCTGACGAAACAGTGGGTCAACGGGTTCGAGGTCGACTTCTACTGGCCCGATCTCGGCTTCGTGGTCGAGACCGACGGGCTGCAGTACCACCGCACCCCGGCCGAGCAGGCGCGCGACCGGCTGCGCGACCAGGCCCACACCGCGGCCGGGATGACGAACCTGCGCTTTACCCATGAGCAGGTCCGCTACGAACCCGGGCACGTGCTCTCGGTGCTGCGGCCTACCGCCCAGCGGCTCCTGGCCGCCGCATAAGCTCCCTCCGTGGCCGAGCTGCCGAAAAGCGTCCGGATCCGCGAGGTCGGGCCGCGGGACGGGTTCCAGAACGAGCCGGAGACGATCGACACGGCGGAGAAGGTGCGGCTGGTCGACCTGCTCTCGGCGACCGGGGTGAAGCGGCTCGAGGTGACCTCGTTCGTCCGCCCCGACGTGATCCCGCAGCTCGCCGACGCCGCCGAGGTGCTGCTCGCCGCCCAGCGCCGGCCCGGGGTCGCCTTCTCGGTCCTGATCCCGAACCTGCGCGGGCTCGAGCGCGCCCTCGGGCTGCGCGACCGCTTCGACGAGGTCAGCGTCTTCCTCTCCGCCTCGGAGACCCATAACCGGCGCAACGTCAACCGCTCGATCGCGGAGTCCCTGGCCGGGCTGGAAGCGACGCTGACGCGGGCCGGGGAGGAGGGGCTGCGGCGCGAGGGCGTGATCGCCACCTCCTTCGGCTGCCCCTACGAGGGCCACGTGCCGCCCGCGCGGGTCTTCGAGATCGCCGAACGGCTGGCCGAGGAGGGCTGCGAGGAGGTAGGCTTCGGCGACACCACCGGGATGGCCAACCCGCGCCAGGTCCACGAGTTCTTCGCCGCCGCCCGCGAGCGCCTGACCGGGGTCGAGCTGACCGCGCATTTCCACAACACCCGCGGCCAGGGCCTCGCCAACGTGCTCGCCGCGCTGGAGGAGGGCGTCGAGTCCTTCGAGTCGAGCTTCGGCGAGCTCGGCGGCTGCCCGGTCCCCGCTGGCTCGACCGGCAACATCGGCAGCGAGGACGTGGTCTCGATGCTGCACGAGATGGGGATCGAGACCGGGATCGACCTGCCGAAGCTGATCGCTGCCTCGGGCGCCGCCCAGGAGGTGCTGGGGCGCCCGCTCGGCTCACACGTGCTCCGTGCCGGCCCAGTGGAGTGGGAGCCCGACCCGGCCGCGTAGCGGCCTCCGACTGGCGAGCCAGCCAGTCCCAATAGGCTCTCGCCCGTGTCCGACTTCGCCAGAGCGCTCGAGGCCGCCCTCGCCGGCGGGCCGCAGCGCCACCACGAGAAGACCGCCGAGCAGGGCAAGCTGCCGGTGCGCGAGCGCGTCGCCCGCCTCGTCGATGCCGGCTCCTTCGCCGAGGAAGGGGCGCTCGCCAACTGGGACCAGGACGGGCTCGGCGCCGACGGCGTCGTCACCGGCCTCGCCACGGTCGCCGGCCGCCGCGTCGCCCTGATGGCCAACGACCCCACGGTCAAGGCCGGCTCCTGGGGCCCGAAGACGGTGGAGAAGATCCTCCGCATCCAGGAGCGGGCGCTCAGCCTCGGGGTGCCGCTGGTCTACCTGGTCGACTCGGCCGGGGCGCGGATCACCGACCAGGTGCAGATGTTCCCCGGCCGCCGCGGCGCCGGGCGGATCTTCCACAACGAGGTGCGGATGTCGGGCCGGGTGCCGCAGGTCTGCGTCCTGTTCGGCCCATCCGCCGCCGGCGGCGCCTACATTCCCGCCTTCTGCGACGTCGTGATCATGCGCGAGGGCAACGCCTCGATGTACCTCGGCTCGCCGCGGATGGCGGAGATGGTGATCGGCGAGCAGGTGACGCTG
>DASUNU010000016.1:0-5250 GCA_036276995.1 Solirubrobacterales bacterium
TTGACGGTGACGCGGGAGTTCGGCGCCGTCCCGGTGCTCGAACGCAGCGTCGAGGCGAGCGAGTCCGACACGGTGATGCGGGTGCTGGAAGGCAGCGCCACGATCGCCACCCGTTACGGCGCCGGCTTCGTGCACGCGATCAACGGGGTCGAGGAGGCCGAACTCGGCGGCGACCCCTACGACTGGTTCTTCTTCGTCGACGGGATCGAGTCGCCGATCGGGGCCGCCGAGTACGAGCTGCGCGGGGGGGAGCGGATCTGGTGGGACTACCGCGACTGGATCGCGAGCAACCACGTCCCGGCGGTGGTTGGCTCCTGGCCGGCGCCGTTCGTCGGCGGCTACGAAGGCGAGAAGCACCCCGTGGCGGTTGTCTGCGACGGCGGCGGGCCGGCCTGCGCACGGGCCCGGGCGGCGCTGACCGGCGCCGGCGTCGAGCTCGCCGAGGAGCCGGGGAAGAGCGCGATCCGGGTCCTGGTCGGGCCCTGGGCGCGGCTGCGCGACGACCCGGCGGCGGCGCTGCTCGAGGCCGGTCCTGAGGAAAGCGGCGTCTACGCCGAGTTCGAGCGGCGCGGTGGGGCCTACCTCCTGGTCGGGCTCGACCAGGAGGGCGAGCCGGCGCGGGATCTCGGGGCCGAGGCCGGCCTCGTCGCCGCCACCCGGCGCTACGAGGCGCCGCCGACCTGGGTGGTGACCGGCGGCACGGACGCCGCCGTGGGCGCCGCTGCCGAGCTGCTTGGTCGCGAGCACCTGCGCGGCCGCTATGCCGTGGCCACGGTCGCCGGTGAGGCGACGCCGCTGCCGCTGGAGGCGTCGCGGTGAGGTCGCCGTTCGCCTATGTGCCGCGGCCCGGCCCGCTGCAGTCCGCTTCGCCCGCTGCCGCCGTCGCCTACCTCGGCGCCCTGGTCGCGGTCGCCTTCCTCTACTCGAACCCGCTGGTCCTGGCCGCGGTCGGCGTCGCCACCGCGCTGGCCGGCCGCCTGGCCGGGGCCGGCTCCGCGGTGCGGGCGGCGGTCCGGCTCGGGCTCGCGATCGCGCTGCCGATCGTCATCGTCAACGCGCTCGTCGTCGACCGCGGCGCCACCGTGCTGGCCCGACTCGGCGAGTGGCCGCTGCTCGGGCAGGTCAACGTCACCGCCGAGGCGCTCGCCGACGGCGCCATCTTCGGCCTGCGCGCAGTGGTGGTGATGATCGCCTTCGCCGTCTACTCGGCCTGCGTCGATCCCGACCGGGTGCTGCGGGCGCTGCGGCCGCTGGCCGGCCGCTCGGCCCTGACCGCGACCCTGGTCTCGCGCCTGGTCCCGGTCGCCGCCGCCGACGCCGCCCGCCTGCGCGACGCCGCCCGCCTGCGCGGCCCCGGCGCCGCCGCGGTCGGCAAGGCGCCGCTGGCCCGCCGCCTGCTCGCCGGCTCGCTCGACCGCGCCGTCGACGTCGCCGCCACCCTGGAGCTGCGCGGCTACAGCCTCGAGCGCCCCAGCCGCGACCGCCGTCCGATCTGGGGCGGTCGCCAGAACATTGAGGACTTGACCCCACAGGGGTGGGGTAAATCGCTCGGGTTCGGCTCGCGCTTCGACGGACGCTTCTACCTGGTGGGGGCGGTGGTGCTCGCCGCGGCGATTGCCGGGAAGGTGGTCGGGGCCGACGGGTTCGGCGCCTACCCGAGCGTCCACGTCGGGCTCTCCGCGGTGACGATCGCGCTCGCCGCCCTGCTCGTCCTCAGCGGCCTGGCGCCGCTCCAGCGCCGGCCGGGGCGCCGTGTCTGAGCTGGCGATCCGCCGCGGTGCCGCCCCGGCCCTCACGGTCGCGGGGCTGACCTATACCTATCCGCGGGCGCTGCGGCCCTCGCTGCTCGACGTCTCTCTGCGGATCGCCCCCGGCGAGTTCGCCCTGCTCGCGGGGCGCTCGGCCAGCGGCAAGTCGACGCTGCTCAAGGCCGCCTGCGGCCTTGTCCCGCACTTCCACGGTGGCGAGATCGAGGGCGAGGTGACGGTAGCCGGGCTCGACGCGATCGCGACCGGGCCGGGCGAGCTCGCGGCCGCGGTCGGCTACCTCGCCCAGGACCCCGAGACCCAGGTCGTCTCGACCACGGTCGCGGCCGAGATCGAGCTGCCGCTGGAGATGCGCGGCGACGGCGTCGCCGCCCGCGCCCGTGCAGTCGAGGAGGTCGCGCTGGCGCTGGCGATCCCGCACCTGCTGGAGCGCACCGTCGACACCCTCTCCGGCGGCGAGCTGCAGCGCGTTGCGCTCGCCGCTGCCCTCGTCACCCGCCCGCGCCTGGTCGTCCTCGACGAGCCGACCTCGCAGCTCGACCCGGTTGCCGGCGACGAGCTGATCTGGCTGCTGCGCCGGCTCAACGAGGAGTGGGGAGTGGCGGTGCTGCTGGCCGAACACCGGCTCGAGCGCTGCCTCGCCGCCGCCGACCGGGTGATCGCAATGGGTGCCGGCGCGGTCAGCTTCGACGGCTCTCCCGGCGACTTCCTCGCCTGGGCGGGGCGCACCGACCCGGCTCTGGAGACGCCGGCCGCGCGGCTCTTCTCGTTGGCCGGGATCGAGCCGCTGCCGGTCGGCGTCCGTGCCGCCCGCCTGCGCCTCGAAGCTGACGCCGAGAGCGAGACCGCGCCGCCGGGGCCGACCACCGCTGTCCCCCGCCCGGGGAAGGTTGGGGGGGATGGAGTTCTCCCCCCCGAGCCGGGCGCTTTCTCGCTGCGGGCGAAGAACCTCTGGGTCGAGCTGAGCCGCGACGACCGGCGCGCGGACGTTCTGCGCGGCCTCGACCTGGAGCTGCGGCGCGGCGAGCGCGTCGCCCTGATGGGCCGCAACGGGGCCGGCAAGAGCACCCTGCTGAAGACCGCCGCCGGCCTCGTCGAGCCCGTCGGCGGCAAGCTCGAGACCCCCGGCGGGATCGCGCTGCTGACCCAGAACCCGAGCGACTACCTGGTCCGCGAGCGGGTCGGCGACGAACTGCCGGACGCGGCCGGGCTCGCCGCCCTGCGGGCGGTCGGGCTCGAGCACGCGGTCGAGGCCGACCCGCGCGACCTTTCCGGCGGCGAGCGCCAGCGCCTCGCCCTGGCGATCGCCCTGGCCGGGCGGATGGAGGGCGAGCGGCTGCCCGGTCTGGTCGCCCTCGACGAGCCGACCCGCGGCATGGACCGGGCCCGCAAGGACGACCTCGTCGGGCTGATCGACCGCCTCGCCCGGGGCGGCGCCGGGGTCGTCGTCGCCACCCACGACGTCGAGTTCGCCGCCGCGTTCGCCGACCGCGTCGTCCTGCTCGGCGCCGGCGTCGTGATCGCCGACGGCCCCGCCGCCGCGGTCCTCAGCGGCGGCTGGTACTTCGCCACCGAGGTCGCCCGCGTGCTCGACCTGCCCGGCGTGCTCACCCCTGAGCAGGGCGCGGCGGCGCTGCGCGGCGGGGAGGGGCCCGAGTGAGCTGGGAGCTGGCCAGCTTCCTCATCCTCGGCGCCGTCCTGCTCGGCGGCTTCGCCTGGTACGAGCGCTCACGGCCGCCGGCCCAGGTGGTCGCCCTGGTCGCGGCGATGGCGGCGCTGGCGATCGCCGGCCGGATCGCTTTCGCCGCCTTCCCCAACGTCAAGCCGACCACCGACATCGTCATCTTCGCCGGCTACGCGCTCGGCGCGGCGCCCGGTTTCGCGGTCGGCGCCCTCGCCGCCCTGGTCTCCAACTTCTGGTTCGGGCAGGGGCCCTGGACCCCCTGGCAGATGGCGGGATGGGGGCTCTGCGGCGTGCTCGGGGCCGTGCTGGCGCTCGGAATCCGCAACGCCGGCCGTCTCAGCCTCGCTGCAGTCTGCGGTTTTGCCGGCATTGCTTACGGAGCTCTGCTGAACTTCTCCCTGATGGCGACCTATGGAGGGGACTTGTCGCTGGAGCGCTTCGGCGTGCTGATGGGGCGCGCGCTGCCGTTCGACCTCGCCCACGCCGCCGGCAACATCGCCTTCGCCCTGCTCGCCGGCCCGGCGATGGTGCGGATGCTGACCCGCTTCCGCGAACGCTTCGAGTGGCGGCGGGGGAGGCGCGAGGAGCCGGCGCCGGGCGCCCCCGGACTGGCGCCCCGGCTCGGCGGCGGCGGGGTCGCGGCGCTGCTCGCCCTCGCCCTGCTGCTCGGCGCCTCCTCGGCCCAGGCCGCGACGCCCGACGCCGAGCGCGGCGCCACCTGGCTGCTCGCGCAGCAGAACGGGGACGGTGGCTTCGGCGCCTCGCCCGACTCCGACTCCGGCACCGACATGACCACCTGGGCGATGCTGGCCCTGGAGGCGAGCGGGCGCAACCCGGCCGACGTCGCCCGCGGCGGCAAGAGCGCGGTCGACTTCCTGCGCGGCCACCTCGGCGAAGTGAAGAGCCCCGGCGACCTCGCGAAGGCGATCCTGGCCCTGCAGGGAGCCGGCCTCGACCCGCGCGACTTCGGCGGCCAGAACCTGGTCTCGCGGCTGCTGGACAAGCGCCGGGACAACGGCTCCTACGAAGGCTGGCCCGGCTCGACCGCGTTCGCCGTGATCGCCCTGCGCAACGCCGGCGCCACCGGCAGCCTCGAGGCGACGCTCTCCTGGCTGCGCGGGGTCCAGAACGAGGACGGTGGCTGGGGCGACGTGCCGGGCTCGCCCAGCACCGTCGACGGCACCGGGATCGCGATGCAGGCGCTCGACCCCGACTCGAAGGCGGTCGGCCGTGGCATCAACTACCTGCGTCAGGCGCAGCGTCAGGGAGGTGGCTTCCCGCTCGGCGGCAACGGCGCCATCAACACCCAGTCGACCGCCTGGGCGATCCAGGGCATCCTCGCCGCCGGCGGCGACCCCGACTCCTACCGCCGCGGTGGCAAGTCCGCCCCCGAATACCTCGCCGCCCAACAAGAGGAAGACGGGGGGTTTCGCTACTCGAAGTCGAGCGACCAGACCCCGGTCTGGGTCACCGCCTACGGCGTCATGGCCGCCGCCAGCAAGTACTTCCCGATCCCCGCCGTCCCCCGCGCCCCCCAACCCAAAGGCAGCGCCCCGGGAGTCCGCGGCCTGATCCCGGGTCTCACCCCCGGCACGAGCCCCAGCGGCGGGGTCGTACCGCCAGTCTCCTCCGCTCCGCCCGGCAGCTCGTCAGCGAGCCCATCGGGCACGCCCGAACCCTCACCCGTCCCGCTGCCCGGCACCGCGGGCCAGGGTGGCGGTATCCCCCCGAACGTTTTGCGCCCCCCGGGCCAGAACGCCCCCGGGGCGTCAGCCGGCGCGGTCCCTCCCCCGGGGCGAG
>DASUNU010000017.1:0-26212 GCA_036276995.1 Solirubrobacterales bacterium
CACGCTCGGCGCCTGGACCTACCTGCTGGTCGGCTTCTTCGCCTTCGCCGAGACCGGCGCCTTCGTCGGGCTCGTCGTGCCCGGCGAGACGACGATGCTGCTCGGGGGCGCCGTCGCCGGCCAGGGCGCGATCGACGTCTACCTGCTGATCGCGATCGCCTGGTTCGCCGCCTGGATGGGCGACACGACCAGCTTCTTCCTCGGCCGCCGGCTCGGGCGCGAGTTCGTCCTCCGCCACGGCCCCCGGGTCGGGATCACCCACGAGCGCTTCGAGAAAGTCGAGGACTACTTCTCCCGCCACGGCGGCAAGACGATCTTCATCGGCCGCTGGATCAGCCTCGTCCGCGCCCTCGCACCCTTCATCGCCGGCAGCTCCGGGATGCGCTACCGCGGCTTCGTGCCCTACAGCGTCCTCGGCACCGGGCTCTGGGCCAGCGCCCACATCCTGATCGGCTACTTCTTCTCGCGCAGCATCGAGTCGGCCGCCGAGTACGCCGGCCGCGGCTTCTTCCTGCTCGCCACCCTGATCGTCGTCGTCGGCGGCACGATCTTGCTCGTCCGCCACTTCCGCGTGCAGGCGAACCGCGAGGCGGCGGTCCACTGGCTGGAGCAGCGGCGGGCGACCCGCTGGCTGGTCGAGCTCGGCCGCCGCTACCGGCCGCAGCTGCAGTTCGTCTGGGCACGGGTCACCCCCGGCGGCACCTTCGGGCTCGAATTCACCACCCTGATGGCGACCCTCGCGGTCTCGCTCTTCGTCCTCGTCGCCTACGTCGTCCTGATCGGCCGCGACCCGGGGCCGACCCCGGGCGACATGACCGCGATCGACGTGGTCGAAAGCCTCCGGGTCGCCTGGCTCACCGACATCTCCAAGGTCGTCACCTTCCTCGGCTCCGGCGTCTTCACCTGGAGCCTGACCCTGGTCTGCGCGGGGGCGCTGGCGGCGCGGCGGCGCTGGGCCGAGGTCGGGGTGCTGCTGGCGGCGATGACGATCTCCTCGATCGGCTTCCACGAGATCAAGGCCGCGGTCGACCGGCCGCGCCCCGAGGACGGGCTGGTCGCGACCAGCGGCTCCGCCTTCCCCAGCGGTCACGCCACCCACTCGGTGCTCTACCTCTGGCTGGCGGTGACGATCGTGCTGCGGCTGCGGCCCGGGATCACGCGCAAAACCGCGGTGGTGCTGACCGGCCTGGCGCTGACGATCCTGGTCGGCCTCTCCCGCGTCTACCTCAACGTCCACTACTTCAGCGACGTCAGCGGCGGCTGGGCGCTGGGCGCTGCCTGCTTCTCCTTTTGCGCCCTGATCGGCCTGGTTGTCAGCGGAGTTCGGCAGAATCCCCGGCAGTGACCTCTTTCGCCCTGGCGAAAATCAACGAAGCGTACGTCGTCTATATCCCCGCGGCGGTGATTTGCCTGGCCGCCTTCGTCGGCCTGATCCTGGCTCCGGCACTGAGCTCGCATGGGCGGATCTGGGAAAAGGCGGCGGCCGGCTTCCTCTCGGTCTTCGTGCTCGCCGCCCTGGTCGTGCTCGGCGTCATCGCCGGGCTTGTCATCGTCTACTACTACACCGACATCTCAAATTTCGTCAACGGCAAGTAGTTAGCGCCACGCTGGGGATAATGGGCGCATGCCGGCGACCTCGGAGGGGGCTGAAATCCCTGCAAAAGCGGAAGATCCTGGGCTGCTCGACGCGCTCTCGGAAGCGGTCGAGTCGGGCGCTGGCCTGCCCGCCGTGGCGCGCGCCGCGGCGCGCCTGCTGGACGCCAGCGTCGCCCTGATCGACCGCTCCAGCGCCGTTCTCGCCGTCGCCGGCGCCTCCCCCGACCAGGAGCGGAAGCTGCTCTCCGGGGGAGAGGGGGTGACCGCGGTCGAGCTGCGGGTCGCCGACGCCGCGGTCGGCGAGCTGCGCTACCGGGCGAAAGCCCCGCCCGAGCCGGCGATCGCCCGCATGGTGACCACCCTGCTGGCCCTGGAGCTGGAGCGCTCGCGCTCGCCGGAGTGGGAGAGCGAGGAGGTGGCGAGCGCCTTCGTCGCCGACGTGCTGGCGCGCCGGGTAACCGACCGCGGCGACATCGTCGCCCGCGCCGCCGAGCTCGGCGCCGACCTCGACCGCGGCGCCGGCGTGCTGGTGCTGCGGGTGGCGCCGCGGGCGGCGCAGACGGGGGAGTGGCGCCAGCGCGTCCTCACCCTGACGATGCGGGGGCTGCGCTCGCTCGCGCCCGGCTCGCT
Source organism: Solirubrobacterales bacterium (assembly GCA_036276995.1). Classification (GTDB taxonomy): domain Bacteria; phylum Actinomycetota; class Thermoleophilia; order Solirubrobacterales; family 70-9; genus VAYN01. The sequence goes on from DASUNU010000017.1 coordinate 2,227, forward strand.
CGCCACCAGCGAGGACGGCGAGGTCGCCGCTGAAGTCGCCGTGATCGTCCCCGCCGAGGACGACGAGCGGCTCGCCCGCGCCGCTGCTGGCCTGGCCCGCGAGCTCGACGACAGCCTCTCCGGCTTCCACCTCAGCATCGGCCGCAGCCGCCGCAGCGCCGACCCGGTCGACCTCTACCGGGCCGGCAGCGAGGCGCGGCTGGCGGTCAACGTCGGCGAGGCCGAGGGCCACGCCCTGCTCGCCTTCGAGGACACCGGCGCCTACCGGCTGCTGCTGCCGGCGATGAGCGAGGACCCGGCCGAGCTCGAACGCTTCTACGCCGAGACGGTCGAGCCCCTGGCCGCCTACGACGAGCAGTACGAGACCGAGCTGGTCGCGACCGTCGAGGCCTATCTCGACAACGACGGCAACGTCGCCGCCACCGCCAAACAGCTCTTCACCCACCGCCACACCGTGCGCTACCGGCTGGAGCGGGTGAAGGAGCTCTGCGGCCACGACGTCTCCGCCACCGAGGGGCGCGAGAAGCTCGGCCTCGGGCTCAAGGCGATGCGCGTGCTCGGCATCGCCTCGCCCAGCGGCCCGGCCCAGGAGCCCGGCGCCAAGGGCGGCAAGGTGACGCGCAAGTCGGAGGACTAAGTCAGCCGAATTCCACCATTGATCTGCCCGCGAGCGGGCGTTAGCCTGCGAACCCTCGTGTCCGTCCGCGCCCGCCGATTCCGCAAGCCCGCCCTGGTGCTCCTCGCCTTCGCCGCGCTCGCCGTCGTGCTGAGCGCCTGCGCGTACTACAAGCCGGGCTCGCTTCAGGTCACCCAGCCGGGCGAAATCGGCTCGGTCCGCATCCACATGGCGTTCTGCGTGGGCTACAGCGAAGCTGAACAAAAATGCAAAATCGGCGGCGAAGACGAAGTAGGGCAGACCTATATCGGCCTCGCGGTGACGAAAGGCGCCATCGCGCCTGAGACGATCGCTGCCATCGGCGAGCCTCCGTCGGCGCCGCCGCTCGTCTTCCATCGCAACCAGAGCGTCGCCGAAGCGCTGGGCCGGCTGGAAACGGAAGAAGGCGAGCCGTCATGGCCGCCGCCCGGGACCGAAATCATCGGCTACATGTCCGAGGTCATGCCCAGTCTCGAAGGCGAAAACTTCGAATGGACGATCGACCCCGAGTTCGGCCTGCCCGTCCCCGCCGACGGCGGACCCTACGGCGGCTCCTTCCTCGTCGCCCTCGCCAGCGGCAACCGCAACGTCGATGCCGCTTCCCCGACGGACATCGAACGGCCCGCCTACTGCCCGATCGGCAAAGAAGAATCGGTCCGGGAGGAATGCCGCATCCTCAAAGACGCGCGGCAGGAACTGCGCGTCACCGATCTCCGGGTGAAGAGCGAGGGCGCGGCGCCCACCGTGCAGGCCGGCGGCGAGGCGACGCTCCCGTTCAAGCTCGAAGTCGGCACCACGGCGCTGACGATCCCCAGCTTCGCCCTCGGCGCGGCGACCAACCTGCCCGGCACCACCGCCACGCTGGCCAATCCGCTCTACAAGCCGGACGTCCCCACCGACGCCAGCCGCCGCACCTCCACCTCGCGCGAGGTCAAGGTCAAGGTCCCGGCCGACGCCAAGGCCGGCACCTACGCTGTCACCTTGACCGCGAAGACGACGGCGGGCGCCAGCGTCTCGCAGACCAGCTCCTTCACCGTGACGGCGCAGCCGCCGCCACCGCCGAAAGCGAACCTCAGGCTCGGCAAATTGACCCTGAACAAAGCCAAGGGCACGGCCGTCCTCCCGGTCCAGGTCTCGGCCGCCGGCACGCTCCAGGTCAGCGGCAGGAAGATCGTCAAGGTGGGCGCCAAAGCCACCGGGCCGCAGACGCTGAAAGTCTCGATCCGGGCCAAGGGCAAAGCGAAGAAAAAGCTGAACCAGACCGGCAAGGCGACCGTCAAAACCCAGATCGCCTTCACCCCGACCGCCGGCGCCGCGGTGCTCAGCACCCGCTCGATCACCCTGAAGAAGACCCTGCCCTAACGGGCCGCGGACTCGAAGTTTCGCAGCAGTTCCGGGAGGAGGATTTGAACCCCCGCTTCTTGGACCAAAACCAAGCGTGCTGCCGGCTACACCATCCCGGAACGCCCCCCGAGCGTAGCGTCCGCAAAGCGACTTAGGCTTTCCTTCGTGGAGATCGGAGGAGCGTCGATGGACCCGGAGGTCCGGGCCGGCCTGGCCCGTAGCTGGAAGCTGCTGATGGGCGCCGGGGTCTTCGCGATCCTGCTCGGCTGCGTCGCGATCCTGATCCCCGCCGTGGCCGCGGTCGGGACCGCGATCTTCATCGGCTGGATCCTCGTCATCGCCGGCGCCTTCCTGGTCGCCGCCGCCTTCTCGGCGCACTCGGTCGGGACCGTGGTGCTGCGCCTGCTGTGGGCGGCGCTGACCGTGATCGTCGGTGTCTGGCTGATCGTCGAACCGCACAACGGCACCCTCACCCTGACCCTGGTGCTGGGGATCTACTTCCTCTTCATGGGTCTGACCCGCGTCACCGTCGCCTTCCTCGCCCGTGGCCAGCAGAACGCCGGCCTGGTCGGCCTCAGCGGCGTCTGCAGCCTGCTGATCGGCATCCTCGTCCTCGCCAAGTTCCCCAGCTCCGCCGACTGGGCGATCGGCCTCCTGGTTGGCATCGACCTGATCTTCGTCGGCTGGACGCTCACTTCCGTGGCGCTGGTCGGCCGAGATCTCTCTCGAAGCGCCTGATGAATGGGGCCGTGTGCCCCTCCCACAGAGGCTCTGGGCGGCCCGTTGAAGTAGGCCCGCAATCTGCTGCGCAACGGTCTCTGGGGGAGGGGCACACGGCCCCATTCCCAATACGATGCTCGAAGTGAGCTCTCCCCTGGTTCTCGTTATGGCGGCGGGGAAGGGGACGCGGATGCGTTCCTCCCTGCCGAAGATGCTGCATCCCGTCTGCGGGCGGGCGATGGTCGCCTGGCCGATTCTCGCTGCGCGCGAGGCCGGCGCCGGCCGGGTTGCCGCGATCGTCTCGCCCGGGATCGACCTGACCCCGGGGCTGCCCGAGGGCGTGGAGACGGTCGAGCAGCCCGAGCCGGACGGGACCGGTGGCGCGATCCGGGCCGCCGCCGAGCTGATCGCGGGGAGCGAGACCGTGCTGGTCCTCTCCGGCGACGTGCCGCTGCTCTCGGCGGCGACGATCGCCGGGCTGCTCGAGGCCCACGCCGCCTCGCCGGCGGCGGCGACGATGCTGACGATCGAGCTCGACGAGCCCGGCTCCTACGGCCGCGTCGTCCGCCTCGACTCGGGCGAGGTCGAGCAGGTGGTCGAGGCGAAAGCGGCCGGCGACGCCGACCCCGAGCAGCTCGCGATCCGCGAGATCAACGCCGGCACCTATGTCTTCGACGCCGCCCCGCTGGCTGCCGCCCTCGCCGGCATCTCCAACGACAACGCCCAGGGCGAGTACTACCTGCCCGACGTCTTCCCGGCCCTGCGCGCGGCCGGCCACAGCGTCGCCGCCCACCGCGCCGACGACCTCGCGGTGACGATGGGGGTCAACAACCGCGCCGACCTCGCCGCGGTCGAGGCCGAGGCCCGCCGCCGCCTGCTCGAGGCGCACATGGTGGCCGGCGTCACCGTGGTCGACCCCGGCTCGACCTGGGTTGACGCCGGCGTCGAGATCGGCGCCGACGCCCGGATCGAGCCCGGCACCAGCCTGCGCGGCGCGACCAGCGTCGGCGCCCACGCCGTGGTCGGCCCGCTGACCACGCTCGTCGACAGCGCGGTCGGGATCGAGTCCAGCGTCATCCACTCCTACCTGGTCGAGTGCGAGGTCCAGGACGGCTGCTCGGTCGGCCCCTTCGCCTACCTGCGCCCGGGCGCGGTGCTCGACGCCGGGGCCAAGGCCGGCACCTTCGTCGAGGTCAAGAACTCGCACGTGGGCAAGGGGGCGAAGATCCCGCACCTGGCCTATGTCGGCGACGCCGACGTCGGCCCCGGCGCCAACCTCGGCGCCGGCACGATCACCGCCAACTACGACGGATTCCGCAAGAACCGCACGGTCATCGGCCGCGACGTGCGGATCGGCGTTGACACGATGCTGATCGCGCCGGTAGAAGTCGGCGACTCGGCCTACACTGGCGCCGGTGCCGTGATCAAGGACGACGTCCCCGAGGGGGCCTTGGCCGTGAGCGAGAACGCGCAGCGAAACATCGACGGATACGCGGCCGACAAGGCCGCCAAGATGCGAGAGGAACAGAGCCCGTGAGCATGATCGACGAGCATCCGCAGGTGAGCAGCGCGATCCCGCACGACTACTCGAAGCGGATGATGGTCTTCGGCGGCCGCAGCTCGATGGACCTGGCCGCCAAAGTCGCCGGCAAGCTCGACATCGACCTCGGCCAGGCGACCCTGACCACCTTCGCCAACGGCGAGGTCTACTGCCGCTACGAGGAGTCGATCCGCGGCGCCGACGTCTTCATCGTCCAGTCGACCTGCGCCAACGAGCAGAGCGACATGACCCCGAACGACTCGCTGGTCGAGCTGCTGACGATGATCGACGCCGCCCAGGGCGCCTCCGCCCACCGGATCATCGCCGTCATGCCCTGGTACGGCTACGCCCGTCAGGACAAGAAGTCGGCCCCGCGCGAGCCGATCTCGGCCCGCATCGTCGCCAAGTGCCTGGAGGGGGTCGGGGTCGACCGCGTCGTCACCATGGACCTTCACGCCGGCCAGGTCCAGGGCTTCTTCCACGTCCCGGTCGACCACATGACCGCGATGCCGATGCTGACCCAGTGGTTCGCCGACCAGTACCCGGCCGAGGACCTGGTGATCGTCTCGCCGGACGCCGGCCGGGTGAAGACGGCGCGCAACTTCGCCCGCCGCATCGGCACCCACTGGGCGGTGATGGAGAAGGAGCGCCCGGCCCAGCAGGTGGCCGAGATCGGCTACGTGGTCGGCGACGTGAAGGGCAAGACCGCGGTCCTGGTCGACGACATGATCGACACCGCCGGCACCCTCTGCGCCGCCGCCCAGACCGTGCTCGACGAGGGCGCGGCGCGGGTGATCGCGACCGCCACCCACGGCGTCTTCTCCGGCCCCGCCTACGAACGGCTCGCCGAGTCGGCGATCGAGCGGATCGTCGTCTCCGACACGCTGCCGCTGCGCCCCGGCGCCCCGGAGAAGATCTCGGTGCTCTCGACCGCCACCACCTTCGCCGACTCGATCCGCCGCATCTTCACCGACGACTCGGTTTCCGAGATCTTCGCCGGCGAGAACCAGCTCTTCTAGCCGCTGGCGCTCGGCTCTTGGCCACCGAGGCACCCACCAAGCTGCGCCTGGTCGGCCACAAGGGCGCCGACCTGATCGCCCCCGGCAACACGATCCCGAGCTTCGAAGCCGCGGTCGAGGCCGGCGTCGACACGATCGAGTTCGACGTGCTCTGGCTGCGCGACGCGCACCTGCCGCTGGAGCAGCGGGCGCCGCTGGTCGTCGCCCACGACTGGGGCGACGCCGCACGGCGCACGCCGCTGAACCTGACGGAGGCGCTCGACGCCTTCCTCGAGCCGCCCCTCGACCGGGTCGAGATCGACCTCGACATCAAGCTGCCCGGTCGCGAGGAGGAGATCGTCGAGGCGCTGCGCGAGCGCGGCCTGACCGAGCGGGCGATGGTCTCGACGATGGAGCTCTACTCGCTGAAACGGATCCTCGAGCTGGCGCCGGAGCTGCGCCGCGGCTGGACCTATCCGAAAGTGACCAAGGACTGGAACGCGACGCCCTGGGCGAAGCCGGCGCTGCCGGTGGCGCTGGCGGCGATGCGCTACCGCCTGCCCGGCCTGGCGGCGCAGAAGCTGCCGCAGATGGGGGTCGAGGCGATGTGGGTCTACCACCCGCTCATCAGCGCCCGCCTCGCCCGCATCTGCAAGCTCAGCGGCGTCGAGCTGATCGCCTGGACCGTCGACGACGAGAAGCGGATGCGCAGGCTGGTCGAGCTCGGCGTCACCGGCCTCTGCTCCAACGACCCCCGCCTCTTCGCCCAGCTCTAGTCGGCGACGTCGCGGCGGCAGATCAGCGCGGTGCCTAGGGCGAACAGGGCGAAGGCCCAGGCGCTGAGGACGAGACCGCCGGCGACCTGGCCGAGGCTGCCGTCGCCTTCGGGGTTGCCGTGCAGCGAGCCGATCGCCTGGGCCGGGACGTAGTCGCCGATCGAGCCCGGCAGCAGTTCCGGCAGCGGCGAGAGGACGAAGAAGAAGGCGATCGCGGCGATCATCGCGCCGACCTGGTTGCGGACGATCGCGCCGACCCCGAGGCCGAAGGCGCAGAGCAGGGCGTAGGAGACGACGACGCCGGCGTAGATCTCGGTCAGGGCGGAGGTCGCGGGCAGGTTGCCTTCGCGGCCCTCGAACAGCGGCAGGGCCAGGCCGGCGTTGACGACCACATAGGCGAGCCCGGCCAGCACCCCGACCGCCAGCGCGATCCCGAGCTTGGCCAGCAGCGCCGGCCAGCGCTTCGGCGTCGCCAGGAAGGTGGAGCTGGAGGTGCCGTGGCGGAACTCGGTGGTGGCGATCAGCACTCCGAGCACCAGCAGCATCACCAGCAGCAGGCCGGTCCCGGTCGCGACCTGGTCGATGTCGCCGATCTCGCTCAGCGGCGCCAGACCGACGTAAAGGCCGGCGAAGAGGGCCTCGCCGAGCAGGGCGATGCCGAGCATCGTCCAGGTCGTGCGCGTCGTCCACAGCTTCAGCCACTCGCTGCGCAGGAGGTTCACGCGGCGCCCCCCTCCTCGTCGCCCATCAGCTCGAAGAAACGCTCCTCCAAGCTCTGCTGCTGAGGTGCCAGTTCGTGGATCGCGATTCCCCGCTGCAGGGCGATCTCGCCGATCCGGGCGCCGTCGATGTCGCCGACCAGGAGGGCGCCGTCGCCGTCCCGGGTGACCGTGCCGGCAGCAGCCGTGAGCGCCTCTCCGAGCCCGGCCAGGTCGGCCGCCCGCACTCGGACCTGGCCCGGGCCGGTCGCCGTGAACTCAGCCAGCGAGGTCTGGGCGACCAGCTTGCCCTTGCGGATCACGACCAGTTGCTCCGCCGTCTGCGCGATCTCGCTCAGCAGGTGGCTGGAGACGAGCACGGTGCGACCGCCCGCCGCCTGCTCGCGCAGCAGGTCGCGCAGCCAGCGCATCCCCTGCGGGTCGAGCCCGTTGGCGGGCTCGTCGAGGATCAGGATGCGCGGCTCGCCGAGCAGCGCCGCGGCCAGCGCCAGCCGCTGCCGCATGCCCAGCGAGTAGCCCTTGACGCGACGGTCGGCGGCGCCGCTCAGCTCGACCGTCTCCAGCACCTCCTCGACCCGCTGGCGGGATATGCCGGCGGCGGCCGCGAGCGTGCGCAGGTGGTTGCGGCCGCTGCGGCCAGGGTGGAAGGCGGTCGCCTCGAGCGCGGCCCCGATCGTCCGCAGCGGGTCGCTCATCTCGACCGGCCGGCTGCCCTCGACCAGGGCTTCGCCCTGGCTCGGCCGCAGCAAGCCGAGCAGGGCCCGCATCGTCGTCGTCTTCCCCGACCCGTTGGGGCCGAGGAAGCCGGTTACCCGCCCCGCCTCGACTGTGAACGAGAGGTCGTCGACGGCAACGGTCTTGCCGTAGCGCTTGGTGAGGTTGCGGACCTCGAGCCCGGGCACCGCTCAGACGGTGCCCGGGGTCGCCGTCGGCGGCGCGTTACGGGCGCCCTTCTTCAGCTTCACGGCCGACTCCAGCTCCTCCTGGGTGAAGCCGCCAACCGCTTCGCCGTCCATCGCGTAGCGGTAGAGGGCGACCCCGAAGACGCCGCTCAGCGCCTTCTGGATCAGCAGCGCCACGCACATGATCACGGCGCCGACCAGGATCAGGGCCACGGCGGCGGGGCCGCTGCTCGGCCAGAGCACGATGCCGGCAACGATCAGCAGGGCGGCGGGGAGGATGGCGAAGAGGCCGATGGCGCCGCCGATCGCGATGTTGCCGGTGATCTGCTGGCCCCATTTGTCCTTGAAGATCGAGGCCGAGCGCTTCAGCGTCCCGAACGGGCCGGTGCCCTCGATCGCCAGCACCGGCACCGCCATGAAGGTGACCAGCGCCCAGGCCATCCCGACCAGGCGGGCGGCGATGCTGCCGAGCGCGCCACCCTGGTTCTCCAGCAGGCCCATGATCAAGCCGATCGCGGTCGAGAGCGCGGCCCAGCCGCAGATCTCGGGGAAGCGGCTGCGGGCGACAGCGAGCCCGTCGCCGACGGTTGCGTCCTCGCCCTGGAAGATCTTGTTCGCGGCCGCGGCGAGGCCGACGGCGAAGTAGACGCCGACCACGCTGAGCACGTAGATCCCGGCGACCAGGATCGGGATCGCGCCGCCATAGCTCTTCTGGTCGAGCAGGTAGAGCCCGGGGCCGAGGAAGATGATCGCCAGCGGGATCGTCGCCAGCGCGCCGTAGAGCGGGAAGCGGATCAGCTCACGGTGACTGTTCAACAGCGCCCAGCTTTTCTTGGTCAGGGCCCAGCCGCGTTTGATGCGCTTCATCGCTTCTCCTCGGTGGTGGTGGGTGGAGTGACTTCTAGTGGGTTTCGGCAAGCCCTGGCGTCCGCTTGACCCCGCGCTCCTCGAAGTAATCCCATTCTTCCTGGCCGAGCTCGGTCGCGGGCTCGTTGGCGTAGACCCACTCGCAGAAGATCTGGTGCCAGTTGCGCTTTGCCCGTAGCTGCCCGAGCACGGCGACGACGCCGATTTCCATTCGCCGCCCCATCAGCTCCTCGACCGGGATCGACTCGCGCCGCATCAGGTCGTAGTACTCCGAGCGCGGGTCGTGGGTCGACTCGATGATCTTCATCACCCGTTTCGGGGTGATTTCGATCTCGCGGTCCTCGATGTACCAGCCGCCGACCGCGCCCATGTGCTCCAGCAGTCGTTCGGCATCGAGTTTCGAGGGCTTCTTGATGAAGCCGAGGTCGTGCAGGGCCAGGCGGAAGGCCTCGGGGTCGTTGCGCGAGGCGGCGTCGAAGGCCCGCTGCTCGAGCACGACCTGCTCGCGGTCGAGCTTCTTCGTCATCCCGAAGTCGAGGAAGGCGACACGGCCGTCCTCCATCAGGATGTAGTTGCCGGGGTGGGGGTCGGCGTTGAAGTGCTGCAGGTTGAAGAGCGAGCCGATGCTGCCGCGGAAGACGATCTCGCCGAAGCGGCTGCGCTCCTCGTGCGGCAACTCCTTGATCTGCTCGAACTTCATTCCCCGCACCAGCTCGGTGACGAGGACCCGTCGCCGCGAGAGCCGGGTGACGACTTCGGGCACGTAGATGAAGGGATGGTCGCGGTAGGCGCGGGCAAAGGAGCGCTGGTTCTGGGCCTCGTACTCATAGTCGAGCTCCTCCATCACCCGCTCGCGGATCTCGTCGGCGATCGCCTTGGCGTCGAGGCCGGGGGCGAGGGCGCGGGCGAGGCGGACGATCGTGCCGGCGTTGCGGAGGTCGGCGTCGAGCGCCTCGGCGATCCCCGGGTACTGGATCTTGACCGCGACCTCGCGCCCGTCGAGCAGCTCCGCCCGGTGCACCTGGCCGATCGAGGCGGCGGCGAAGGCCTCCTGCTCGATCTCGGCGAAGAGCTCGGAGAGCGGTTCGCCGTCGTATTCCTCCTCCAGCACCTTGACCACCTTCTCCCAGGGCATCGCCGGCGCGTCGGTGCGCAGTTTCGCGAGCTGCTCCTGGTAGATCTCGCGGTACTCCTCGGGGATGAATTCGGTGTCGATGAAGGAGGCGAACTGGCCGAGCTTCATCGCCGCGCCCTTCATCTGGCCCAGAGCCCCGACCATCTTCATCGCCGTCTCCAGGTGGCGCTGCTCCAGCGCCTCTTTGCCGGCCTCCTCGGAGCGGCCGACGTTGGCCGCCTTGGTGCCGGCATAGCGGGCGCTCTGGGCGCCGACGATCGAGCCGAGTTTGGCCGAGCGGCGGACCCGGCCCTTGGGGATCTTGGAGTCGTCAGCCACGCCCGAAGACTGCCACACGATCCAATTTCCCCGGTTTCTCTATCCTCTCCCGTCCGATGGCCAGCGCACGCTCAACCCTCAAGGTCGCTCCTCGCGCCGAGTTCGGCTCCCGCACGTCCCGTCGCCTGCGCGGCGAGGGCCTGGTTCCGGGCGTCGTCTACTCCGGCGGCTCGGAGGCGACCCCGTTCCAGGTCTCCGAACGCGAGGTGCGTTCGATCATCAGCGAGGGCGCGGCCCTGTTCGACCTCGAGATCGACGGCGGCAAAGCCGTCCCGGTCGTGGTCAAGGACCAGCAGCTGCACCCGGTCCGCGGCAGCCTCCAGCACATCGACCTGCAGGCGGTGAAACTCGACGAGGCGATCCAGGCCGAGGTCACGATCGAGCTCGAGGGCGCCGACAGCGCCCCCGGCGTCAAGGGCGGCGGGGTGCTCGAGCACGTCACCCGCGAGATCACCGTCGAAGCGCTGCCGGCCGAGATCCCCGACAGCCTCACCGCCGACGTCTCTGCGATGGAGATCAACGACACCTTCTCGCTGGCCCAGATCCCCGCCCCCGAGGGCGTCACCTTCGTCGCCGAGGACCTCGAGGAGGTCACGATCGTCACCCTCTCGCCGCCGCGGGTCGAAGAAGCGGCCCCCGAGGTCGAGGAGGAGACCGAGGTGGTCGGCGAGGGCGAGGGCGCCGAGGGCGAGGGCGAGTCGGAGGGCGACTCCGGCGACTCGGGCGACTCCGGGGACTGAGTCCCCTGTCGCTGTTCCGCCGTCGCGAAGGCGGCGAGGGGGGCGACCGCATCCTCATCGTCGGGCTGGGCAACCCCGGCTCCGAGTACTCCGGTACCCGCCACAACGTCGGCTTCGAGGTACTGGCCGAGCTGGCCCAGCGCTGGGACCTGCCGCGGGCCAAGGACAAGTTCCGCGGCCGCCTCGCCGAAGGGCGGACCGGCCCGGGTGGCCCCCGGGTGGCGCTGCTGCAGCCGCTCACCTTCATGAACGAATCGGGCAACTCGGCCGGGCCGGCGCGCGGCTCGCTGAAGCTGCCGCTCGACCGCGTCGTCGTCGTCCACGACGAGATCGACCTCCCGTTCGGGCGGATCGAGTCCCGCCTCGGCGGCGGCCTCGCCGGCCACAACGGGCTGAAGAGCCTCAAACGCGGCTTCGGCGACCCCGAGTTCTGGCGCGTCCGGGTCGGAGTGGGGCGGCCCGACTCGACCGACCCCGAGATCGTCTCCGCCTACGTGCTCGGCAAGTTCCGCGAGCCGAAGGCAGAGGTCGAGGCACTGGTTGAGGCTGCCGCTGAGGAGACGGAGCGGTTGGTCGAACGACTAGGTTCCGCGGGCGATGAGTGAGCCGAACGAGCTGACCTCCTACGAGGTGACTGAGCAGGGCGTGGCGCTGCTGCGCCTGCAACGGCCCGACGCCCGCAACGCGCTCAACGCCCAGATGCTCTCCGAGCTGCTCGAGCACCTCGCGGTCGCCCGCGGCGACGAGGCGGTGCGGGTGCTGGTGATCAGCTCCGGCGACCACATGGGCCTCTCGGCCGGCGCCGACGTGCGCGAGCAGCTCGACAGCGAGGCGCACGTGCGCCGCATGCAGCTCTTCTCCGACCTCTACGACACGATCGTCGCCTTCCCGAAGCCGACGATCGCCGTCTGTCACGGCGACGTGGTCGGCGGCGGCGCCGAGATCGCGGTTGCCTGCGACATGCGTGTCGGCGGCTCCAACCTGCGCCTGCGCTTTCCCGGCGCGGCCCTGGGGATGCCGGTCGGCCCCGCCCGCCTGGTCACCCTCTGCGGTCTCGCCACCGCCAAGTACCTGCTGCTCAGCTCGCGCACGGTGGGGGCTGACGAGGCGCTGCGGCTCGGGCTCGTCAACCGGGTCGCGCCGGCGGCGGGAACCGAGAACGCGGCCCTGGAGCTGGCCGCCGAGGTTGCCACCCACCCGCCCGAGGCGGTCGCCCGCCTGAAGGCGATGCTGCACGAGTGGGACGACGTGGTCGGTCGCTCGGCCGCCGAGGGCGTCGGCCAGGTCGAGCACGTGCGAACCGGTCCGGGTTTCCCCCAACCGGATTAAGCAAGGCGAGGAGGCCGCCCCATGAGTCTTCGCCCACTAGTCGAGATCGCCGCCGATAACGAGCGCGTCCACGCGCTCGCCGCCCGCGCCCGCGCGGCGGCAGATGGGGGGGAGGAGGTCGCGGTCCGGGTCTCGACGACGCTGCGGCCACTGCTGCTCGCGGCCCTGCTCGAGGACGACCGCGGCCTCGCCGGCCGGCCGGCCCTGCTGGTCAGCGCCGACGACCGCTCCGCCCGCGACCTCGCCGCCGACCTGCGCGCCTACCTGGCCCCGCGCCGGGTCCGCCTCTACCCCTCGCGCGGGACCGGCTACGCCTCGCACGTGACCCCGCCGCCGCACCTGGTTGGGCTGCGGATCGACGCGCTCGACGCGCTCGGGCGCGAAGCCGACGCGGTCGTCGTCGCCAGCGCCACCGCGCTCGCCGAGGCCGTCCCCGACGCCTCCCTGCGCCCGGCCGGGTTCGAGATCACCAAGGGCGAGGAGGTCGAGCTGGGGGCGGTCGCCGATGACCTGGTCGGGGCCGGCTACGAACGGGTCGAGCAGGTCGAGGAGCGCGGCCAGTTCGCGGTCCGCGGCGGCATCCTCGACGTCTACCCGGCGACCGAGGAGCGGGCGGTGCGGATCGAGCTGTTCGGCGACGAGGTCGACTCGATGCGCTGGTTCTCGACCTTCACCCAGCGCTCGCTCGGCGAGGCCGAGCGGGTCGAGCTGGCGCCGGCGGCCGAGCTCGACGCCGAGCACCGCGAGCTGGCCGAGCTGGCGACCCTGGAGGCGGCCGAGGAGGACAAACAGCCCGCCAACCTGGCCGAGCTGCTGCCGCTCGAGCACTTTCGCGCCCCGCTCGACCTGATTCCGGCCGAGGCGGCGGTGGTGCTGGCCGCGGCCGAGGAGATCGAACCGGCCCTGCGCGACCACTGGGAGGACGCGACCGCGGCGATGCACGCCGACGACGCCCAGCACCTCTACGTCGACGTCGCCGCGCCGCTCGGCGAGCGGGCGGCGCTCGCGCTCACCGCCGCCGGCGAGGACGACGAGGAGGCCTTTCGCGCCGCCCGCGCCGAGTCACCCGCGCGCAGCGTCAAAGAGGCCGAGGGCGAGCTCGAGAAACTGGTCCGCTCCGGCTACCGCGCCGTCGTCGCCTTCGACAGCCGCGGCGAGGCCGAGCGCGCCCGCTACGGCCTCGACCGGCTCGACGCCCGCCTGCTCGAAGGCGGCCGGCTCTCGCCCGACCCCGGCCTCTCCTTCGCCGAGGCGCGCCTGCGCGAGGGCTTCGTCAGCCCCGAGCTGAAACTCGCCGTCTACCCCTTCCGCCGCCTCGTCCACCGCCGCCGCACGGAGGAGCCCGCCCCCGGCGCTGGCCGCGGCCGGCTCGCCTTCAGCGAACTCCGGGTCGGCGACTACGTCGTCCACGAGGACCACGGCGTCGCCCGCTTCGCCGGCTTCGAGACGCGCGAGGTCGGCGGCATCACCCGCGACTACCTCTACCTCGAATACAAAGGCGAGGACCGCGTCTTCGTCCCCACCGACCAGCTGGCGAAGCTGAGCCGCTACGTCGGCGCCGGCGGCGAACCCTCGCTCTCGGCGCTCGGCGGCAAACGCTGGCAGAACCTGAAGGCGCGGGCGCGCAAAGCGGCCGGCGCCCTGGCCGGCGAGCTGCTCAACCTCTACGCCGAGCGCCGCTCCCGCCGCGGCCACTCCTTCCCGCCCGACGGTGAGTGGCAGATCGAGATGGAGAGCGCCTTCCCCTACCGCGAGACCGCCGACCAGATGGAAGCGATCGAGGCGGTCAAGGGCGACATGGAATCGGAGCGGCCGATGGACCGGCTGGTCTGCGGCGACGTCGGCTTCGGCAAGACCGAGGTGGCGATCCGGGCCGCGGTCAAGGCGGCCAGCGACGGCAAGCAGGTGATCGTCCTGGTCCCGACCACGATTCTCGCCCAGCAGCACTTCGGCACCTTCCGCGAGCGCCTCGCCGACCTCCCGTTCCGGGTCGAGGGGGTCTCCCGCCTGCGCCCCGCGGCCGAGGTGAAAGCGAGCCTCAAAGACTTCGAGGCGGGCAAAGTCGACGTCCTGATCGGCACTCACCGGCTGCTCTCCCGCGACGTCCGCGCCAAGGAGCTGGGGCTGGTGATTGTCGACGAGGAGCAGCGCTTCGGGGTCAAGCAGAAGGAGCTGCTGCGCCAGTTGAAGCTGAAGGTCGACGTGCTGGCGCTCTCGGCGACCCCGATCCCGCGCACCCTGCAGATGAGCCTGGCCGGGCTGCGCGACATCTCGGTGATCGAGACCCCGCCCGAGGGGCGGCGCCCGGTCCGCACCTACGTCGGCCCCTACGACGAGGACCTGGTCGGCAAGGCGATCAACCGCGAGCTCGAGCGCAAGGGTCAGGCCTTCGTCCTGCACAACCGGATCGACTCGCTGCCGGAAACGACCGAGCGGCTGCGGGCGCTGGTCCCGGGCGCCCGCTTCGTCGAAGCGCACGGGCAGATGGACGAGCACCAGCTGGAGGAAACGATGCTCGGCTTCCTGCGCGGCGAGGCCGACGTGCTGGTGACGACGACGATCATCGAGTCCGGGCTCGACATCCCCAGCGCCAACACCCTGATCGTCGAGCGCGCCGACCAGCTCGGGCTCTCCCAGGCGTACCAGATCCGCGGGCGGGTCGGGCGCTCACGCGAGCGCGCCTTCGCCTACCTGCTCTACCCCTCGGCCGAGGCGCTGACCGAGGAGGCCGCGGCGCGGCTCTCGACCCTGGCCGACCACACCGAGCTCGGCTCCGGCTTCCGGATCGCGATGCGCGACCTCGACATCCGCGGCGCCGGCAACCTGCTCGGCGACGAGCAGTCTGGCCACGTCGCCGCGGTCGGCTTCGAGCTCTACTGCCAGATGATCGACGAGGCGGTCGCCGCCGCCGGCGAGGAAGAGGAGCGCGAGGAGGCGCCGGAGCCGGTTCGCCTCGACGTCCCGGTCGACGCCTACCTGCCGGCCACCTTCGTCCCCTTCGAGGCGGCCAAGATCGACGTCCACCGCCGCATCGTCGCCGCCCGCGAGCCCGGTCAGCTGCGGGCGATCCGCGACGAGCTCAGCGACCGTTTCGGGCCGCTGCCGGACGCGGCCGAGAACCTGCTGCGGCTGCAGCAGGCGCGGATCGAGCTCGGCCTGGCGGGGGCGCGCAGCGTCGAGTTCCGCGGCGGCAAACTCAGCGTCACCGGGGTCGAGCTCGACTCCCAGCAGGCCGGCGTGCTGGTCGAGCAGGTCGAGGGGGCGCTCTACGAATGGCGCGAGCAGACCGCCGCGATCCGGGTCGACGGCGACCCCGAGGAGCGCCTCGCCGCGGTCCTCGCGATGGCTGCGGGGCTGCGCGAGGCGCGGCGTCCGCTCGAGGGTGCGACAGCCTGAGTCACCCTTGGTTTAGTCACCGCTTAAAGGATTTGACTATGCTGCCGCCTTCGTGGGAGCGAAACCGGGGCAGAGCAGCAAGTCGGGGAGCGGCGCGCCAGATCGGAAGGCCGGCCGCCAGCGTCTCGCCCTGCTTCTCTTCGGCGCCCTCTTCGTGATCCTCTTCGCCGGCTACGCGATCGCCGACGGCATCGGCCATCCGAGCGTGCCCGAGGGCGACGTCGCCCACGTCGAGAGCGTGCCGGACGACGTCGCCAACGTCAGTGAAGCCGACTTCAAACGGGCGCTGCTGCAGCAGGCGGTGCAGGCGCAGCTGAAAAAAGCGCCGAAACCGGGTGAGGACAAATACGAGGAACTGAAGGAAGCCGCGCTCGGCGAACTCCTCGACGCGATCTGGATCCAGGGCGAGGCGGAAGAACTCGGTCTCGCGGTGACGCCGAAAGAGATCGCCACCGAACTCGCCCAGATCAAGAAACAGAACTTCAAAAGCGAGGCGGAATTCCAGAAATTCCTCAAAACCTCGCGCTTCACGATGGAGGACGTTCGCACTCGCGTGAAACTGCAGGCGCTGAGCACGCAGATTCAGGAAAAAATCGCGACCCAGGCGCCACCCGCGAGCGACGCTGAAATCGCCGACTACTACGAGTCGGTCAAAGGCACCCAGTACACGACCTCCGATTCGCGCGACGTCCGCGTCGTCGTCAACAAAGACAAAGCGAAAGTCGAAGCGGCGCAGGCGGAGCTGGAGAAAGACAACTCCGAAGCGAACTGGAAAAAAGTCGCGGAAAAATACTCCGAAGACCCGACCACGAAAACCAAAGGCGGCCTGCAGAAAGCGCTGACTGAAGAACTCCTGCAGAGCCAGCCGGAACTGAAAAAAGCGATCTTCGAGAACCCGACCGGTCAGCTGGTCGGCCCGGTCGACGTCCAGGGCAACTTCTTCGTGATCGAAGTGGTGCAGTTGAACCCGGAGAAAATCCAGCCGTTGTCGGAAGTCAAAGCCCAGATCAAAACCCAGCTGACCCAGCAGGTGGCGCAGCAGGTCTTCTCCCAGTTCGTCACCAACTACCAGAGCAAGTGGCAGGCCCGGACCTTCTGCGCCGACGGCTTCGTCACCAACAAGTGCGCCAACTTCGTCGGCGACGGTCGTCCCGCCGGGGCGCCGCCCGCCTGCTACGAAGCCGATCCCAAAGGCGGCCTGCCGGAGGCCTGCCCGGCTCCGGTGACCCCGGTCTCGCCGGCGATGCCCGGCAGCGTCACGCTGATCAACCCGGAAGGCGAAAAACTTCCGCAGCGCCCGCGCCCGGCCGGCCTTAAAGAAACCGAACGCCCGCTCGGCGTCCCCGGCACCCCGAGCACCGGCGTGCCGCCCACTGAAGCGCCGCCGACCGGCGAATAGCGCCCCTTTCCGCCCGCCAGGTCAATAGACTGGCGCGCCCGTCATGAGCGTTATCGCCTCCATCCACGCGCGCCAGATCCTCGACTCGCGCGGCAACCCGACCGTCGAGGTCGAAGTCGCGCTCGATTCCGGCGCTCGCGGCCTTGCCGCGGTGCCCTCGGGGGCCTCGACCGGGGAGTTCGAGGCGGTCGAGCTGCGCGACGGCGGCGACGCCTGGGCCGGCAAGGGGGTCGCGCAAGCGGTCGCCAACGTCAATGGCGAGATCGCCGCGGCCTTGACCGGGGCCCGGGCCGCCGAGCAGAGCGCGCTCGACCAGACGATGATCGAGCTCGACGGCACCCCGAACAAGGGGCGGCTCGGCGCCAACGCGCTGCTGGGCGTCTCCCTGGCGGCGGCGAAGGCGGCGGCGATGGACTCGGCCCAGCCGCTCTACCGCTACCTGGCCGAGCTCTACGGCGGCGGCGAGCCGACGCTGCTGCCGGTGCCGATGATGAACGTGCTCAACGGCGGCGCCCACGCCGACAACTCGGTCGACTTCCAGGAGTTCATGATCGTCCCGGCCGGCGCCGCCAGCTTCAGCGAGTGCCTGCGGGTCGGGACCGAGGTCTTCCACGCGCTGAAGAAGTCGCTTTCCTCCAAGGGGCTATCCACGGCCGGTGGCGACGAGGGGGGCTTTGCGCCCAACCTCGACTCCAACCAGGCGGCGCTGGAAGCGGTGCTGGCCGGGGTCGAGGCGGCCGGCTACGAGCCCGGCTCCGACGTCTTCATCGCCCTCGACCCGGCAACCAGCGAGATCTTCAAGGGCGGCTCCTACGTGCTCGAGCACGAGGGCCACACCCTCTCGCCGGAGGAGATGGTCGGCTACTGGGAGGGCGCCTGCGACAACTTCCCGATCCTCTCGATCGAGGACGGCATGGACGAGGAGGACTGGGACGGCTGGAAGGCGCTGACCGAGCGGCTCGGCGAGCGGGTGCAGCTTGTCGGCGACGACCTCTTCGTCACCAACCCCGAGCGCCTGCGCCGCGGGATCGAGCTCGGCGTCGGCAACTCGATCCTGGTCAAGGTCAACCAGATCGGCACCCTGACCGAGACCCTGGAGGCGATCCGGACCGCTCGCGAGGCGGGCTACACCGCGGTCATCTCCCACCGCTCGGGCGAGACCGAGGACACCACGATCGCCGACCTCGCCGTCGCCACCGGCGCCGGCCAGATCAAGACCGGCGCCCCCTCGCGCTCGGACCGCGTCGCCAAGTACAACCGTTTGCTGCGGATCGAGGAGGAATTGGGCGATGCCGCACAGTTCCCCGGCCTGCAGGCATTCGTCCAGCGCCGCTCCTAAATGAAGGAATGCGGCGCCCGGCCGCAAAGGACCGGGCATGGCAGCACGTGCCCAGGCCCGTCGGACTGCGGCAAAACCGCGCCGGCGCCCCGCCCGCCGCAAACCGGCCGCCCGCCGCACCCCCAGCCGGGTCAACTGGGACCGCGTCGGCCGCATCGCCCTCACCCTCGTCCTCGCCGCCGTCCTCTACTCGTACCTGAACCCGGCGATCGATTTCGTCAAGACCTACACCGCGACGACCGCGGCGAAAGCGCAGCTGCACGAGCTGCACGACGAAAACGCCAAGCTGCACAACCGGGTCCAGTCGGCCGACGACCCGATCGTGGTCGACCGCATGGCGCGAGCGCAGGGCATGGTCGCCGAAGGCGAGACGCCGATCGTCGTGCGCGGCCTCGGCGGCTGAGCGGCCGCCTAGGAAGCGCCGATGCTTAGCCTGGGCTCCTACCTCTGGGGAGCCGCGCAGGTCGCTGTGGTCGCGTTCTCGTTGGGCTATGCGGCGTTCGGGTTGCGCAGGCGGTTGTTGCCGGAGTGGGAGGGAGCCCCGGCGCGCTTGGTCGAGTCGATCGTGGCCGTGGCGCTTCTCGTCTGGATCGCCGAGATTCTTGGCACGTTCGGCCTCTTCTACGCGGGGACGCTCGTGGCGGCCGCGATCCTCGTCGCAGGGACGGTGGTGCTCTGGCCGGCGGGTCCTGTCGCCGCAGGGGACCCACCTCCCCTTCCGGTAGCTAAAGCTTCCTCAGGGGAGGTCCCCCCTACGACGCCACCCGCCGGAGAGAGCGCCGTGTCGCTGCTTGTAGTGGTCGGGGTGATCGCTCTCGTGGTTGGGCATTGGGCGTTGACGACGAAGCATGCGCTGGACAGAGGCGTGTTCAACTTCGATTCGCTTTGGTACCACCTGCCGTTTGCGGCCGAGATGGTGCAGGGCCACTCGGTGACGGGGATGCACTACGTGGACACGGTGTTCACGAACTGGTTCTACCCGCAGAACTCAGAGGTGCTTCATGCGGTGGGCATGTCCCTGACGGGGCGGGACATGCTGTCGGTGTTCCTGAATTACGGCTGGCTGGCGGTGGCCTTCCTGGCGGCTTGGTGCATCGGGCGGCCGTACGGGCGCGGCTCTCTGAGCGTGGTCGCGGCGGCGATCCTCCTGGAGGCGCACGTGTTGGTCGTCAGGGAGCCCGGGGCCGCCAAGAACGATCTGATGGCGGCAGCGCTGCTGCTCGCGGCCGTCGCCATCCTCGTCACGGCCTGGAACATGCGGTCGGATCGGAAGGAGCTGCCGGTCGGCTGGGCGCTCGCTGCTGCAGGGCTCGCGGTGGGGCTGGCTGCCGGGACCAAGGTGACGGCGCTGGCGATGGCGGGGGCGCTCTCGGTGGCGGTGCTCGGTCTGGCGCCCGCGGGGCGGCGCTGGGTTGCCGCCGGGTGGTGGTTCGTGCCGGCGCTGCTCGGTGGGGGGTACTGGTACCTGCGCAACCTGGTCGTGGCCGGCAACCCGTTGCCGGCGGTGGAGAGCTTGGGACCGATCACGCTGCCGCACCCGGAGCGGCTGCAGATCGGCCGGCCGGACTTCACGATCGCCCACTACGCGACCGACACCGGGGTCTGGAGCGAATACTTCGGGCCGGGGCTGCACAGCGGCTTCGGGGCGCTCTGGCCGGTCGTCTTCGGGCTCGCGATCCTCGCCGGCCTGCTGGCGTTGCTGTGGGGGCGCGACCGGATCGTGCGCGCGACCGGGGCGGTCGTTCTCTTCGGCTTCCTCGCCTACGTCTTTACGCCGCTCAGCGCCGCCGGTGCCGAGGGCGTGCCCGAGGCCTTCCGGATCAACGTCCGCTACGTCTACGCCGCCGTCCTGCTCGGCCTGGTGTTGGTGCCGCTGCCGCGCTTCCTCGACCAGGGGAAGCGGCGCTGGTTGCTGCTGGGCGTCCTGCTGGTCGTGCTCCTGCTCACCGACCGCGGTGACGGCGTTCTTCGCGACCCCGGCCGGCTCTTCGCCCTGCTGGTCGTGGCCCTCGCCGTGCTCGTCCCGGCCGCGCTGCTGCTGGCGCGCGGGCGCGGGGCCAGCCGCGGCGTGGTCGCCGGGGGCTTCGCGGCCCTGGCCCTGGCCGTCGTAGCGATCGGCTACCCACTGCAGCGCCACTACTTCGAGCAGCGCTTCGCCAACGAGGTTGCCGCGGAATCGATCCCCGGGATGGACCTCGACTCGGCCTACCGCTGGGCCCGCGACGTCGAGGACTCCCGTATCGGCCTCGCCGGCTCGACCGCCAGCTTCGCCCAGTACGGCTTCTTCGGCCCGGACCTCTCCAATCGCGTCCTCACCCTCGGCGTCGAGGGCCCGCACGGCGCCTTCAACGCGATCCCGACCTGCGCCGACTTCCGCGCCGCCGTCAACGCTGCCGAGCTCGACTATCTGGTCACCGCCCCCTTCCTCAACTTCCTCCACCCCGGCGACCCAATCTCCTCGCCAGAGGCCCGCTGGCTGCACGGCGAGAGCGCCGTGACCCCGCTCCTGCGCAGCGGCCCAGTCACCGTCTGGCGGGTCGACGGCGAGCTCGACCCTGCCACCTGCGGCCCCAGCAACGCGCCGCTGCGCGAAATCCCCGATACGCCCTCGATCTAGAGCGCGTATGTACTTTGTAGCCCTCTGGGCGACAAAGGACATACGCGTGGCCGGCGAATCGGGCTGGGTAAGCTCGACCGCGTGAGCTATCCGCTCGAGAACGCGCTGTTCCAGTGGGAGGATGGCCACCGCGAGCTGCAGGCGTTGACCGACCCCCGCGAGCGCCGGCTGGCCGACCGCGTCGTCGACGCGGTGCGGGAAGAGCTGCGGCGGCGGATCGGCCCGACCTTCAGCGCGGCGGAGCTGGCCGAGCTCTACGGCCGCGGCACCGACTGGTGCCAGCAGATCGCGATCGACGTCGCCCCGGCGGTTGCGGACCCGCAGACGCTCGCTGACGCGGCCTTCTGGCTCTATCTGAGGGGCGCGACGGATTTCGCCGGCGGCAGGCAGCTGCCGGTCTGACCGGCCGGCTGCGGGCGGCTAATCGTCTGAGTCGTCGGAGCCCGAGTCGTCGGACTCGTCGCCGTCCTGCGCGGCGGGCTCGCCGGCGCGGCGGATGACGATCTGATCGGCCTCGATGCGGACCGTGACCTCGCGCTTCCCGGCCCAGTGCTCGGTGTAGACCGGGTTGTCCTTGACCGAGGCGTCCAACCAGAGGCCGTAGCCGTCGGTTTCGCCGTGGTCGAAGGTCGCCTCCAGCTCTTTGCGCCGGCCGCGGCCACCGCGCCGGCCGCGACGGCGGCGCCGTTTGGGCCGATCGCCGCGCTCGGAATCCTCGCCGGACTCCTCGTCGTCCTCGGGCTCCTCCTCCGGCTCCTCGGCGGCAGCAGCCTCGATCTCCGCTTCGATCTCGTCGCGGAGGTCGATTTCGCTGGAGCCGGCGTTCTCGTCGTCGGGGGTGAGGTCGTACTGCTTGCGGAACTCACGCAGCTCGGTCGCGCTGATCTCGAGCTGGTGGGCGATCCAGGCGTCGGTGCGGCCCTGGTGGACCCAGGCCCGGATCTGGTTGAGCTGTGGCTTCAGTGAGCGTCGTGCCATCGGCGCGCGAGTCTATTCAACGGAGAGGTTCGTTCGCGGAGCGCTAAGTCGACCTAGGCCATCAAGAAAGCGAGCGCCTCGAACATGGCGATCACGACGACGACGACGGTGACGCTCAGGCAGACGGCGAGGACGCTGAAGCGGACCTTGCTGTGCTGCTCAGTGCGGTTGATTTTGCGCGCCCGCGAGCGATTGGCCGCGCGACGGCGCAGCTGCTCGCGCCGGCGGCGCTCAAGTGAGGTCTCCTGCTCGAAGGCGTTCTCGAACTGGGAGATGCTTTGTCGCATTCTCATAGAGGGCTGGTCCAAAAGGACCGCGGGGGACCGTAGCAAAGCTGCAAAAACCGGTTCATGGCCGACAGGAACCCCAAAGGCCACGTCCGGAGCGGGCGGCGGCTAGCTCCAGGCGGGCAAAAACCGCTTGGTAGTGCGTATTCGGGGCGATCGCGAGGGTTCGCGCCAGGCCCCTACGCAGGAGTTCGGCATTGACGAATCGGTGCCTTATGTAAACGTAGGCAAGCAGGCGGCCGTAAGCATCGCGGCGCTCGGCGCCGAACACGAGCCGCACCCGCCGGTCCGCGACCAGATGCCGGTTGAAGGCCGCGGCGCGGTGCCCGAAGCACTGCACCGGCCGCTCGGGATCGACCGTCTCCGGCGTGTCGACGCCGATGTAGCGGACGTCCTCGTTGCGGCCGCCGGTCCGCACCGCGATCGTGTCGCCGTCGACCACCCGGACCACACGAGCGCGCACCGCCGCCGGCCCGCCTTCGTCGCCGCCTTCCCACGGCCGCAGCAGGATCAGCGCGACTGCGACCAGGAGCGCTGCGCTGCCGAGTTGTCCGCGCCGGGGCCAAAACGAGTCCACCCCCGCCTAAGGCGAGGGTGGACGGAAACTCTCCCCGGCGAGCCGGGGCTATGTCACGGACGTTGCGCTACGGGGTGCGGCGCACGTTGGAGAGCAGCGACTCCTTGATCTGGTCGATGATCGCCAGCGCCTCGTTCCACTCGCGCTGCCAGACGTTGCGGCCGAAGATCACGCCGGAGCCGCCCGCCTGCATCACCTCGCGGGTGTTCTGCAGGACGGTCTCGTCGTCGGTCTTGGAGCCACCGGAGAGGACGACGAGGGCGCGGCCGGCCGACTCGACGCACTGGCGGATCGCCTCGACCTGGTCGACCTCCATCTCGTTGTAGGGCGCCTGCGCGTCCTTGTCCTTCTTGGAGTCGATCTTCGGCATGTTGAGCTTGACGATGTCGGCGCCCATCTCCATTGCCATCCGCGCGGCGTAGTCGATTGCGTAGAAGGAGTTGGCGCCGCCCTTGGCGTCGACGGCTTCACCGCGCGGGTAGGACCAGACCACCAGCGGCATCCCGAAGCGGTCGCAATCCTGGCGGACCTGGCGCAACTGGGCGAGATCCTCGTCCTGGCGCGGCGAGCCGACGTAAAGCGTGTAGCCGATCGCGTCGGCGCCGAGGCGGACGCCGTCCTCGACGCTGGAGTTGCAGCTCGAGAAGGCCTTGGCGGAGGAGGGGATGTCGGTCTTGCCGTTGACCTTGAGGATCAGCGGCACCCGGCCAGCGTAGTCGGGGTAGTACTTCTCCGCCATCCCGATCTGGCAGGCGAGGGCCGAGTAACCGGCCTCGGCGGCGAGCCGGAACTGGTAGTCGGGGTCCTTCGACGCCGGGTTGGGGAAGAAGTCGCGGGGGCCGTGCTCGATTCCCTGGTCGATCGGCAGCAGCATCAGGGTTCCGTTGCCGGGACCGAACTCGAACAGCAGCCGGTGCAGGCGGGCGCGTTTGCCCGCTGGCAGGGTCGCGAGCAGCGATTTCTGCTCGGTCAGGCTCTTCAGCTCCACGTAAATTCCTCCTCGAAGATGGGTGTCCAGGGAGTATGTCATCGGCAAGGGGCGCGAGGGCCCTTAAAAGGGGGCTATCCTCGGAAGACCATGAGTGAGACTGAGCTCAGCGTCATCTGCAAGAACTGCGGCTCGGAGGTCAGTCCCTACGTCACCGAGTGCCCGTACTGCGGCACCCGCCTGCGCAAGCGGGCGCCGAAGCTGGAGCGGCGCGGGGACGCGCTCGAGCCGAAGCCGGGCCGGGCCGGACCGGGCCGCTTCCTCCGCCTCAAGCTGCGCAGGCGCGAGGCCGTTGCCCATCGCCCCTACGCGACGCTGGCCGCGATCCTCGGGCCCGCGGTGCTGCTCCTGGTCGGCGAGGC
>DASUNU010000018.1:0-16528 GCA_036276995.1 Solirubrobacterales bacterium
CGCCGGCGCATGCGGTCGAGCGGTACGCGCGAGGGGACCCTGCAGGCGATCGGCGCCCTGCCCGCCCTGGTCGCGCTTCGCGACCGCGACCTCGCCGCCTACCACGGGGTCGAGCACAAGGCGATCGCCGCTTACGAGCAGGGCATCGACGACGTCGCCTCGGTGCCGAAAGAGCACGACCGCTGTGGCTCCAACCTGATCGTGCCGATGATGCTGCTCTCGGCCGGCGGCACCGCGATGCTGGAGCGTCTGGTGGCCGAGCCCGGCCCGGTCGCCCGCGCCGCGGTCAGCCTCGGCACCGCTTCGGTCGCGGTCGAGATGTTCGCCTGGAGCGACCGCCACCACGGCGACCCGCTGGCCGAGGCCTTCCACACGCCGGGCCGGGAGATCCAGCGCCACCTGGCGACCAAGGAGCCGACGCCGGACCAGCTCGAGGTCGGGCTGGCGGCACTGGCGGAGATCCTCCGCGCCGAGGGTCAGGCCGGCGGCGAGGACGCGCCGGCGTCGGCCGCATAGACTGGCCGCCGTGTTCGGAAGGATCGACCACATAGGAGTCGCCGTCGAGGATCTCGACGAGGCGATCGCGCTCTACGAGCAGAGCTTCGCGATGGAGCTGGTGCACCGCGAGACGGTCGAGTCGCAGGGCGTCGAGGCGGTGCTGCTGGACGTCGGCGACGGCCACGTCGAGCTGCTCAAGCCGCTCGGCCCGGAGACCGCGGTCGGCAAGTTCATCGCCGCCAAGGGCACCGGCCTGCACCACGTCGCTTACGCGGTCGACGACATCGACGCGACGCTGCCGCGCCTGGTCGCCGCCGGCATCCGCCTGATCGACGAGGAGCCGCGGGTCGGCATCCGCGACAGCCGCATCGCCTTCCTCCACCCCCGCTCGACCGGCGGGGTCCTGACCGAGATCGTCGAACCAGCGGGAGGACACTGATGGCCGAGGCACAGCGAGTCGAGATCGGTTTCGAGGGCGGCCAGGTCGTCTCCACCCGCCTCGCCGAGGACGACCTCAAGGATCTCCGCAAGCAGCTCGAGAAGGGTGGCTGGCACGACCTCCACACGGAGGACGGCGTGATCGCCCTCTACCTCCCCAAGGTTGCCTTCCTCCGCATCGCCTCCGGCGAGCACCGCGTCGGCTTCGGCGGCTAGCTCACCGCTCGGCTCCGCGAAGGGCCTCTTTCACCGAGGCGATCATGTCCTCGGTCTCCCGCTGACGGCGGACCCGGTCGGTGTCGGTTGGGTCGTATCGCTGGCTGCGGATCGCCTCGGCGGAATAGGACAGCGACGTGCGAATGCACTCGATCTGATCGTCGGTGAGCAGGACTGATTTGCGTTTCTCGCTCATGAGCTGAGGTTATCCCGATGCTGAGGGGAGGTAGTTTCCTGACGTGCCCCTCACCGACCTCGAAGAGCACGCGCTCGGCCGCACCTGGGTGGTGGAGGAGCCGATGGAACGGGCCTACCACGCGCTGGTCGACGACGGCCGGGTCTGGCTGGTCGATCCGCTCGACCGGGGGCTCGAGGAGATCGAGGGCCTGGGCGAGCCGGCGGGGGTGCTGCAACTGCTCGATCGGCACAACCGCGACTGTGCCGAGGTGGCGGCGCGGTTCGGCGTTCCACACCTGAAGGTGCCGGACGCGGTGCCAGGGTCGCCGTTCGGGGCGATCCCGGTGGTGCGACTGCCGGGCTGGAAGGAGACCGCCCTGTGGTGGCCCGAGCGCGAGGCGCTGATCGTGGCCGAGACGCTGGCCGCCAACCCGATGCACACCGGCGGCGATCAGCCGGTCGCGGTTCACTTCGTCCTCCGCGCCTGGCCGCCGGGCGCTCTGCGGAAGTACCGGCCGCAGCATCTCCTGCTGGGCCACGGTCACTCTCTGCACGGCGCGGCTGCCGCCGATGGGCTCGAGACCGCCTACGCTCGCTCGCGCCGCGACCTGCCGCGGGTGCTGCTGAAGCTGCCGGGCTCGGTGCGGTCCTGATCCGGGCTCAGTAGCGCGGCGGCTCGCGGACTTCGCGGCGTTCTTCGACGGCGGGGGCAGCCAGTTCGTCGTCGCGGCGACGGCGGGACCACATCGCCTGCTGGATCAGGCCGAGGACGAGGCCGGCGGCGCCGGCGATCATCAGGATCAGTCCGACGGTGTCGATGCTGAGGCCGGAGACGTGGAAGTTGGTCGCGAACTTGAGGATCGCGCCGACTGCGATTAGGAAGATCGATGCGCCGATAGTCATGGGCCGGGAGTACCCGGCCCGGTTCGGCGGTAAACGGCTCTACGCCGGGTGGAGCGCGGTCCAGAGCTCGGTCTCGGCCGCGGCGACGCGCTCGGCGGCTGCATCGACCTCGGCCCAGAGCGGCGGCTGCGGGTCCTCGCTCTCGCTGGCCGCTTTGAACGCCTCGGCCAGCTCGGTCCAGCGGGCGGCGGCCGCGGCTGCCAGCGGCGCCTCCTCGCGTCCCGCCTCGGCGAGGAAGCGCGAGTACATGAGGCGGAAGGCGCCGCCACCGGTGCCGCGGCGCTCGATCACCTGGTAGGCGAAGCGGGCGCACCACTGCCAGTCCTCGGCCACCTCGGGCCAGGCGCCGGCCTCCGCCGCGAGGCGCTCGACCGCGGGCAGGCCGGCGAACTCGCCCCAGGTGGGTTCGACCATCTCCTGCGCCGCCTTGGCGATAGCGCGCGGGATCGCCGCCTCCAGCTCGGCCCGGTCGACGGCGGCGCCGACCGTGAACATGTGGCCTTCGAGCGGGTAGGCGGGATGGCCGCTGTGGCGCGCCTCGGCGAGGTTCTCCAGACGGGTGGTCTGCAGCTCGGTGAAACCGGTGTCGGAGAGCTGGGCGACCTCCTCGTCGTACCCGGCGAGCACGACCGCGTGTCCGGGGAAGTGGGCCGAGTTGCCGTAGTGGTCGAGGTGGTAGATGTCGGTCAGCAGCAGCGCCGGCCGGCCGGCGTCGACCTCGGCCCGGGCCGCCGCCCAGGCCTCGCCGTCCTCCGGCGCGAAGGTGCGCAGCTCCAGCGCCGCCCCGGTCAGGTCGCGGAAGCTCTCCTCCAGCCGCGCCGTGCGGCCGTTGAACCAGCGGCTCGGCGAGGTGTCCTCGATCGTCAGGTAGTAGAAGCAGGCGCCGGCCCCGAGCCCGAAGGCCATCTCCTCGCTGAGCTCGATCCCGTGGAAGGCGAGCAGGTTGCGCAGCGCGGTCGAGCCGCAGTGGTTGCCGGGCGTGTGGACGTAGCCGGGGACCGAGGGCATGACGGGATACTGACGCGCCGCTGTCGGCCCGTGGGGTCTGCGTGCTGACAGGAATCTGACATTCTCCGCCGCCGATGCACGCGCTCGACCTCAAGCTGCTGCGCCTGATGCGGACCCGCGGCCACTCGCCGGGGATGGAGTCCGCCGCCAAGGCCCTGGGCAAGGCCGGCAACCACGCCGCCGTCTGGGTCGTGCTCGGCGTCGTCCTGGCGCTGGTCGACTGGGAACGCCACGAGGCCTGGCTGATCTGCGCCGTGCTCGGCCCGGTCGCGATCGTCCTCAACTACGGGATCAAGCTGCTGGTCCGGCGCCCGCGGCCGGTGCTCGAGGGCCTGCCGCCGCTCGGCGGCGCCCCCAGCTCGCTCAGCTTCCCCTCCGCCCACGCGCTCTCCTCGTTTGCGGTGGCGACGGCGATGGTCCGGGTCGACGCGGCGATGGCCGGCGCGCTCCTCGTCGCCCTGGCGATCTCGCTCGGCCGCCCCTACCTGGGGATGCACTACCCGTCCGACGTCCTGGCCGGCGCCTTCCTCGGCGTTGCCCTCGGCCTGATCGTCCCGCTCTCGATATGAAGGTCGGGATCGTCGGCCTGCCGAACGCGGGCAAGTCCACCCTCTTCAACGCCCTGACCAAGGGCGGCGCCCAGACCGGCGACTACCCGTTCACGACGATCGAGCCCAACGTCGCCGTCGCCGAGGTTCCGGACGAGCGCCTGCAGCAGGTCGCCGAGACCGTGCGTAGCTCGAAGCTCGAACCGGCGACGATCTTCTTCCACGACATCGCCGGCCTGGTCAAGGGAGCCTCCGAAGGGGAGGGGCTGGGCAACCAGTTCCTCGCCTCGATCCGCGAGACCGACGCAATCTGCCACGTCGTCCGCTGTCACGAGGACGGTGGGGTCCCGCACCCCGACGGCCGGGTCGACCCGCTCGCCGACATCGAGACGATCGAGACCGAGCTGATCCTCGCCGACTACGACCAGGTCGAGCGGCGGCTGCCGCGGGTCGGCAAGCAGGCGAAGGCGGGCGACCCCGAGGCGATCGCCGAGCAGGGCTGGCTGCAGGCGGTGCACGAGGCGCTGGCGGCCGGCAAGCCGGCGCGCTCGGTCCCGGTCCCCGAGGCCGCCCCGAACGCGGCGGTCAACCTCGGCGCCCTGACCACGAAGCCGATCCTCTACGTCGCCAACGTCGACGAGGGCGACGCCGAGCCGCCGCAGGCGGTTGCCGACCACGCCAACGCGGTCGGCGCCGGCGTGGTCGCGGTCAGCGCCCGGATCGAGGGCGAGCTGGCCGAGCTGGATCCCGAGGAAGCGGCGGAGATGCGCGAGTCATACGGGGTCGAGGGCTCCGGTCTGGCCCGCCTGGTCCGCGCTGCCTACGACCTGCTCGACCTGATCGTCTTCTTCACCGCCGGCGAGGACAAGGAGGCGGTGGCGCGGCCGCTGCGGCGCGGCTCGACCGCGCTCGAGGCCGCCGGCACGATCCACACCGAGATCATGGAAGCCTTCGTCAAAGCCGAGGTGGTCGGCTGGGAGCAGCTGGTCGAGTGCGGCGGCTACGCCGGCGCCCGCGACAAGGGGAAGCTGCGGATCGAGGGCCGGGACTACGTCGTCCAGGACGGCGACGTCATAACCATCAAGGTCTGACGCGACTCAGTAGCTGCAGCTCTTGGCGACGCCGCCGACGTACTGGAGTGGGGCGATCTTTTCCGGGGCGGCGTTCGGGTCCGACTGGTAGGCGCCTTCGACCACGCCGTTGGCCGCGACCTTCCATTCGAAGGCGGCGTAGTTGCCGTACCAGTAGACCGTCTCCTGGAAGATCCAGGAGCCGTCCGGTTCGACCCGGGAGTTGTTGACGCCGTATTCGCCGACGCTCTTGACGTCGGAGCCCGAGGTCGGGCGCAGCCAGCACTTGTAGAAGGTCCCATCGGAGCTGTGGCTGTAGCGGTCCTCGAAGCCGCCGCAGGTGGGCCAGCCGGTGGGGCAGTCGGTGAAGGTCGAGTTGGCCAGGTACTTCTGCAGGAACGGCTTCGCCTCCTCGCCGTTGAGCTGCCGCCCGGGCGCTTCGAAGAGGCCGGCGGGGGCGGGGGGCTGCGGCGGCGCCGGAGCGGGAGTGGTGGGCGCGGCCGGTTTCGGCTTGCCTTTGCCTTTCGCTTTGGCTTTGCCGCAGACCTTCACTTTCTTGCCGTGCCTGGTGACGGTCTTCAGCTTGTAGCCGTGTTTGCACTTCTTGCCTTTTTTGCTCGCGGGCGCCCCGGCGTGGCCGCCGGAGTCGGCGACGGCCATCGGGGCGCTGAGCAAGGCGAGCGCGCAGGTGACGAGGAGCAGGCGGCGGAGGCTGGACACGGCGCGAGCGTACAACCTAAAGTGGCCGGTATGGACGAAAACGCGAGGTTCCCGCGGGTCGCGGCCAAGGCCGGCCACTACGAGAGCTTCTACATCAAGGCCTGCGAGCCGGGCGGCGGCCGCGGCATCTGGATCCGCCACACCGTGCACAAGCGCCCCGGCGCCGAGCCCAACGCGTCGATCTGGTTCGTCTACTTCGATCGCGCCGCCGACGGGCCGCGGGCGACCAAGGTCACCGTCCCCGCCGCCGAGCTGTCAGCGCCCGCCGGCTCCTGGATCCGCGTCGGCGACGCCGAGATCGGGCCGGGCCAGGCCGAGGGCTCGGTCGACACCGAGGCGGTCAGCGCCGCCTGGTCGCTGACCTTCTCGACCGCGGCGGACCCCTGCCGCTACCTGCCGGCTGACTGGCTCTACGAGGCCCCGCTGCCGAAAACGAAGTTTGTCGCGCCTGTCCCCCACACCCACTTCGAGGGCCGGCTCGAAATCGACGACGAGGAGTCGATCGAGCTGAGCGGCTGGCCGGGGATGATCGGCCACAACTGGGGCAGCGAGCACGCCGAGCGCTGGGTTTGGCTCGAGGGCACCGGCTTCGCCGACGCGCCCGACACCTACTTCGACGCCGGCGCCGCCCGGGTCGCGCTCGGCAGCCGCACCAGCCCCTGGATTCCCTCCGGGATGCTGATGCTGGAAGGCGAGCCGCACCGGCTCGGCGGGCTCGGGGCGATCCGCTCCGCCTCGATCACCGAGGCGCCGACCGCCTGCGCCTTCGTCCTCCCCGGCAAGGACATCCTCGTCCGCGGCCGCGTCTCCGCCCCCGCCAAGGACTTCGTCGGCTGGGTCTACGCCGACCCCAAGGGACCCGAGCACAACACGGTCAACTGCTCGGTCGCCGACCTCGAACTGACGATCGAGCGTCCCGGCCTGCCCGCCCGTGAGCTCACCCTCGCCGCTGGCGCCGCCTATGAGCTGGGGATGCGCGAGACCCCAGACCACCAACAGGGCCACGGCATCCCGATCCAGCCCTACCCCGACGGCTGAGTTGGGCGCTCTCGGGGCCCGCCGCTACTGGCTGATCTGGGCGGCGGTGGTGCCGATCGCGATCTGGGCGCTGGTGCGCTCCTTTGGGCTGGAGGAGAGCGGCCGGCTGGTGCCGCTGCTCGCCTTTACCCCCTACGCGGCGGTGGCGGCGCTGCTGGTCGCCGGGGTTGCGACCGCTCTGCGCAACTGGGCCGCGGCGGCCGTGGCCGCGCTCGCCACCTTCTGCCTCGCCCTCGCGGTGTTGCCGCGGGCGATCGGCGACGGCACCGTGGACGCCGCCGGGCGCGAGACCCTCACTCTGCTCTCGGCCAACATCAAGCGCGGCAAGGCCGACCCCACGCAGGTGGTTGCCCTGGTCGAGCGCGAGCGTCCCGACCTGCTGATGGTCCAGGAGCTGACGCCGGGCTACGTCGGCAAGCTCGATGCCGCCGGGCTCGGGCGGCTGCTGTCGCAGCGGGTGATCGCGGTCTTCCCCGGTCGCCGCCCGAAGATGCCGGGCCTGGGGATCTACGCGAGCCGGCCCCTGCGCGCCCTTGGCCCGCATGACAACAACGCCCTCGGTGCCGCGCTGCGGATGCCCAGCGGGCGCTCGGTGCGGCTGGTCAACGTCCACCCCCACACCCCCAAACCGGGGCACATCGGCGAATGGAGGCAGTCGCTCGAAGCGCTGCCGTCGGCCGGCCGCGGGGCGCCCTGGCTCCTCGTCGGTGACTTCAACGCCACGCTCGACCAGGCCGAGCTGCGCGCCGTCGTGGACCGCGGCTACCGCGATGCCGGCGACGTCGCCGGCATGGGCCTGATCCCGACCTGGCCCGAGGGCGAGACGCTGCCGCCGCTGGTCACGATCGACCACGTGCTCGCCGACCGCCGCCTCGGCATCGTCGAGTACTCGGTTGCCCAGCAGCCGGGCAGCGACCACCGCGCGATCGGCGCGGTGCTGGCCCTGCCCTAGCCGACGACCTTGCGGAAGGTCATCCAGGTGTCGTAGCCGCCGAGCGCGACCTCGAGCTGTTCGCCGGTCACCGTGGAGACGCCGCCGGTGCCGATCAGCTTGGCGCTGATGATGCGGGGGGAGACGCCGCGCCTGGTGATCACGACCTGTTTCAGCTTGCCTTTGAGGTAGCCGCCGAGCTTGGCGCTGATCTCCGCGCCGGTGAATTTCAGCGTCCATTTGTGCAGCGGACAGTGGAAGTCGTAGGGGTCGGGGACGCCGACCAGGTAAGGGATCGCGCTGCCGAAGACGTTGACGACGCTCTCGGTGTGGCCGCCCGAGCAGGCCGAGTAGAAGGTCTGGGCGACCTCGCCCCCGTACATCACGACCTGGCCGCGGGTTTCGGCGACGACCGCGTTGGTCTGCGGCTCCTCGCTCTCCAGGCCCTCGTAGACCTGGCTGCGGGTGTCGGCGTAGAGGTCGAAACCGTTGCCGTCGACCTGCCCGGTGAGCGCGATCGAGCGCACCGCCAGCGACTGCGCTTTCAGCTCCTCGGCGGGCCAGGAGGCCGGCACCTCGTTCGGCATCACCCCTTTCACGTACTGCTCCAGCGCGAGCGCGTTGATCGCGTTGAGCGAGCCGGGGTCGCTTTCGGTCGGGACCGCCTCGAAGGCGCCGCGGTACCAGGTGCCGTCGATCGCGACCCTGCCTTGGCCGGCGGCGCGCAGGGTGCGGCCGCAGCTGGCCAGCGGCTTGCCGGCGGCGCTGCGCAGCTTGACCGTGTTGCCGTCGCGGTGGGCCTGATAACTGCGCGCCGGGTCGAGCGCCTGGCCGCAGGCGCTGGTGGCGCCGCTGAAGCCGATGTCGTCGCCGGAGACGTCGAGCAGGACCCGGACGACCTGGGCTCCCTCCAGGGTCCCGATCGTGGTCCCCGTGTAGTAGTGGCCGAGGATGAAGCGGTAGCTCTTGCCCTCGAGCGCGTAGCCGTAGGCGCCGTAGGCGCTCATCCCGACCCCGTGCCCGAACCCGCGCCCGTTGACGACCCAGCTAACCGCGGCGTCGGCGGGGCGGGCGGCCGCGGCACCGCTGGCCAGGGCCAGGGCGGCGAGGGCGAAAGCGAGGATTTGGACTCTGAGTCGGCGCATCTCCTGAGGGAAACATCTTCGCCGCCGAAGAGTCGCGACCTGTGTGGCGAGTTTGACCGGGCGCCTATTTAGGAACTAAGCTGTACGTGTAAGGGACTGCAGTGCCTGCCACCGATGCCTAAACGCGCCAAAGCCGTTGACGAGAGCCCGCGACGGCTGCCCCGCGGGCGCCACGCGCTGGCCCCCGAGCAGGTCCAGGCGGACCAGCGGCGGCGGCTGATCGAGGCGGTGCCGCGGGTGGTCGCCGAGCGCGGCTACGAAGAGATGTCGGTCGCCGACATCGTCAAGGCGGCGGCCGTCTCCCGCAACGCCTTCTACGACAACTTCGCCGACAAGCAGGAGTGCTTCGCCGCCGCCCACGAGGCCTGCCACGAACGGCTCCTGGAGGTGCTTGAGCGGCCCTGCGAGCGCGGCAGCTCGGTCGAAGAACGGGTCGAAACCGCACTTGGCGCGGCCCTCGACCTGCTCGCCGCCGAGCCCGAGATCGGCCGCCTGCTCTTCGTCGAGGCGCCCGGCGCCAGCGCCGAGGTCGCCCTCCGCTACCACGACTGGCTGCGCCGCTACGGCACCCTGCTGCGCTCCGCCGTCCCCCAGGCCGCCGAGAAGTCGAGCCTGGCGGTGGAGATCGACCAGGTGATCGTCGGCGGCATCGCCTCCCGCGTCGCAAGCGAACTGCTCCAGGGCCGCGCCTCCCAGCTGCGCATCCTCACCCCGCACCTGGTCGACTACGTGCTCGCCTTCTATGGCGCCGGCCCCAGCCCCCGCGCCGAGGGCGTGCTCCCCTTCGAGCCCGAGCCCGCCGACCTCCCCGCCGCCGCCCCGCGCCGGCAGCGCCGCGCCGGCTAGCCGCAACGCCCCAACGCAGTCGCTCGCCGCGTCTCGCTTCTCGAGCTTGCGCCCTCTGGGCACTGGCGCTTCCCTAGCGGTACCGCGTGCGTATCTTGACAAACAGGAGACGACATGTTTATATCCCCGCCGTCGTCTCTTAGGTACGAAGTTGGTATGGCTGAGGGACGGGACCAGGGAGAAGTTCGGCAGTCACAGGGAAACGAGCCCCAAGGGGTCGCCACGGAAGGTGACAGGCAGAGGGCTCATGGGACAAGGAGAGCGATACGTGAGACGCCACGCGAAGGCACCTTCCGCGGGACCGAATTCGAGCACCGGCGGGAGCCGAGCCCGCCGCGTCCTGCTCGCCGCGGTGGCGGCCGTCCTTCTCTGCTCCGCCTGGGCGCCGCAGGCGTTTGCCGCGCCCGCCACCGGCCATACGGCGCTCGCCCCGATAACCGGGACCCCGGCCTCGAGCTTCGCCCTGGGCAGCGCCCTGGCAATCGACGAAGCGGCCGGACGGCTCTACATGCGGGACTCGGGAGCCGGCAGCATCAAAGCCTTCGACCTCACCAGCGGCGAGCTCGTCGGCGAGCTGACGACCGAGGACATCCCTGGGCTGCCGTTCGGGTCCCAGATGGAACCGCGCGGCCCGGTCGCCGTCGACAACACCGGCGGCGCCACCCAGGGGCAGGTCTACGTGTCCGCCCTGAAACCGGGTGGCGAAAGCATCGGCCGGGTCTACGTCTTCGACGCCAGCGGCGCCTACCTCAGCACTCTGGAGGGCACCGGCACCCCGCAGGGCTTCTTCGCCGGTGCTCCCTGGGGGCTCGCCGTCGACGGGGCCGGGCAGCTGCTCGTCTCCGACGCCACGAACGAACAAGGCAGCAATGCGGTCGATCACTACGCCATCCACCGCTTCAGCCCCGGCGGCGCCTACCTGTCACAGATCCTCACCAACCCGAGCGAGGGCTACCCGGCGGGGCTCGACGTCGATTCGGCCGGCAACGTCTACGTCCAGAAGTTCTACCGCAGCCGGGTCGATAAATACGGGCCGGGCGGAGCGCTCCTCGACACCATCGACACCGACACCCCCGTCTCGGTCGCCGTCGATTCCTCGAACGATCACGTCTACGTCGCCAATGGCACCTTCATCACCGAGTACGACGAGAGCGGGACCTTCGTCGGCCGCTTTGGCACCGGCCACGTCACGGCGAACGCCAGCCTCGCGGTCGACAGCTCCAGCGGCCGCCTCTACGACCTCGAGGAAGACCGCGTCGAGATCTTCGACGTCGCCGCCACCTTCACCGTGCCGGACGTCAGCATCGACCCGGTCGTGGACGTCGACTACTTCGAGGCCAGCGTCACCGGCGAGGTCGACCCCGACGGAGCGCCCGGCAAATACTTCTTCGAGTACCGGCGCCAGGGAAGCAACAACGACTGGCAGGCGACTCCGATCCAGGACGCGGGGGACGGAACCGACCCGGTCCCGGTCTCCGCGACGATCTCCGGCCTGCAGGCGGGCTCCGCCTACTTCGTGCGGCTGGTCGGCATCGCCCCCGACGGCGAGGCCTCCTCGGTGACCCCCACCGAGGCCTTCACGACCGAAACGGCGACCCCGCCGGCGCTGACGATCGATCCGGTTTCCGGGATCACCGCCGACGGCGCCCACCTCTCGGGCACGGTCAACCCGAACGACATCCCGACCAAAGCCCGTTTCGAATACAGCGAAGACGGCTGGGGCTGGAGGGCGCTGCCCGACCAGGACGTGGGCGACGGGACGACGCCGGTCTTGGTCGAGGCCGACCTCACGGATCTCGATCCCAACACGCACTACTTCGTCCGGCTGACCGCCGAAAACCAGGCCACCAGCGCCGTTTCCAGCGAAATCGGGTTCGACACCCTGCCGGTCGGTCCGACCGCCTTCACCTCGGGCGCCGCCCCCCGCGCCGAAACCACCGCCCGCCTCCACGGCTACGTCAATCCGCGGAAAACGGCGACGAGTTACCACTTCGAGTTCGGCTCCGACAGCAGCTACGGCACGACCTTCCCGGCCGCTGAAATCGGCGCCGGCAAAAACGTCCGGAGCGTCTCCCAGGCCGTGACCGGCCTGCAGCCCGGAACGACCTACCACTACCGCGTCGTGGCCGAGAGCCCGGCCGGGACCGCGGTCGGCGAGGACATCGCCTTCACCACCCGTACGGCGGCCGAAGGCGGCCCGCGCGAGCGCGGGGTGGAGCTGGTCAACAATCCCGAGAAGGGCAATCAGCCGGCCCGCCCCGGGAGCGGCGCCAGCGGCTCGCCGGTCGCCTCGCGAAACGCCGACCGCGTGCTCTGGAGCACCGTCGGCGGCGCCCCCGGCGGCAGCCTCGGCACCGGCAGCATCTTCATGGCCCAGCGCACGAGCCAGGGCTGGGCGTCCATCAACACGCTGCCGCCCCGCGATCAGCTCGTCGACAACGGCGAATCGCCATACCTCCCGCTCGCTGCCAGCCCGGGCTTCGACCGCTTCCTCTACACGGTTCAGAACGGGGTCAACGACATCACCCTGCCGATCATCGTCGCCGCCGACAACGACGGCAGCGACCAGCGGATCTTCGGAGTCGTCGACCCGGCCGAACGGACCGCGTACCGCGGGAACGACGACTTCTCCCACGTTTACAGCGTGACCCAGGAGCCGATCGCCCCGGGGGCGCCTGCCGGCGTGAACCAGCTCTACGACTTCAGCTACGACCCGCCGCAGCTGGTCAGCGCCGCCCCGAACGGAACCCCGATCGACTGCGGCCTCACGGTCACCGTCTCGGGGGAAAGGGAGTTCGGCGCCGGCGCCTATGAGTGGGTCTCCACCGATCCCCAGGCCTCGCCCCGCGTCTTCTTCGAGTCGACCGGGGAGTCGACGCCGTGCCCCGCAGGAGTCAAGGTCTACATGCGCGACCAGGCATCGCAGACGACGACCCTGCTCAGCGGCCCGGCGCTGCCCGGCGGCCCGCAGAACGAAGAGGGCTCCTTCGTCAGGGCCAGCGCCGACGGGACCGAAGTCCTCTTCACGGCCGAGTCGCGGCTGACCGCGGAAGACACCAATAACGGCGGCGACATCTATCTCTACAGCGATGCCGCGGGCCGCAAATGCCTGACCTGCGTCGGTCGCGGCGCTGCCCTCAACTCGATCGGGGGGCGGGACAACCGTTTCGTCGTCGCCTCCGAAGATCTCTCCTACGTGTACTTCACCTCGTCCAACGTCCTGGTCCCCGGGGCGGGCGAACAGGGCGGCTCCAACACCTACCTGTACCGCGGTGGTGAGATCGAGTACGTGGGGCCGGGGGCCTCGCTCGAGCACCAGCGGACCGAACTGACCGACGGGGGCAAGGTGCTCTTCTTCCTGAGCGAAAACCCCGAGACGACCAACGACGACACCGGCGGCTTCACGCAGGTCTACCGCTACGACGCCGACGACCGCTCGGTCGAGTGCGTCAGCTGCAAGCCCGGCGTGACCCCCACCGCCCCGGCGTTCATCACCGTCCCCGTGACCGCCGCCCGCGGCGGGCTCGGGCTCAGCGCCGAGAACGGGGACTCGTTCGTCTTCTCGACCTACGGGGCGCTCGAACGCCGCGACATCAACCTCGCGAACGATGTCTACGAGTGGCGCAACGGCCAGGTCAAGCTGGTCACCGACGGCGTCAGCGAGCCCTCCGGCGTCGCCGGCGTCGGCCTGATCGGGCAGGGCCGGGACAACATGAACGTGTTGTTCACCTCGGGCAACAACCTGACCGGGTTCGAGCGCGACAACATCGGCCAGCTCTACGCGCTTCGCATCGGCGGCGGCGGCCGGCCGCCAACCCCGTTGCCGCCCTGCGAAAGCGGCGACTGCCAGGGACCGCTGGTGGCCCCGCCCGGCTTCGCCGAGCCCGGCAGCAGGTCGCTGCGGGGGGCCGGGAACGAGCCCGGCGAAGCGGAGCCGAAGAAACGCAAGGCACGGAAGTGCGCCAAGGGCCGCAAGGCGACCAAGTCCGGCAAGGGCAAGGCCCGCTGCGTCAAGACCAAGAAAGCCAAGAAAGCCAAGAGCAACCGGGGGGCCAAGTGATGACCAGCAAGCGAAGCAGTTCACCGAGGCGCCTCCGATCGCTGCTGCTGGTCTCGGCCTGCCTGGCGGTCGCGATGCTGACCTCCGCCTCCTCGGCCTCCGCCCTGCCGGTCTGGGAAGTCAACACGCGTTGGGGCGATCAGCACCTGAAGCCGGGCGGCCTCGGCGAATTCATCGTCGGCACCCGCAACATCGGCGACAGCGCCAACGAACTCGGGCAGCCGGTCACCGTGCGTTTCAACCTGCCGCCCGGGGTGACCCGGGTGCCGCCGCTGCCCGGCGATCCAGCCGACGCCGAGGGCATCGGCTGGGACTGCAGCGGCAGCACCGAAGTGGTCTGCACGACCTTCTCCGTGATCGGCGCCTTCGACGAAAACCGGTCGTTCTCTCGCGGGGGCGGTCCCTACATCTTCATCGAGGTGGCGATCGACCCGACCGCCTCCGGCACCCACACCGTCAACACCAGCATGGAAGGCGGTGGCTTCGCGATCGGGGGAACCGACACCGACCAGGTCACGATCAGCAGCCAGCCGGCCGGCTTCGGCATCGTTCCCGGCAGCTTCCAGGCAGGCACCTACGACGGGCCGCGCCCCTTCGGGATGCCGACCGAACAGGCCGGGTCGCACCCCTACGAGCTGCGGGTCGACTTCGAGTTCAACCTCAAGCGTGGCGAGCTCCCGCCGCAGGGTCCGGGGCGGTCGACCGAGGGATACACCGTGCCCGACGAGCACATCCGCACGGTCGGCCAGACGCTGCCGCGCGGCTTCGTCGGCAACCCCGAGGCGACCCCGAAGTGCAAACCGAAAGACTTCCTCGACGTCCCCCCGGTCGGACCGATGACCGGCTGCCCGCCGAACACCCAGGTCGGCTATCTCGACCTGCAGGTCTCGGACTCGAACAAAGACCACGGGTTCGGCCTCTTCTTCGTCGCCAACACCGGCTTCTTCCTGCGCATCCCGGTTTACAACCTCGAGCCGCCGAAGGGCGTCCCCGCCGACTTTGGTTTCCACGCCTCCCAGGCCGACGGGCACATCTACCCCGCGCTGGATCCGGGCCAGGACTACGCGATCAAGGCGAACGTCCCCTACACCACCGACCTGGCCCCGGTCCGTCACGCGAAGCTGACGATGTGGGGCGTGCCGGGCGACCCGGCCCACGACAGGTTCCGTGCGAACCCCAACGACGACGAGTTCTTCGGCATGCCGTACACGGCGCCGATCAGGCCGCTGCTGACCCTCTCCAGCGAGTGCGGGGTGAAACGCGACTTCCTCCTGCGGGTCGACTCGTGGACCCGCCCGGAGTTCTTCACCCCGACGATCACCGCCGACCGCTCGATGGAAGTGACGGGCTGCGACGATCCCCGCTTCCGCTTCGAGCCGAAGGTCGACCTGGCTCCGACCAACCGCGACGCCGGCGCCCCCACCGGCCTCCAGGTCGACATGCGGGTGCCGCAGCGCAACGACATCGTGGCCAACGCCAACGAGCTCTACAGCGCCAACAAAGACCCGCAGGGGATTGCGACGCCGCCGATGAAGAAGGCTGTGGTCACCTTCCCCGAGGGGATGACGATCTCGACCTCGGCCGCCCAGGGCCTGGGCAACTGCTCCCCTGAGCAGCTTGGGCTGGGCACCAACAACCCGGTCACCTGTCCGCAGAACTCCGAGTACGGGATGCTGACCCTGGAAACGCCGATCCTGCCAGAGGGTCAGCCGATGACGGGGCGGATCTACATCGCCGAGCAGAACCGCAACCCGTTCAACAACTTCCTCTCGCTCTACTTGGTGGTCCAGGAACCGGAACGAGGGCTGCTGGTGAAGATCCCGGGCAAGGTCGATCTCGACCCGGTGGCGGGGCAGATCACGACCACCTTCGACGACCTGCCGCAGTTCCCGGTCTCCAACATGCAGCTGAAGTTCACCGGCGGCGTGCGGGCGGCCCTGGTCAACCCCTCGACCTGCGGGGTGAAGACGATCCGCGGCGAATTCACGCCCTGGAACGCCCCGAACGAGCCGGTGGTGACGAACTCCAGCTTCACGATCACCAAGCGTCCCGACGGCTCCCCCTGCGTCAACAGCCTCGGGGACCGTCCGTTCAAGCCGGGCCTCACGGCCGGGACCGAGTCGTCCTCCGCCGGCTCGTACTCCCCCTTCGCCTTCCGGGTCACCCGGAGCGACGACGACCAGGAGTTCAGCCAGCTCGACGTCAACCTGCCGAAGGGCCTGCTGGCCAACATCTCCGGCATCGCCAAGTGTTCCGACGCGGCGATCCGCGCCGCCGAAGCGGGCGGTCGCTCCGGCGCCGATGAGCGCGACAACCCGAGCTGCCCGGCCTCGAGCCTGATCGGCTCCACCGATGTGGGCAGCGGCGTTGGCCAGGTCCTCACCTACATCCCCG
Source organism: Solirubrobacterales bacterium (assembly GCA_036276995.1). Classification (GTDB taxonomy): domain Bacteria; phylum Actinomycetota; class Thermoleophilia; order Solirubrobacterales; family 70-9; genus VAYN01. The sequence continues at coordinate 15,993 of DASUNU010000018.1, forward strand.
GCAAGGCGTATCTCGGCGGTCCATATAAGGGCGCTCCCTTGAGCATGGTCGTGATCACCCCGATCCTCGCCGGGCCCTACGACCTCGGCGTGATCACCGTGCGCTCGAAGATCGAGGTCAACCCCGAGACGACCCGGGCCTCGGTCTTCACCGACCCCTTTCCGCAGATCTTCAAGGGAATCCCGGTGCGGATCCGCGACATCCGGGTCAAAGTGGACAGGAAGAACACGATCGTCAACCCGACCAGCTGCTTGCCGATGTCGATCGACTCGCGGATCACCGGTACCGGCGGTGACGTCAACACGACCGCCGACGACACCGGGGCGCAGCTCTCCGATCGCTTCCAGGCCTCGGACTGCGCCAGCCTGCCGTTCAAACCGAACCTCAGCTTCAAGCTGAAAGGCGGCACCAACCGCGGCGACTACCCGGCCTTCACGGCCACCCTGCGGGGGCGCCCCGGCGACGCCAACATCGCCAAGTCGATCGTCACCCTGCCGCACTCGGAGTTCCTCGCCCAGGAGCACATCAGGACGGTC
>DASUNU010000019.1:0-2126 GCA_036276995.1 Solirubrobacterales bacterium
AGGCGACGTCAACCTCGCCATGACCCTGACCGCCCCCGGCTGCCCGGTCGCGGCCGAGATGCCAGGCTGGGTGGCCGAGGCGATCACCCCGATCCCCGGCGTGCGCCACGTCAACGTCGAGCTGGTCTGGGAGCCGCAGTGGGGCATGGACATGATGTCCGACGAGGCGCGGCTCGAGCTCGGCTTCATGTGATACGGACTCCGGCTGATTGACTCGCGATAACGAGGATTCCCTTGGGGAATCGAGGCGCTTAGAATCCCGCCCAACGACAACGAGACGGGGGCAGGCATGGTGCAGGTTGCAGGTCATCTCAGCGCGGCCGAGCTTCAGGCCGGGTGGCGTGGGAGCAAGGACGCGACGCTGGCGCGGCACTACCAGGTGATCTGGTTGCTGGCGGAGGGGCGGAGCTGCGCCGAGGTGGCGCGGCTGACCGGCTTTGTGCGGCGCTGGGTCGAGGAGCTCGTGGCGCGCTACAACCGCTTCGGGCCGTCCTCGCTCGGCGACCGGCGGCGACTGAACGGCGCGAAGCCGCGGATCCTGACGCCCGAGATCCTGGCGATGCTGCGGGAGCGAGTGAAGCGCCCGCCCGACGACGGCGGGGTCTGGACCGCGAAGAAGGTGGCGGTAGTGATCGCGGCCGCGCTCGGGCTCGCAAAGGTCGCCGAGCAGCGCGGCTGGGAGGCGCTGCGGGCGATCGGCTGGACGATCCAGCGCCCGCGGCCGCGCGATGTGCGGGTGGCGACCCCCGACGAGCAGGCGGCGTTTAAAAAAACCTCGTCGAAGCCGTCGCCGAGGAGGCGGAGCGCCATCCCGGCGCGGTGATCGAGACCTTCGCCACCGACGAGCACCGGATCGGGCTGAAGCCGATCCTCCGCCGGGTCTGGGCGCCGCGCGGCGAACGGCCGGTCGCCCCGCGCCACCATCGCTTCGAGTGGCTCTATGTCACCACCTTCGTCTCGCCGGCCACCGGCGAGAGCTTCTGGTATCTCTCGACCGGCGTCGACAAGGAGCTCTTCGAGGGCACCCTCGCGCTCTTCGCCCGCGAGGCCGGCGCCGGCCGCGACCGCATCATCATCCTGGTGCTCGACGGCGCCGGCTGGCACACCGAACCCGGCCTCGCCGTGCCCGAGGGCATCCGGCTCGTCTATCTGCCGCCCTATACCCCCGAACTGCAGCCGGCCGAGACGCTCTGGGTCCACGTCGACGAGGCTGTCGTCAACAAGCACTTCGACACCCTCGTCGACCTCGACGCCGCCGTCGCCGAGCAGTGCGTCGCCCTCAACGCCGACCGCGACAGAGTGCGAGGCCAGGCCGGCTTCCACTGGTGGCCGGCGCGCGTCGCCGCGAACTGATCAACCGGAGATCGTATCATACGGACTCCGGCTGATCGACTCGCGGCGAGGGGATTCCCACCGGGAATCGAGGCGTTTACAGTTCCTGCCCAACGACAACGAAGAGGGCAGGAATGGTGCAGGTTGCGGCTCATCTGAGCATCGCCGAGCTGCAGGCGGGCTATCGCGGCAGCAAGGACGCCACGTTGGCGCGGCACTTTCAGGTGATTTGGCTGCTGGCGCAGGGGCACACGGTCGCAGAGGCGGCGCGGCTGACCGGCTTCGTGCGACGCTGGGTCGAGGAGCTCCTGGTGCGCTACAACCGCTTCGGGCCGTCGAGCCTCGGCGACCGGCGCCGGGGCAACGGCGCGAAGCCGAAAATCCTGACGCCGGAGATCCTCGCAATGCTGCGCGAGCGGGTGAAGACCCCGCCCGACGACGGCGGGGTCTGGACCGCGAAGAAGGTGGCGGACTTCATGGCGGCCGAGCTCGGGCTCGTCCGCGTCGCCGAGCAGCGCGGCTGGGAGGCGCTGCGGGCGATCGAGTATACGCTACAGCGCCCGCGGCCGCGCCACGCCCGCGCGGCGTCCCCCGAGGAGCAGGCGGCGTTTAAAAAAAGCTTGGCGAGGCAGTCGCCGAGGAGGCCGAGCGCCATCCGGGCGCGACGATCGAGACCTTCGCCACCGACGAGCACCGCATTGGGCTGAAGCCGATCCTGCGCCGGGTCTGGGCACCGCGCGGCGAGCGGCCGATCGCCCCGCGTCACCACCGCTTCGAGTGGCTCTATGTCACCG
>DASUNU010000020.1:0-4339 GCA_036276995.1 Solirubrobacterales bacterium
GAGACCAAGAAGCTGATCCGGATGGAGGAGGAGCTCCACAAGCGGGTGATCGGCCAGGACGTCGCGATCGAGGCCGTCTCGAAGGCGATCCGCCGCTCGCGCGCCGGGATCAAGGACCCCAAGCGCCCGGCCGGCAGCTTCATCTTCCTCGGCCCCTCCGGGGTCGGCCAGACCGAGCTCGCCCGCACCCTCGCCGACTTCCTCTTCGGCGACGAGGAGGCGATGATCCGGATCGACATGTCCGAGTACATGGAGAAGCACGCCGTCTCGCGGCTGGTCGGCTCGCCCCCGGGCTACGTCGGCTACGACGAGGGCGGCCAGCTGACCGAGGCAGTGCGGCGCAAGCCGTACTCGGTCATCCTCCTCGACGAGGTCGAGAAGGCCCACCCCGAGGTCTTCAACATCCTCCTGCAGATCCTCGAGGACGGGCGCCTCACCGACGCCCAGGGCCGGACCGTGGACTTCCGCAACGCGATCGTGATCATGACCTCGAACATCGGCGCCGGCGAGATCTCGAAGAACACCTCGATCGGGTTCACCGTCTCCGACGAGACCGGGATGTCCTACGACGACATGAAGAACCGGATCATGGGCGACTTGAAAAAAGTCTTCCGGCCCGAGTTCCTCAACCGGATCGACGAGGTGATCGTCTTCCACAAGCTCGCCAAGGACGAGGTCAAAGAGATCATCGACCTGATGATCAACCGGGTCCGCGTCCAGGTCGCCGAGCACGAACTGCAGCTCGAGCTGACCAACGAGGCCAAGGACCTGCTGGTCGACAAAGGCTGGGACCCGTCGATGGGCGCCCGCCCGCTGCGGCGCGCGATCCAGCGCTACATCGAGGACCCGCTGGCCGACGAAGTCCTGCGCCAGGGCGAGATGACGCCCGGCTCGACCGTGATGGTCGACCGCGACGAGTCCGGCGACGAGGAAGACAAACCGCTGAGCTTGACGATCATCGCTCCGAAGAAGCCGAAGCAGAAAAAGCCGCCCGAGAAGCCCGAGCCGGAGACGGTCGGGGTGGGTGCCGGCAAGAAGTCCGGCGACGGCGTGCACGGCGACGACGAGGGCGAGCCGGCGCACGACGACGCCGAGTCCTGAGCCGACCGGTCCCTTGAGCGCGCCGGGTCGCAGCGCGATCGGCACCTGGAGCGGCGGCCGCTTCCTCCACTTCGGCGAGGCGATCGCGGAGGAGCGCTTGGAAGCGCTGCTGCGGCCAGGCGATGGGATCGACACGGTCCTTACCGCCGATGCCTACGGCCAGGGCGAGGCCGACCGCGTGCTCGGCCGGGCGCTGGCCGGTGTGCCGCGCGGGGACTACAGCCTGGTCGGCGCGGTCGGCCACGACTTCTACGAGGGCGAGCGCAACGGGCCGAAGGGGTTTCCGCGCTTCACCGACCCGGCGCTGCGCGGCCCCGACCAGTACATGAGCTACCTGCGGATGGCGACCGAGGCCAGCCTGGAGCGGATCGGCGCCTCCGCCTTCGATCTCCTGCTACTGCATAACCCCGATCGCACCGGCTACACCAGCGAGGTCGTCTGGGACGGGATGGCGGCGCTGCGCGAGGCCGGGCTGGCGGCCCGGATCGGCGTCGCTCCGGGCCCCGCCAACGGCTTCACGCTCGACCTGATCGACTGCCTGGAGCGCTTCGGCGACCGCATCGACTGGACGATGGTCATCCTCAACCCGCTCGAGCCGTGGCCGGGGGAGCTCTGCCTCGACGCCGCCGCCCGCGCCGAGGTCGAGGTGATCACCCGCGTGGTCGACTACGGCGGCCTCTTCTGGGGCGACCTGAGGCCAGGCACGGAGCTGGGCCGCACCGACCACCGCTCCTTCCGGCCCGCCGGCTGGATCGAGGCTGGCTGGGAGAAGCTGGAGCGTCTGCTGCCGATTGCCGAACGAGCGAGGCTGACCCCAATCCAGCTCGCCTGCCAGTGGAACCTCGCCCACCCCGCGGTCGCGTGCGTCGCTCCGACCCTGATCCAGGAGGCCGGCGAGGAGGCCTGCCCGATCGAGGCAAAGCGGGTCGAACTGGCCCACCTTCCCGTTGAGCAGCGTCTCGGCGCGGAGGATGTGGCGACGATCCGCGCGATCGGCGACAACGCCGGCTGCATGGCCCTGAAGGGCGCCAATCCCGCCCACGAGGGCGAAGAGCAGCCCGACCGCTGGGCGCTCAGCGACGACCTCGTCGCCGCCGGCGCCCGCTGGGGCATCGACCCCGAGCGCGACCTGGTCGCGACCCGCTAGCGCTTTCGACTTTCTACGCCCCAGAGGACGTAAAAAGTCGATTTGCCGATAGCTTCGCGCGGTGAACCGCAAGTGGTGGACGCTCGCTGGCGCCTGCGCAGGCCTCTTTCTCCTGATGCTCGACTCGACCGTGGTGGCGCTGGCGCTGCCGGCGATCCGGCACGACGTGGGGGCCAGCAGTGAGGGGCTGCAGTGGGTGATGAACGGCTACCTGCTGACGATCGCGGTGCTGGTGGTGACGGCGGGGCGGCTGGGGGACATGTTCGGGCGCAAGCGGGTCTTCATCCTCGGCACCGTCGTCTTCGCGCTCGGCTCGGTCGTCTCCGGGGCCGCCTCCGACCAGGTCGGGCTGATCGTCGGGCGGGTGTTGCAGGGCGCCGGGGCGGCACCGATGCTCTCGCTCTCGCTGGCCCTGGTCTGCAATGCCTTCCCGAGCGAGGAGCAGCCGCAGGCGCTGGGGATCTGGGCGGCGGTCTCGGCCCTGGCGCTGGGGATCGGGCCGCTGGCCGGCGGGATCCTGATCGAAATCGACTGGCGGGTGATCTTCTGGATGAACCTGCCGGTGGCGGCGATCGGGATCGCGATCACGGCGATCGCGGCGCCTGAGTCGACCGACCCTGGAGCCGGCACCAGGATCGACTGGCCAGGCCTGGCGGCGCTCAGCGTCGGCATCACCGCGGTGGTCCTCGCCCTGGTCCAGTCGCGCGCCTGGAGTGACGCAGCCGTCGTCGGGATGGCCGTGCTGGGACTGCTGGCGCTGGCTCTCTTTTGGCGGCTAGAGCACCGCGTCAAGGAGCCAATTGTTGAGTTCGACCTCTTTCGCAACCGCCCCTACTTCGGTGCCAGCGCTGCCGCCTTCGCCCTGGTCGGCTGCTACTGGGCGGTGATGTTCTTCCAGCCCCAGTACCTGCAGGACGTACGCGATTACTCCCCGATCGCCGCCGGTTTGCTGATCTTGCCGGTGACGGTGCCGATGATCTTCATCTCACCCTTCTCGGGCCGCCTGATCGGCCGCTTCGGCGCCCGCCGCCTAATGACCGTCGGCATGCTCTTCGGCGTCGCCGGTCTGCTGCTGCTGACCCAGGTCGGGGCCTCGACCTCGATGGGCCTCGTACTCGTCGCCTACCTGTTGTTTGGGATCGCGCTCGGCTTCGTCTACGCGCCGATGTCGACCGCGGCGATGGCGGCGATGCCAGGGGAGAAGGTGGGGATCGCTGCCGGGGTGCTGGCGATGGACCGGGTCCTGGCCGGTGCGGTCGCGCTCGCCGCCACCGGCGCCGTTTTTCACGCTCTGCAGGGAGAGGGACAGTCTTTTGCCAACGCGATCGCCGGCTCGACCTGGTTTTCCGCGGCGCTTTGCGCGCTCGGCGCCGGTCTCACCTGGGCCTTTGTGCGCGATCCCACGCCGGTTGGTCCCGACCCCGCGGTCGCCGGCGACCCGCCTGCGGACCAGCTTCGGCATCATTCTCACCACCGCCGCTTCCACCTCTGAAGCGGTAAACCGCATATCAAAGATCCTTGAGTGATCGATCCGGTTGACAAAAGCAATTCCGACCTGTCAACTCGGATAGGGCCAGACCGCATTCCAGAGCGCTTTTTGGCATCCTAGAGGAGATGCCACCACTGTCTGGGGATGAGTTACACGAGCTTTCAGAACGTCAAGATCCCCGGCTTCTTAGGGCACTCGACGTAGTCGCACCCGGTGGTTCACTGCGTGAGGGGATCGACAATATCGTCCACTCGCGGACCGGCGGTCTGATCGTCGTCGGTGAGCTCGACGACATCTCCCACATGCTCTCGGGCGGGATCAAGCTCGACGTCGACTACACGCCGGCGATGCTCTACCAGGTGGCAAAGATGGACGGGGCGATCGTGCTCAACAGCGAGGCGACGACGATCGCCTGGGCCAACGTGCAGTTGATGCCCGACCCGACGATCCTCTCCTCGGAGACCGGCACCCGACACCGCACCGCCGAGCGCGTCTCCAAACAGACCGACGCCCTGGTGATTGCGATCTCCCAGCGCCGCGACGTCGTCTCCCTCTACGTCGACGGTGCGAAGTACATCCTCGAGGAGATCCCCGCGGTCCTG
>DASUNU010000021.1:0-4576 GCA_036276995.1 Solirubrobacterales bacterium
CAACTTCGTCGCCGAACCGGAGGGCGAGGCGGCGGCGGTGCTGATCCGGGCGCTGCAGCCGACCGCCGGGCTGGAGGCGATGCGGGAGCGGCGCGGCGAGCGCCCCGAGGGCGAGCTCTGCTCCGGCCCCGGCAAGCTGACCGAGGCGCTCGGGGTCGGGCTCGAGCACAACGACGCCGACCTTGGCCGCGATCCCTTCCTGCTGCTACCTCCGGAGGGCGAGCCGCCGGCGGTCGTGACCGGGCCGCGGATCGGGATCACCAAAGCGGTCGAGCGCCCCTGGCGCTTCTGCGCCGCCGGCAGCCGCTTCGTCTCGAAGCCCTGGCCGGCTTAGCCGGCGGTGACGCCGCCGCCGGCCCCGCTCGATTCGGGCGCCGCTTCCGGAGTGGCTTCGACTTCGGGGGTCGCTTCGACTTCCGGCGCGGCTTCTTCTTCAGGCGCCGGTTCGTAGCTTTCTTCGACTTCCGGCGCTTCGTATTCGCCGCTTTCCGGCACGTAGCTTTCGGTTTCGCCGCTCTCGCCGTCCTCCTCGGCTTCGCGCCCTTCCTGGCGCGCCTTCTTTTCCGCCGCGTGCTCGGCCTGGATCTCCTGCCAGGCGGACATCACGCTGGCCCAGATCAGGGCCGGGAAGGTGCCGCCCATCACCGGGCCGCCGTTGAAGAGCGTCGTCATCGGCGTCGTCGTGTCGGGGTAGCCGACCCAGACACAGGCCGTGGCCTCGTCGCTGACGCCGCCGCAGAACCAGGCGTCGCCGTTGTTCTCGGTCGTCCCCGTCTTGCCCCACAGCCCTTCGGCGTCGATCTGGGCGTTGGTGCCGGTGCCTTCGGAGACGACCGATTCGAGCAGTCGCCTCGCTTCTTCGGTGGCGGCCTGGTCGAGTACCTGCTCGTGGGTGGAGTCGTTGTCGCCGCCCTTGATCGTCTTGTCGTCCTGGTCGGTGACCTGGGTGTAGGAGACGGGGCTGTTGCCGGGCCGCGGGGCGAGGGTGCCGCTGACCCGGTCGCCGTCGTTGCCGATCGTGCTGTAGGCGTAGGTCCAGCCGAGTGGGGTGACGCCGATGTCGAGGCCGCCGAGGACCATCGCCGGGTTGGTCGAGAGCGGGCCGTTGTAACCGGCCTTGTGCGCGGTTGCGGCGATCGAGCGGGTGCGGTCGGCGATCGTCTTGCCGTCCAGCCCTTCCAGCGCGAGCTGGGCGTAGACCGAGTTGTCGGAGTTGGTGGTCGCGCAGATGATCGAGCAGATACCGGCGTAGAAGTCGCCGTCGTTGGTGACCTCGAAGGTTTCCTGGCCGTTCTTGCCGAAGGGGAATTCCTGCGGCGCCGATTCGTAGGTGGTTTCCGGCGAGATTCCCTCTTCCAGGGCGGTGATAAGGGTGAAGGGCTTGATCGAGGAACCGGGCTGGCGCTGGCCCTGGGTTGCGAGGTTGAACGGCCTGGTCGCGAAGTCGGGGCCGCCGACCATCGCCTTGATCCCGGCGTTGCGGTTGTCGATCACGACCAGCGAGGCGGTCGCCGGCGAGTAGCCGAGATAGGAGTTGACCGCTTCCTGCGCCGCTTCCTGCAGCTGCAGGTCGAGCGTCGACTTGACCTTGAGGCCGCCGAAGAAGGCCTTCGCGGCGCCGTAGCGTTCGACCAGCTGCTGGCGCAGGTAGGCGGTGAAGTAGGGCGCCTTCGAGTCGAGCGTCGGCGGCACGATCGCGTTCGGGGCGGGCAGCGCCGCCTTCTGGCCTTCGACCATCTGTTCGTGGGAGATGTAGCCCTGTTCGTACATCCGTTCCAGCACCAGGTTGCGTCGCCCGAGCGCGTTTTCGGGATAGAACTTGGGGTCGTAGGCGGAGGGCGACTGGATGATCGCTGCCAGTAGCGCCGCCTCCCAGGTCTCGAGCACCGCGGCGCAGGGCTCGCTCGGGGTGCCGCAGCCGGGGTGGGCGGCGCCAAAGTAGGTGCGGGCGGCGGCCTCGACCCCGTAGGCGCCCTGGCCGAAGTAGACCGTGTTCAGGTACTGGGTGAGGATCTTGTCCTTGCTCCAGTGGCGCTCCATGCGGTAGGCCAGCGCCGCCTCCTTGAACTTGACGAAGAGCGTGCGGTCGTCCTGGGCCTCCAGCGCCTGCTTGACGAACTGCTGGGTGATCGTCGAGGCGCCCTGGGCGGCGCTCTGGCTGAGGATGTCTTTGACCAGAGCGCGGCCGATGCCCTGGAAATCGACGCCGCTGTGCTCGTAGTAGCGCGAGTCCTCGATCGAGACCACCGCGTTCTTGACGTTCGGCGAGATCTTCCCGGCGCTGAGCAGGATTTTGTTCTGGTCGCTGGTCAGGGTCCCGATCGCGACCCCGTTGGCGTCGTAGACCTCGCTGTTCTTCGACGATTTGTACTGGGCGAAGTCGTAGATCGCCGGCAGGTCTTGGGAGACCGCGGCCATCATCCCGAAGACCATCGAGACCAGGGCGAGGATGCCGAGCCCGAGCAGGACGAAGAGGACCCGCAGCTTCTTCAGCCGCGGCTTGCCTTTGCCCGGCGGGGTGGGCGCGGTCGGCAGCGTCGGCGGAGCCGGGGGGGCGGGCGGAATCTCGCCGCCACCGCTGCGCCGGCGCTGTAGTCGGAGGACAGCCATACAGAGAAGAAGCCCGGCCGGCCCGAGTCGAGCCGCCGAGCGGAAGGCGGCAGTCTAGCATTCGCCAGATGCCGGACTTGACGCGTAACGCGGTCGATGTGCTGCCCGAGGGGCGGCTCGCTGAGCAGCTCGAGAGCGGAAAGCCGCTGCGGGTCAAGCTCGGGATCGACCCGACCACGGCCGATATCCACCTCGGCCACACGGTGGTGCTGGAGAAGCTGCGCGAGTTCCAGGCGGCGGGGCACCAGGTGGTCCTGATCATCGGCGACTTCACCGCCCGGGTCGGCGACCCCAGCGGCCGCTCGAGCACGCGGCCGCTGCCGGCGCCGGAGGAGATCAAGGCCAACGCCGCCACCTACCAGGAGCAGGCCTTCAAGCTGCTCGACCGCGAGCGCACCGAGGTCCGCTACAACAGCGAGTGGCTGAAGATGGAGCCGGAGGCGCTGCTCGGGCTGCTGGCCCAGACCACGGTGGCGCGCCTGCTTGAGCGCGACGACTTCCAGAAGCGGCTCGGGGCGGGGCAGCCGATCGCGGCCCTGGAGCTGCTCTACCCGCTGCTGCAGGGCTACGACTCGGTCGCGGTCGAGGCCGATCTGGAGCTGGGGGGGACCGACCAGAAGTTCAACCTGCTGTTCGGCCGCGACATCCAGGCTGCCTACGGGCAGGCACCGCAGTCGATCCTGACGATGCCGATCCTGGTCGGCACCGACGGCGTCCAGAAGATGAGCAAGTCGCTCGGCAACTACGTCGGCGTCACCGACCCGCCGGAGCAGATGTTCGGCAAGCTGATGAGCATCCCCGACGAGGCGATGGCCGAGTACTACCGGCTGCTGCTGGGCGGCGAGCAGCCGGGCGGGGACCCGAACGCCGCCAAGCGCGAGCTCGGGCGCCGGATCGCCGACCGCTTCCACGGCGAGGGGGCGGGGGCACGGGCGGAGGAGCACTTCAACCGGGTGATCCGCGACAAGGGCGTGCCGGAGGAGATCGAGGAGGTCGAGCTGGCGGCCTACCGCGACGGCGGCAACGGCTCGGTCCATCTGCCGCGGCTGCTCGCCGGCGCCTTCGGCCTCAGCTCCAGCGAGGGGCGCCGGCTGATCCAGCAGGGCGGGGTCAAGCTCGACGGCGAGCCCGTGCCCGGCGACGCTCTGGACCTGGACGCGAGCGGGCTGGGCGGTAAAGTCCTGCAGGTCGGCAAGCGGCGCTTCGCCCGCCTCGTCGACGGTCCCGCCTAGGCCCCGCCGAGATCTTTTTCCAGGGGACTAGGCAAACGTCCGCTGGAGCGCTATACTCCCGCGTCCTTCTGGGGCTCCCATGCGGGAGTCCTTTTGCGCGAAGGGCGGCGAATCCCGTCGCAAGGCGCAACGGTCTTTGAAAACTGAGCAGCGTGCACTCCGTAGGCCAATCAACAGGCCTGCGGAATGTTTGAGCCCGACCCATCCGGCCTCGTCAGCGGCTGGATGGTCTGATTTACCTCGTCATACCGGCCGTCGTACTTGTGTACACGGCGGCCATTAAGGCATGACAGGCTCTCTGTAGAAGTAAATTTCACGGAGAGTTTGATCCTGGCTCAGGACGAACGCTGGCGGCGTGCTTAACACATGCAAGTGGTGCGACGAACCAGGGCTTGCCCTGGGGCTAAGCCGCGAACGGGTGAGTAACACGTGAGTAATCTGCCCCGATGACCGGGACAACCCGAGGAAACTCGGGCTAATACCGGATGTGGTGCACAGGTTTAAGCTTGTGTACTAAAGGAAGCTTCGGCCTCCGCATTGGGAGGAGCTCGCGGCCCATTAGCTTGTTGGTGGGGTAACGGCCTACCAAGGCAACGATGGGTAGCTGGTCTGAGAGGACGATCAGCCACACTGGGACTGAGACACGGCCCAGACTCCTACGGGAGGCAGCAGTGGGGAATCTTGCGCAATGCGCGAAAGCGTGACGCAGCAACGCCGCGTGGGGGAAGACGGCC
>DASUNU010000022.1:0-6299 GCA_036276995.1 Solirubrobacterales bacterium
GAGCCGACGCCGCCGAGCTGGAGGACGACGAAGGGCGGCGAGTCGGCCCGGACGGTGCCGGCGCCGATCGGAGCGACCCGCTTGCCGGCGAGCGAGCCGGCGACCGCGAGCACCGCGATCATCGGCAGAAAGCGGCCGAGCAGCATCACCAGGCCGCCGAGCAGGTTGGCGAAGTCGAACGCTTCGGAGCCGGCGTTGCCGGGCGCGTTCGGCTGCAGGAAGCCGGTGTAGCCGGCGAAGGCGGAGCCATTGTTGTTGGCCTGCGACATGTAGGCGTAGAGCGACTCCGAGAAGCCCTGCGGGCCGGGGTTGTAGATCGACTGGGTGCCGTCTCCCGAGGCCACTGCCCAAGCGGTCCCGATCAAGACCAGCAGCGGCGTCGCCAGCGCCGCGACCAGAACCAGCTTGATCTCGCGCGCCTCGATCTTCTTGCCGAGGAACTCCGGGGTGCGGCCGACCATCAGACCGGCGATGAAGACGGTCAGCAGGACCAGCATCAACATCCCGTAGAGGCCCGAGCCGACGCCGCCGAAGATCACCTCGCCGGTCGAGAGGCTGGCGAGCGGCACGAGGCCGCCGATCCCGGTCAGCGAGTCGAAGGCGGCGTTGACCGCGCCGGTCGAGGTAACGGTGGTGACCGCCGTCCACAGCGAGGATTGGGCGATCCCGTTGCGCACCTCCTTGCCCTCCATGTTGCCGCCGGTCGAGCCGTCGAAAGCGTGGGTGGCGACGCCAGCCGCGTGCTGGGCGGGGCTGCCGTGCTGCTCGGCGATGAAGACGACCGCGACCGAGACGACGAAGATCGCCATCATCGCCGCGTAGATCGCCCAGCCCTGGCGCCGGTTGCCGATGATCCGGCCGAAGGCGTAGGGCAGGCTGGCCGGGATCGCCAGCATCAGGAAGATCTCGAAGATGTTGGTGAGGCTGTTCGGGTTCTCGAACGGGAAGGCACTGTTGACGTTGAAGAAGCCGCCGCCGTTGGTGCCGAGCAGCTTGATCGCCTCCTGCGAGGCGACCGGCCCGAAGGAGAGGGTCTGCTGGCCGCCGGCCAGGGTGTGGACGAGCTCGGAGCCCGCCAGCGTCTGCACGACGCCCTGAGAGATCAGGACGAGCGCGGCGACGATGGAGATCGGCAGCAGCACGTAGAGGGTGATCCGGGTCAGGTCGCTCCAGAAGTTGCCGAGCGAGCTGGCGCTGCGCGCCCCGAAGCCGCGGATCACCGCCCCCAGCACCGCGATCCCGACCGCGGCGGAGACGAAGTTCTGCACCGCCAGCCCGGCCATCTGGGCGAAGTAGGAGAGCGTCGTTTCGCCGCCGTAGTACTGCCAGTTGGTGTTGGTGACGAACGAGGAGGCGGTGTTGAAGCTGAGGTTCCAGGGCCCCGAGCCAAAGCCCTCGGGGTTGAAGGGCTGGATCGACTGGGTGCGGAGGATCAGGTAGAGCAGCAGCCAAGAGAGCAGGCTGAAGGCAAGTGCCGAGCGCGCGTACGCCTTCCAGTCCTGGCCCTCGCCGGGCCGCACGCGAAACAGCCGGTAGCTGTAGCGCTCGATCGGCTCGACAACGGGAGAGAGGAAGACCCGCTCGCCCTGGAAGACCTTGGCGAGGTAGCTGCCGAGCGGCGGCGCCAGCGCGGTCAGCGCGACGACGAAGACGGCGAACTGAAACCAGCCCTGCGCCATCAGACCCGGTCCAGCGCTTCGATCAGGAAATAGAGCAACCCGAAGACAGCGAGGGCCAGGGCGATCGAGACGAGATCCATGCAGCGATCGTGCGCCTCACCCCGTCAAGACCGCATGAAGAAAGCGGCCTCGCGTATACAGATTTCATGAAGGTCGGTTGCTGTCGCCTTTTGTAGCGCTATGCGCACCAGAGGACGACAGCAAAGCTAGCCCGAGAAGCGGTACCCCACACCCGGGTCAGTTCGGATGTAGCGGGGGCCGTCGGCGGGCTCGATCTTGCGGCGCAGGTTGGCGACGTGTGCGCGCAGCACCTGGACGTCGTCTTCGTACTCCACGCCCCAGACCTCGACCAGCAGGGCGCGGTGGGTCATCAGCCGGCCACGATTCTGCGCCAGGACCCGCAGCAGCTCGAACTCGGTCGGGGTCAGGTGGACCGCCTCGCCGTCGCGGCGGACCACACGAGCGACGATATCCAGCTCCAAGCCGTCGGCTTCGATCAACGGTTCCGAGGCCGCGGGCTTGGCTCGCCGCAACACCGCCCCCAGCCGCGCCACCAGCTCCGGTGGCCCGAAGGGCTTGGTCACGTAGTCGTCGGCGCCGGCCGCAAGCGCCCGCACCTTCGCCTCCTCCTCGCCCACGGCCGAGAGGACGATGACCGGCATCTCGCTCCACTCGCGCAGCCGCTTCGTCACCTCGACGCCGTCGATGTCGGGGAGCATCAGGTCGAGGATCGCGGCGGACGGCGGCCTCACTGCCGCCAGGTCGAGCGCCTCCTCCCCGGTCGACGCAGTGACCGCCTCGTAGCCGGCGTCGCGGAGGATCACCCGCAGGGCGCGGAGGATCTGCGGCTCGTCGTCGCAGACCAGGACGCGGGTCGCCCCGTTCACGCCGGGCCCTCCTCGTGCGGCGGCAGGGTGACGATGAAGCTCGTGCCCTGGCCGGGCAGCGACTCGACCGCGATCCCGCCCCCGCTGGCCTCGATGAAGCCCCTGGCGATCGCCAGCCCCAGCCCGGAGCCGGCGTTGGCGACATCGCCGTGCTGGAACGGCTCGAAGATCCGTTCCCGCTCACCCTCGGCTATCCCGGGTCCCTGGTCGACCACGCGCACGACGATATTGCCGCCGACCCGCCGCGAGCGAACCAGAACCGGCCGGCCGCCCCCGTAGCGGACCGCGTTCTCCAGCAGGTTCGCGAAAGCGCGCTCGAGCTGCGCGGCATCAGCCTCGACCATCGGCAGCTCGGGGTCGAGCGACAGCCGGATGGCCTCCGCTTCGCCCTGTCCCTGTTGCGCTGCCTCCAAGACATCGGCGAGATCGACCGGACCGCGATGCGGCTCGGCCTTCCCGGCCTCCAGACGAGAGAGGTCGAGCAGGTTCTCGACCAGACGCGAGAGGCGCCTGCCCTCACGGACAACCCCCTCGCTCAGCTCGGTGCGCTCCTCCGGGGTCAAGCTCCCCGAGCCGAGCGCCGAGCCGCCCGCGATGATCGAGGTAAGCGGCGTCCGTAGGTCGTGAGAGACAGATCGCAGCAGCACCGTCTTCAGTTCGTCGCTGCGCCGCACCGCCTCGGCTTCCACCGCCTCCGCCTGCATCCGGTCCCGCTCACGCCCCAGCGCCTCCAGCTCAGCGAGCGCCCGGCTGGCTTCTTCACGCCGCCGCTCCGCCTCCACGGCCCGGGCCCGGGCCAGGCCGGCGACGGTGCTGCTGACGAAGGCGGCGATCACGAAGGCGGCGAGCGCGACCCAGTTCTCCTCCTCGGCGATCGTGAAGCGGTGCAACGGCGGGATCTGGAAGAAGTTGAAGGCGGCGGCGCTGGCGATCGATGCAAGCAGTCCGAGCCGCAGTCCCCACACCGTCGAGATCAGCAGGATCGCCGGCAGGTAGACGACTCCGAGCGAGACCACCGGCGCCACCTCCTTGAGCGGGTAGACGACCAGCGTGCCGGCCGCAACCGCGGCGATCGTCGCCACGATTCCGAGCCAGAGGGCTGGCGGCTCGATCCCGAGACTGAGCTGACGTCGGCGCATCGATACCAGGGTATGCCGTCAGATCCCGATAGACAGACGTTCTCCAGATCCGGCCACAAACCCCGCCTGGGCGCCCAGCGGCGCGCAGGGAGGCTGGAAACACCGCGTTCCGTCTAGTCCTTGCAGGTCAATGAGCAAGCCAAAAGTTGGCTAGTCGGGACATAGGCGTTGGAGCCGGCCGTGCCTACTCTCCCCCACCTCGGAAGAGCTACGGGTCGAGGAGGATTTACATGCTGGATGACATCTTCGTCATCAATCCGGTCGCGCACGCCTACAACCTGCTGCCGGAGAACGTGCAGGACAACAGGTCCGCCGAATCGCTGCGGGACATGCTGACGGCGATGCACGAAAGCTGGAACCCGCCGGGGGTCGGGCTGAACGCTGAGGAGCAGCAGTCCGACTGGCCGCTCGACGTGCTCGCGAAGACGCTCTTCCTCGAGAGCGACGTCGACCTCGCCGCCTTCCACACCCTCCGGCTCGACTCCTACATGAAGGACGGCCTCTGCCGGCACGAGAAGACGCTGGAAGCGGTGACCAAGTACCCCGACCGGTTCCTCGCCTATGTCGGCGTCGACCCGACCGCCGGGCTCGACGTCTGCCTGCGCGAGCTCGACGAACAGCTCGAGGACATCCCCAATCCGGTCGGGCTGAAGCTCTATCCCTCCCAGGTCGCGCCCTACCGCTTCTGGCGCATGGACGACCCGACCCTCGCCTACCCGCTGTTCGAACGGACGATGGAACGGGGGATCAAAACCGTCGCGATCCACAAGGCGGCGCCGCTCGGCCCGGTGCCGATGGACCCGTACAAGATCGACGACGTCGAGGGCGCGGCCGGGGCCTTCCCCGACCTCAACTTCGAGATCATCCACTCCGGCCTCGCCTTCACCACCGAGACCGCCTGGGCGCTGGCCCGCTACCCCAACCTCTACGCCAACTTCGAGATCACCTCGTCGCTGATCGTGAAAGCGCCGCGGATGTTCGAAAAGGTCCTCGGCGAGCTGCTGATGTGGGGCGGCCCGGAAAAGCTGATCTTCTCCGACGGCACGATGGTCTTCCACTCGCAGCCGATCCTGGAGCGGATGCTGGCCCTGGAGCTGGAGGACGAGATCCTCGAGACCTACGGGATCGAGCAGTGGGACCACGAGCAGAAGCGGCTCTTCCTCGGCGGCAACTACGCCCGCGTCAACGGCATCGACATCGAGGCGAAACAGGCGAAGATCGCCGACGACGAGTTCGCCGTCGCCCGCCGCGAGAACGGGATCGGCGAGCCGTACTCGAACTGGCGCTCGCACCTGAAGGAGAGCGGCGAGCTGGTGGGCGCATGACCGATCCAGCGCTCGAACACGACGCCTGGTCGGCGCTGGAACGGGTCTACGACCCCTGCAGCGTCGCCACCCGCAGCCCGCTCAACATCGTCGACATGGGCCTGGTCCGCACGGTCGACCTCGACGCGGAGCGCAACGTCAGCGTCAGCATCTGCCCGACCTCGCCCTCCTGCATGCTGATGGCCTCGATCACCGAGGGGGCCGAAGCCGAGCTGGGCAAGGTCGAGGGCCTGGGCGAGGTGACGGTGACGATCGACGCCGAGTTCTTCTGGACGCCGGAGGCGATGACCGCCAACGGCGTCGCCGAGCTCGGCCGTCACCGGGCCGAGCGCAGCGCCGAAGCGCCGGTTCCGCTGGGATTGGCGAAGCCGGCGAGCTAGATGAACCCGCGAACCCTCGACGCGGTGACGTCCGCCCGGCGCGGGCGCACCGCCTCGCGGGAGGTCGCGCCCGACATCCCGGCCGACGCCTTCGAAGCGCTGCTGGAGATCGGCCAGGCGGTCCAGGCCGAGGTGATCGAGCTCGACCGGGTGCTCTCGCTGGTCGTGCGGCGAACCTCGCAGCTACTGCAGGCCGACCTCGCCTGGGTGGCGCTGCTCGACCGCAGCACGGCCAGCGTCCACGTGGCCGATAGCTGGGGCGCCGAAGAGGCCGACTTCGACGAGATGTCGGTGACGATGGGCGCCGGCCTCGGTGGCGTCGCCCTGCGTGAGAACCAGACGATCGTGGTCGAGGACTACGCCGAGTACACCGCCGGCACCCCGGAGGTGGTCCACAACACGATGATCGCCGAGGGCGTGGTCTCGGTGATGTGCGCGCCGATGCTGCGCGGCGGCAACATGGTTGGAGCGCTCTACGCGGCCAACCGCCGCCGCACCCACTTCCGCCCCGAGCACGTCTCGCTGCTCTCGACCATCGCCACCCAGGTCTCCTCGGCGATCCGGCACGCGCAGATGTTCCACGAGCTGGAGCTGCGCAACGACCTGCTCGAGCGCTCCTTCGGGGTCCACCGCGAGCTGAGCGCGGTCGGGCTGCGCGAGGCGGGGCTGCCCGGGATCGCCGGCGCCCTGGCGCGGGTCGTCGGTGCCCGGATCGTGGTCGAGCAGGAGGTGGTGCCCCCGTTCCGACAGGAGCACGGCCCGGCCGACGAGGCCGCCGACCCCGCGCTGGAGCCGCTGGCGGTGCCGATCGCCGCCGGCGACCGCAACCTCGGCCAGATCCTGGTCACCGCCCCGGAGCTCTCCGAGCTGCAGATCCTCGCCCTCGACC
>DASUNU010000023.1:0-9001 GCA_036276995.1 Solirubrobacterales bacterium
CAAGACGAGCGCTGGATTTTTCATCCCTGGGAGGGAAAATCCAGCGCTCGTCATCTCACGTTCCGGTGCGGGGGCGCGTTTAATCCCCGAGGTGACTGACCTGCCCCCGTTCCAGACCCTGATCGACGCGCACGCCGCAGACGTGATGGCGGTCTGCCGCGGCGCGGTCGGCCGGACCGATGCCGACGACTGCTTCCAGGAGACCTTCATCGCCGCCCTACGCGGCTACCCGAAGCTGCAGGACTCCAGAAACCTGCGCGGCTGGCTGATCACGATCGCCCACCGTAAGGCGATCGACCACCACCGCGCCAACGGGAAGCGGCCGGTCCCGGTCGCCGAGCTGCGGGAGACCGCGGTCGAGGACCCGCCCCTGGCCAGCGATGGCGTCTGGGAGCTGGTCGGGGCGCTGCCGCCGAAACAGCGGGCGGCGGTAACCCTGCGCTACGCCAGCGACCTCCCCCACGCCGAGATCGCCGCTGCGCTGGGCTGCTCGCCGGAGGCGGCGCGGCGCAGCCTGCACGAGGGCCTGAAGCGACTGCGAAAGGAGCTGGCATGAAGGACTCGCTGAACCGTCTGGCCGAGCGCGCCGCCACCGCGGGCCTGCTCGATGTCGCCTACACCACCACCGACTCGCCCTTCGGCGAGCTGCTGCTGGCGCGGACCCCGCGCGGCCTGGTCCGGGTCGGACTGCCGAACCAGGACGCCGACGAGCTGCTGGACGAGCTGGCGACCCGGGTCTCGCCGCGGGTGCTGGAGGCCGCGGCGCCACTCGATGACGTCCGCCGCGAGCTCGACCTCTACTTCGCCGGCAAGCTGACCGAGTTCGACCTGCCGCTCGACTGGCAGCTGAGCCGGGACTTCCGCCGCCGCGTGCTGCGCGGGATCGCCCGCATTCCCTACGGCCAGACCCGCACCTACACGCAGATGGCGAAAGGGGCCGGCAACGAGCGCGCCGTCCGCGCTGCCGGCAGCGCCTGTGGCTCCAACCCGATCCCGGTGGTGGTGCCCTGCCACCGGGTGCTGCGCAGCAGCGGCGGCCTCGGCGGCTACGGCGGCGGCCTGCCGATGAAGGAGGCGCTGCTGCAGCTCGAGGGCGTACTCGACCGCTGATCCGTTGAGCGAGCTCCGGCATCGCTAGAGAAATCTCCTGGCCGCTCCGACAAAGGGGCATGCGCCGCAGGCCCACCGTCACCGACAACCCGGAAGCGTCAGCGATCAGGTTCGCCTGGGTGGCCTCCTTCTTCGCCACGATCGCCCTGGTCGCGATCCTCGTCCTCGCCAACTCCGCTCAGGCGGCGACGCCGGCGGCAGTCCCCTTCCCCGCCCCGGCGCTCACCGCCGCCCTCGAGGAAGACGAAGAAGAAGCCGAAGCCAGCGAAGACGACGAAGCCTTCGAGTTCGAGGACTGCGAGAGCGAAGACGAATCCGAGTTCTGCGAAGGCGAAGAAGAGGACTCCACTGGCGCGGAAGCGCCGCCCGAGTGCCTGCTGAGCAACGCCGAGGCGACCGTGGCCGCCGCCGCCAACCGCGACCAGGTGCGGCTGCAGATCCGCTACCGGACCACCTCCCCGACCATTGTCACCGTCGACTACGGGCTGCACGGCGGCAAAGGCTCGCTCTACCTGGGCAGCGAGAAGAAACGCTTCGGGCGGAGCGGCGTCCTGCGCCTCAGCGAGGAGCTGACCGAGGCACAGATGGCGAAGGTGATGGCCGCCAAGGGCTTCACGGTGCGGCTGCGCGTCGCCGCCGCACCGCGCTACTGCCAGTCGCTCTTCGACCGCCAGCTCGACGTCCGTCAGAACACCCCGACCGGACCGTCCTGGACCGAGGCGCTCTAGCGCCGCCGGCCGGCTAGGGCGCGCTCACCAGCGTCTCGCCCAGCCAGGCGATCGCGTCGGCGAGGCTGGCCGGGTCGATCTGGTGGCCGACGTCGGACTCGCGGTAGGTCACCGGCAGACCGCCCTCCTCCAGCAGCGCCCGCGCCCGGCGGGCGAACTCAATGTCGATGATCGGGTCCAGGCGCCCGTGGCCGATGAAGGCGCGGGTCGCTTCGCGATCGGCCAGCGACGGCTGCCAGCCCTCAACGGTCGGGACGAAGCCGCCGAAGGCAAGGATCCCCGCCGGTGCCGGCCGCTCGGAGTCCAGCCCCAGCGCGTAGCTCATCACCGAGCCCATCGAGAAGCCACCGAGCACGGTCCGCTCCGGCCCCACCCCGGTCTCGGCCCAGAGCTCGTCATGCAGCTCGGCCAGGGCAGCGCGAGCGGCGTAGAAGGTCTCGGGGTCGGGATAGCCGACCCGGGGCACCAAATACCAGTGATAGCCGGGCGAGCCCGGTAACTGCAACGGCGCCCGCGGCGCCACCACCCGCAGCCGCCGCTCCGGGTCGAGCGCGTCGGCGAGGCCGACCAGGTCGGAGGCGTCGGTGCCACGGCCGTGGTGGAGTACCAGCAGCCCGGACGGTGCGGCGGCGGCCGGGCGCTCGAGGAATTCGAGCGTCGCCATCAGTTCGCCGAGGCGGCCGCGGTCTTGTTCAGGTAGTCGCGGATGAAGTCGTCGAGGTCGCCGTCGAGCACCCGCTGCACGTCGCCGACCTCGTGCTCGGTGCGGTGGTCCTTGACCATCGTGTAGGGGTGCATCACGTAACTGCGGATCTGCGAGCCCCAGGCGACGTCTTTGACCTCGCCGCGCGCCTTCGCCAGCTCTTCCGAGCGTTTGCGCTCCTCCAGCTCGATCAGCTTCGACTTCAGCAGCTGCATCGCCACCGCCTTGTTCTGCGTCTGCGAGCGCTCGTTCTGGCACTGGACGACGACGTTGGTGGGGATGTGGGTGATCCGCACCGCCGAGTCGGTCTTGTTGACGTGCTGGCCGCCGGCGCCGGAGGCGCGGTAGGTGTCGATGCGCAGGTCGGCATCGTCGATCTCGACCTCGACGCCGGCATCGACCACCGGCCCGACGTCGACCTGGGCGAAGCTGGTGTGTCGCCGGGCCGAGGAGTCGAAGGGCGAGATCCGGACCAGGCGGTGGACACCGCGCTCGGCGGCGAAGAGCCCGTAGGCGTTCTCGCCGCGGGCGATGAAGGTCGCCGACTTGAGGCCGGCCTCCTCCCCCGGCGAGGCCTCGACCATCTCGACCGCGAAGCCGCGCCGTTCAGCCCAGCGCAGGTACATGCGCAGGAGGATCTCCGCCCAGTCCTGGGAGTCGGTGCCGCCGGCCCCGGCGTGGACGGTGACGACGGCATCGCCGCTGTCGTACTCGCCGCTGAACAGGCGCGCCTCCTCGAGCTCGGCCAGGCGCTGCTCGACCGTCGCCAGCTGGGTGCCGAGCTCAGCCGCCATCTCGGCCAGGTCGCCGAGGTCGGCTACTTCGGACTCGAGCCCGCGAAAGGTCTCCAGCCGCTTCTGGGCGCGGGCGTGGGCGGCCGAGGTGCGGGCTGCAACCTCCTGGTCGTCCCAGAAGCCCGGCTTCCCCATCTCCGCCTCCAGGCGCTCTGCCTCTGCCTCCAGCGCAGCGGGGTCAAAGGTAGTCCGAGAGCAGGGACAGCTGCTCGCGGACAGCGGCGAGGCGCGGTGCGATCGCTTCGGTGGGTGCGGCCTCGGCCATGCCCGACAGGCTAGTGGCTCGCCGCTACGGCTTCTCCGCCGCCTGCCCGGCCGTGGCGGTGATGATCCAGGTTGAGGCCGGGGCGAAGACCCCCTCGGGGCCGGCGAACTCGGCCAGCGCCTCGCGTAGATCGGCGACGATCCGGGGGCGGATCTCCTCGACCCGGTCGCCCCAGAGCCGCAGCACCTCGCCGGCCGGGCCGATCGCCATGTTGAACGCGATCGCGTGCTCGAGGTCGTCGCCGATCTTCAGCGGCAGATCGCAGCGCCGCAGCGCGATCTGCTCGAAGCCGGCGATCTGGAGCTGCTCGCTGACCGTGTCCGCGTTGGCCATCGAGAAAGGCCCGGGGCCGCAGGTCGGCTCGTCGCTCTCCTCCGGATGGTCGAGGTACTCATCGACGACCAGCTCCGCCCGCCGCACCCACTCGTTGTCCTCCCTGCGGCGCCAGACGACCGAGCAAAGACGGCCGCCCGGGACGAGGGCGGCGTGGACGTTGCGCAGCGCCGCGACCGGGTTGGCGAAGAACATCAGGCCCATGCGCGAGAAGGCGTAGTCGAAGCCCTCGCCGAGCGGACCGACCTGAACGTCGGCGACGGCGAAGCTGAGGTTCTCGACCCCGCCGGACTCGCGCCGGGCCAGCTCGACGAACGGCGCGGCCACGTCGACCCCGACCACCTCGCCATCCGGCCCGACCAGCTCGGCGAGTTGGCGGCTGTTGTCGCCGAAGCCGCAGCCGAGGTCGATGACGCGGTCGCCGGGATTGGGCGGGTCCGTCCGCAGCGCCTCCTCGCCATGGGCGCCGAGACCGTCGCTGACCAGGTCCCGGTACTCGACGAAGCGGTCGAAGAGCGGCCCGCTCCAGGCCTCCGCCGCCTCGACGTTGCTGGCGTGCACGGAGTCCATTGGGGGAATGCTACGCCCCGGCGGGCGGGCCGGCCTCGTTCTCGAAGCCGCCGGCGCGCAGCGCCTCGGAGCGGTCCTCGTAGGGCCGCCAGCTGCGCACCCGGCGCTCGCGCAGCTCGAAGACCCAGGCCATCACGTCCTCACCCGCCAGCGACTCGTCCTCTTCCCAGTGCCAGGCGCGGCGGATCAGGGCGACGGCGCTGCCGCCCCCACCCTCCAGCCCTTCCTCGTAGAGCTGGTCGAGGTGGATCGTCTGCTGCACTCCGCCGGGCTCCCGCGTCGCCCAGACCCGAGCCGCCTCCCGTCCCTTGCGCAGCCCCCGACTCGCATGCAGTTCCACCTCGGGATCGAGGACGGCGACAAACCCGTCCAGGTCGCGCTCGTTGAACGCCCGGATGAACTCGCGGACAGGGTCTGGGTGAGCTTTAGCCGATGCCACGCGGCGCCCTCAGGCGCCGTGACACTTCTTGTACTTCTTCCCACTGCCACACCAGCAGGGGTCGTTGCGGCCGACTTTGTCGTGCTCGTCTTTGACCACGGTCTCGACCACGTCGCCGCCGATCGCCTGCGAGGCGGCCTGGTCGACCGCGCCAGCGTTGCCGCTGGCGACCGCGACCTGTTCCAGGGCCGAGGGCTGGGCGGCGGCGGCGCCGCCGGAGTAGTCGAGCGCGGTCGGCCGGTTGGCCGGGCTCGGCTGCGGTTCTTCGACCTGGACTTCGGCCCGGAAGACGAGTTTGCTGAACTCGTCCCAGATCGAGTGCATCAGCTCGGAGAACATCGTGTAGCCCTCGTTTTTGTAGGCGACGAGAGGGTCGATCTGGGCGAAGCCGCGGAGGTGGATGCCTTCCCGCAGGTAGTCCATGTCGAAGAGGTGTTCGCGCCAGCGATTGTCGATCACCTGCAGCAGGATCGAGCGCTCGAGGTGGCGCATCAGCTCCTCGCCGAGCTGCTCCTCGCGCTCGTCGTAGGCGTTCATCGAGTCGTCGTCGAGAGCGTCTTTGAGCTGCTCGCGATCGACCGTCTCCGGCGCCAGCGAGGCGACGTCGACGCTGACCGGCCAGATCAGGCGCAGCTGCGTCTCCAGCTCCTCGAGGTCCCAGTCGTCGAGGATGTCGCCCGCGGTGTAGACGTCGACCAGGCGCTCGATCACGCCCTCGAGCTCGTCGCGGGCGGTTTCGGAGATGTCGCGCCCTTCGAGGATCTCGCGCCGGTATTTGTAGATCACGCGGCGCTGCTCGTTCATCACGTCGTCGTACTCGAGCACGCGTTTGCGGATCAGGAAGTTCTGCTCCTCGACCTTCTTCTGCGCGCCCTCGACGGTTTTCGTCAGCATCTTCGCTTCCAGCGGAACTTCGCTGCCGTCGTCCTCGACAGGGCCAAGGCGATCGAGGATTTTGTAGATGCGGTCGCCGGCGAAGAGCCGAATCACGTCGTCTTCAGCGGAGAGAAAGAAGCGCGACTCGCCGGGGTCGCCCTGACGGCCGGAGCGGCCGCGCAGCTGGTTGTCGATGCGGCGCGACTCGTGGCGCTCGGTGCCGCAGATGTAGAGCCCACCGAGCTCGCGCACTTCCTCGGCCTCGGCCTTGCACTGCGGCTCCAGCTCCGCCGTCTTCGCCGCCAGCGCCTCCTCGTAGCCCTCGCTCTCGTGGGTGATGCCCTGCTTCTTCAGCTCGTGGATCGCCAGGTGTTCGGCATCGCCGCCGAGCTTGATGTCGACGCCGCGGCCGGCCATGTTGGTGGCGATCATCACCTCGCCCTTGCGCCCGGCCTGGGCGATCAGCTCGCCCTCTCGTTCGGCGTGCTCGGGCTTGGCGTTCAGCACCGCGTGTTTGATCCCGTCGCGCTTCAGCGCCTCGGAGATCATCTCCGAGACCTCGACCGAGACGGTCCCGACCAGGATCGGCTGGCCCTTTTCGTGGCGGCTGACGATCTCGTCGAGCACCGCTTTCCACTTGCCGTCTTTGGTCTTGAAGATCTGGTCGTTCTGATCCATCCGGATCATCGGCTGGTTGGTCGGGACCTCGACCACCGGGATTTTGTAGATCTTCATGAACTCGGTCGCCTCGGTCAGCGCCGTTCCGGTCATCCCCGACAACTTGCCGTAGAGGCGGAAGTAGTTCTGCAGGGTGATCGTCGCCAGGGTCTGGTTCTCCTCGCGGATCGCCACGCCCTCCTTCGCCTCGACCGCCTGGTGCAGCCCCTCCGACCAGCGCCGGCCCTCGAGGATGCGGCCGGTGAACTCGTCGATGATCATCACCTCGCCGTCGATCACGGCGTAGTCCTTGTCCTTCTTGTAGAGCGACTCGGCCTTCAGCGACTGGACCAGGTGGTTGACCAGGTTGCCGTGCTCGCCGAGATAGAGGTTGTCGACCCCTACGAACTGCTCGGTGTTTTTCACCCCCCGCTCGGTCGGGGCGACGGTCTTGTGTTTCTCGTCGTACTCGTAGTCGTAGTCGACCTCGGAGGTGTCCTTCGACTCGCCCAGCGATTTCAGCTTCTGTTTGGCGGGGACGCCGGTCAGCTGCTTGGCCAGGCGGGCGAAGGTGTAATAGGTCTGGGCCGCCTGTTCGGGCTGGCCGGAGATGATCAGAGGCGTCCGCGCCTCGTCGATCAGGATGTTGTCGACCTCGTCCACGATCGCGAACTTGTGGTCGCGCTGGACGCATTCCTCGAGCGAGCCGGCCATGTTGTCGCGCAGGTAGTCGAAACCGAACTCGGAGTTGGTCCCGTAGACCACGTCGAGCGCATATTTGCGCTGCCGGGTGGCGTGGTCGTCGCCGTCCTGGACCGCGGCGACGCTGACCCCGAGCGCCTCGTAGATCGGCTTCATCCATTCCGAGTCGCGGCGGGCGAGGTGGTCGTTGACGGTGACGACGTGGACGCTGTCGCCGGCCAGGGTGTTGAGGAAGACGGGCAGAGTCGCGGTCAGGGTCTTGCCCTCGCCGGTCCGCATCTCGGCGATCGCGCCGTCGTGAAGGACCATGCCACCGATCAGCTGCACGTCGTAGTGGCGCTGCCCCGTGCTGCGGCGCGAGGCCTCGCGGGTCAGCGCAAACGCCTCCGGCAGCAGGGCATCGAGCGACTCGCCGTTGCGGGCGCGCTCGCGTAGGGAGTCGGCCTCCTCGCGGATTTCCGCGTCGGATAGCGCTTCCATCTCCGGCTCAAAGCGGTTGATGGCATCCGCGCGCTTCTGGTAGGCCTTGAACTTGCGCCCCTCCCCCGCGCGCAGGGCCTTGGTAACCAAGTCCATTGCGGGCATTGCTCAAGAGTAGCGATAGGTCCTTGCCCAATGCGGGTAGCAGGCGTAGCATCGGGACGAACCGACAAGGAGGCGCTCATGCGGATTGAAATTCGAGGCCGTAACGTCGAGATGACGGACGACCTGCGGGAGATGACGCGGAAGCGGTTCTTGCCTTTGGGGAGACAGGTCTCCCCTCTTGCGACCCTCGAAGTGGTGCTGTCCGAGGAGCGCAACCCCTCGATTGCCGACAACCAGGTCGCGGAGGCGACCCTCTACCTCAAGGGTGCGACCCTGCACGCCCGCGAGACCTCGCCGGACATGACGCACACGGTGCGTGAGCTGAGCGAGGACCTGCGGCGCCAGGTGAAGAAACACCGGGAGTTGCTGCGCAAGCGCAGCCGCACGCGGCATCTGGTCGACCAGATGCGCGGGCGTCCCGCCGAGGCGCACCCCTAAAGCGAGGCTCACAGGCGCCGGGCGAAAGTCACGGCGATCACGCGGGCGGCCCCGGCCGCCCGCAGAGCCTGCGCGCAGGCGCTCATCGTCGCCCCGGTCGTGAGCACGTCGTCGACCAAGACGACGCTGCGCGGGGCGACCCCGGCAGCATGGATCCGCGGCGGCTGCCCGAGCCGCTGAGAGCGGCGCCGGCCGACCTGGCGGCGCCCGCCGCGGCGGCTCAGACAGGGCTCCAGCGGCACGCCGAGGCGCTCGGCCAGCGCCGCCGCCAGCTCTCCGGCCGGATCGAAGCCGCGCCGCCGCAACCGGGCCGGGGCGGGCGGCACCGGCACGATCGCCCCGCTCAGCATGTGCGCCGGGGCCAGCCACTGGATCCGGTCCGCCATCAGGTCGGCTACCGGCAGCAGGTGGCGAAACTTCAGCGCCGCGACGAGATTGCGCGCGATCCCCTCGTGCGAAGCCGACGACCAGGCCCGGTCGAGCCCCGGCGGTCCCTTGCCCAGCAACGGCTTCGCCATCCCCAGCCGCCGCGCACAGCGGGTGCAGACGACCGCCTCGGGGCGGCAGTTGCGGCCGCAGGAGGCGCAGAGGGGCGGGGCGAGGACGGTGCTGACGGTGTGTAGAAACTCCATCGCTCGATCCTCGGGATCGAGGACGCGCGCGTGGTGCGCGGAATGTCAGAACTGTCGCCAGTCTTTGTGTCGTTGCTTGTGACGGATGCGAGGGAGGGGCCGGTCATGCCTCGGACGAATTGAGTCGCGCGCCCTAAAGGGCGCTGGCTCCGCGATGTTGGTGCGCGCC
>DASUNU010000024.1:0-2357 GCA_036276995.1 Solirubrobacterales bacterium
CAGCATTGCCTCGCCGGCCGAGAAGCCCGCGCCGGGTACCCGCACCAAGCAGGGGCTGATGATCGAGCTACTGAAGCGTCCTGAGGGCGCCACGGTCGAGCAGATCGCCGCGGCCACCGGGTGGCAGCACCACACCATCCGGGGAGCCATCTCCGGCGCGCTCAGAAATAAGCTCGGCTTGACGGTCGTAACGACCCGCATCCGCGATCTCGGCCCCGATACGACCGACGCCAAGGGCAGCACGGTGTACCGAATCCTCGACCCGGGCACCAGCGCACCGCCGGCGGCGGGCTGAGCCCGGGAGTGCCAGGGTGGACGGCCTGCTCGAGCGCTCGGGCCTAACAGCCATGATGCCGAGGCGCTGCTCGCGAGCAGGCCGTCCACACCAGCCGATCGCGACCGCGACCCCGTCGTTGGGCCGCCCCGGCCCTCTTTATCAAGGCACGGCAGCGATTCTTTGGAGGCGCCGTCCTTTGCCGGCTAGGATCACCAGACTCCACTGAGCCCCTGCCCATGGGTCACGTCGTTGCCCGAGGGATGGTTTGGGGCTTGCGGCGGCGGCGCTTGTTCGACAGGGTCTTGAGATACTCACGTGCGCGCAGCAGGCGGCGGGCCGCGAGCTTGAGCTCACTATTGGTGGAGGCGGCGTCGAGCTCGGCCTCGGCCGCCTGGACGACGCCCTTCCAGTAGCGGAGATTGGCGTTCATTGGTGGTTCCCGGTGGCCGGGTGGGCACCCTGGCCTTGGTGCGCCGGCCGAGGGCGAGCGAGGCGCGGCGAGCGGCGGTGCTCGAACGCGGGGTCGAAGCCGAGGGTGCGGCGTTCCTCGGGCCAGGCGAGCGGGAGGCGCTGGCAGAGTTTGGCAAGGGTGAGGTCTTGGGGCTGCGTCCCCTCCAGCATGGCCTCGGTGATGTCGGGGGCCAGGAAAGCGAGCGGGACGATCCTGGCGACGTAGCGCGCGGTCAGGCCTTCCGCCTGGGCGATGGCCCGGATGGAGGACGCCTGCCCGGACAGGAGCCGGGTAACCCAGGAATGAGCCCGCGCGAGCGCTTTGAGCAAAGTGGGATTTGGGCGCGGTGGTGTGTTACCGGCCGCATGAGCCGGGACGATCAGCTTGGTCTCGCCCCCGCAGCGCTTGAGGCGGGCATCGACCGTGAGCGTCACCTCGGCGCGGTAGGGTTGGTCGAGGTCGGGCGGATCGGCGGAGACCGGATTGGTCCGCAAGGCGGCGCGAAGACGGTCTGGTGAGAGCACAATATTGAGATGGTCGGTGTGCACGACGACCCGCTTGGTGATCGCGCGTACGAACCCCCTGAGCGCGGCCGGCGCGAGAGTTGGCCAGCGCCGTGCGAGCTCCGCCGCCGCGGCCAGCAGCGCGTGCAGCGCCGGCAGATCGGGTGTCTCATCGCTCAGCAGATCGAGCAGGGCGCCCGGATCGTGCAGCAATGCCTGAATTCGGGTGACCACGAGAGCTTCGATCTCATGGGCGGGGATCCGGGTCACGTGCCCGGTGCGGCGCGCGCGCTGCTGGAGCAGCGCCTGGCTGACGTAGTAACGGTAGCGCTTGCAATTCTTGACCGCATGCGAGGGGGTCATGCGCTCGCCTTGGGGATCGACCAGAAGCCCGCCGAGCAGGCTCGGCTCGTCGGCGTGACGACCATTGGTCCGCGTGATGCGGTTAGTTTTCAGGGTGGCCTGCGCGGCCTCGAACAGAGCGCGCTCGATGATCGCCTCGTGTGCGCCGGGGTGGGCGCGGCCTTTGTGCACGGCTTGGCCGATGTAGAGGCGGTTGGCGAGCAGCCGATAGAGCGCGCCACGCGAGAACGGCTTGCCGCCGAAGGACCTGCCCGTGGCGCTGATGCGTGCCTTGCTGACGATGCCGCGGGCGTCGAGCCTGGCCTTGAGGCTGGCCACACTGCCGAGCTCGACGTAGCGCGCGAAGATCAGCCGGACGATCGCCGCCTCGTCCGGGTTAGCCACGAGAGATCGGGCCTGGAGGTCGTAACCGAGGGGCACGTGGCCGCCCATCCAGAGGCCCCGCGCGCGCGAGGCGGCGATCTTGTCGCGGATGCGCTCGCCGGTGACCTCGCGCTCGAACTGGGCGAAGGAGAGCAGCATGTTGAGCGTGAGCCGGCCCATGGACGTGGTGGTGTTGAACTGCTGGGTGACCGAGACGAAGGAGACGTCGTGCGCGTCGAAGGTCTCGACGATCCTGGCGAAGTCGGCGAGCGAGCGGGTCAGCCGGTCGACTTTGTAGACGAGCACGATGTCGATCCGGCGGCCTTGGATCTCGGCGAGCAGGCGCTGCAACGCCGGTCGCGCCATGGTGCCGCCGGAGAGTCCACCATCGTCGTAGGCA
>DASUNU010000025.1:0-11312 GCA_036276995.1 Solirubrobacterales bacterium
AAACGAGCGACCGGGAGGTCGCTCTGGAGTGTTTTGAGAGGGGTTGCCCGCCCCTCTCTCGTCATCGCCAGCAGTGTCCTGCTGCTAGCCGCCAGCGGTTGCGGAGAGGAAAGCGGAGTTGCAGACGGCGCCACTGTGACCGCGTACGTCGCCGCGCCGCTTTGTGCGGAGGCGAAACGGGAGCTGGAGCGGGAGGGGGCACGGGCGGGGGAGGTGCGGGTGCGGGTCTACTGCCTGGAAGCGACTGGGGACGCCGGTGGCTTGGACCTGGCGACGGTGGGGGAGAACGCCCGCATGGCGAGCGAGGACTCGACCGCGGTCGGGTATCTGGAAGCGCCCGGCCGGGCGGTGCGCTTTGGTCTTCCGATCCTCGAAACGGCCGGGATCGCGGTCGTCGTCGATGACTCCGGGTCGGCGGCGATGGCGCGCCTGCTGGATGCGATCGCGGAGGCGGACCCGGGCTCGCTGCGGGAATCGGTCAGCGACGCGCTCGAATAGCGCCCGCCCGCGCCGTTCAGAGCAGGTCCGACAGCGCCCCGTCCAGCTCTGGGTGCTTGAACTCGTAGCCGAGCTCCTGCGCCCGTTTCGGTACCGCCCGCTGGCCGCCGCGCAGGACCTTGCCGAACTCGCCGCCGAATTTGAGGTCGAGCACGAAGCCCGGGACCGGGAAGACCGCGGGCCGGTTCAGAGCCCGCCCCAGCGCCTTCGAGAACTCGCGGTTGGTCGCCGGGTTCGGCGCGGTTGCGTTGAGGGTGCCGGAGACCTTCTCGTCGTCCAGCGCCCAGAGGATCAGGCCGACCTCGTCGTCGCGGTGGATCCAGGCGAGGTACTGAGCCCCGCCGGCCAGCGGGCCGCCGAGGCCGAGCTTGAACGGGGTCAGCAGCTCGCCCAGCATGCCGCCCTTGGGGTCGAGCACCTGGCCGGTGCGGAGCACGACCAGCCGCAGCCCCGCTGCCTCGGCCTCGTGCGCCGCCCCCTCCCAGGCCTGGACGACCTCTGAGTCGAAGCTGGTGCCGGGGCCGGTCGACTCCTCGACGATCGCCGCGCCGCGGTCGCCGTAGTAGCCGACCGCGGACTGGTTGACCAGGACTCGCGGCTTCTGCTCGAGGCCGGCGATAGTCCCGACGAGGTTGTGGGTGCCGGCGCGGCGGGTCTCCATGATCTTGCGCTTCGCCTCGTCGGTCCAGCGCTGGTCGATCCTCTCGCCGACCAGGTTGACGACCGCGTCGACGCCCTCGAAGGCGGCGGCCGGCGGCCGTTCCAGGGTCGGCTCCCAGGGGTGCCACTCGACTCCGGGCTGGCTGCGCCGCGCCTGCTCCGGATTGCGGCTGAGACCGGCGACGCGGTCGCCGCGCGAGATCAGCGCGTCACACAGTGCCGCGCCGATCAGGCCGCTGGCTCCGGTGACGAGGACCTTCATCGAGGCCGGGCCCCGTCCCTCACTGGTCGCCGTCCACGGTGGCGAAGGTCCCGGTCTCCTCGTTGAGGCGGGCGATGCCGTCGCGGCGCGCCTCCTCGACCACCGCCTCGGCCACCTTGGGGGCGACTTCGCGGTTGAAGACGCTGGGGATGATGTAGTCCTCGGCCAGGTCCTCCTCGGAGACCGC
Organism: Solirubrobacterales bacterium; assembly: GCA_036276995.1. Classification (GTDB taxonomy): domain Bacteria; phylum Actinomycetota; class Thermoleophilia; order Solirubrobacterales; family 70-9; genus VAYN01. Next base: position 1,608 of record DASUNU010000025.1, read on the forward strand.
CCGGGCGATTCCGTGGGCAGCAGCGAGCTTCATCTCCTCGGTGATGCTGGGGGCGCCGGCGTCGAGGGCGCCGCGGAAGATGCCGGGGAAGGCGAGCACGTTGTTGATCTGGTTCGGGTAGTCCGAGCGCCCGGTGGCCATGATCCGCGTGTACGGGGCGGCCTCCTCGGGCATCACCTCGGGCGTCGGGTTGGCCATCGCGAAGACGATCGCGTCGTCGTTCATCTTCGCCAGCGACTCGGCTTGGATGATCCCGGGGCCGGAGAGGCCGACGAACAGGTCCATGCCCTCGATTACGTCGTCGGGCTGGCCTTGGATCAGGTCCGGGTTGGTGTTGTCGGCGTACCAGCGCTTGGCCTCGTTCATCTCGCCGGACTCGTAGTCAGCGCGGGCCTTGGAGAGCGCGCCCTGGCGGTCGCAGCCGACAATCTGGGTAACCCCGGAGGCAAGCATCATCTTCGTCACCGCTACCCCTGCGGCGCCGAGCCCAACCATCAGCACCCGCAGCTGCTCGATCGGCTTGCCGGTGATTTTGAGTGCGTTGAACAGCGCCGCCATCGTCACCACCGCGGTGCCGTGCTGGTCGTCGTGGAAGACCGGGATGTCGAGTGACTCCTTCAGCCGGTCCTCGATCTCGAAGCAGCGCGGGGCGGAGATGTCCTCGAGGTTGATGCCGCCGAAGGTCGGCGCCATCAGCTCCACCGCCTTGACGATCTCGTCGGCGTCCTTGGTGTCGAGGCAGATCGGGAAGGCATCGACGCCGGCGAACTCTTTGAACAGCATGCACTTGCCCTCCATCACCGGCATCGCGGCCTCGGGGCCGATGTCGCCGAGCCCGAGCACCGCGGTGCCGTCGGAGACGACCGCGACCGTGTTTTTCTTGATCGTGTACTCGAAGGCCTTGCTGCGGTCCTCGTGGATGTCCATGCAGACGCGGGCGACCCCGGGCGTGTAGGCCATCGAGAGGTCGTCGCGGGTTTTCACCGGGTACTTGTTGTGCATGTCGATCTTGCCGCCGCGGTGCATCTGCATCGTGCGGTCGACGTAGTCGAGCACCCGGGCGCCGCGGGTCGAGCCGATCGCGCGCAGGATCCGCTCCCAGTGGTCGCGGTCAGTGGCGTCGATCGTGAACTCGCGCACCCGCTTGCCCTCGGGGCCGGCGCCGGGGACCAGGTCGACCCCCTGCAGCTGCCCGCCAGCCTCGGCGATCGCCGCGGTGAGCTTGCCCAGCGGCTCCTGCCGGGCGTCGAGCTCGACCCGGATCGTGACGCTGTATTGGGCGCTGACGGCCATCGGCGGCTATCGAATCAGATTCGCCCCCTCGGCCCGGGCGCGGTACGGTCCAGCCGTGAAGCTGGGGGGTGGAATCGTCGGTCTGGCGCTTGTCTGCGCGGTCGCGCTGCTGGTGCCAGCGGGCGCGGGGGCGGTCGACTCGGACCTGAAGTTCGCCTACGCGTTCAAGGTCGAGGGCAGCAACGGGTACTCGATCATCGCCCTGGCGGCGAACGAGCGGGCTGATGGGCGCGGGGAAATCGTCCTCTTCGTCACCCGCAAACGTGAAAGCGCGGTGTACGCGGCGCCGGCTCTGTTGACGGCTACCAGCGTCAGGGCGACCTTGGGGGCGTTGGGCAGGGTCTCGCTCGCGGTCACGCGGTCGGGCAGGACGAAGGAGCAGAGGTTCCGCTGCGGGGAAGAGCTGCACACGGAAAGCTACGAACCGGTGAGCTTCAGCGGGAGCCTCGAGTTTCGCGGCGAGGAGAGGTACACCGAGGCGGCCAGCGATGCGCCGACCGAAGTCAGCCGTTTCTTCTCAAGGCTGGGCTGTGGCGTATCCGTCGGCAGGATTGAAACCGCGGGCCGGCGCCTGCCCGGCGCGCGGCTGCGGGCGCGCTCACTCGGCGATGGCCCGCGCTTCGAACTGCAGGCGAACAAGAACCGGCCCAACAAGCGCTCGCGCTTCGAAGTCGACCTGCGCGAAGAGCGCGGCCCGATCTCGATCTCCCGTCACACCGAGGTTTGGCTCGGCTCGACCGCCTTCCAGTACGACCCGCTGCTGGAGACGGCCACCCTGCAGCCCCCAGCCCCGTTCTCCGGGCGCGCCAACTTCTACCGCCGCCTCGCCCCGGAAAACCGCTGGAGCGGCAACCTCACCGTCGATCTCCCCGGCCGCTCGGGTCTGCCGCTGACCGGGTCTCGGATCCAGGCGACCTTGGTCCCGGGCTGCCTGCGTGAGGGCAAAGGCCCCTTGCACTGCTGAGATGGCCTTCGACGAAGCCCTCGCCGCCCGCATCCGCGACGTCCTCGCCGCCCGCGACGGTCTCAGCGAGCGCAAGATGTTCGGAAGAACATGGTCTACGTCGATCCCGATGGCACCGCGAGCGACGCCGACCTCGCCGCATGGGTCGAAGCCGGCGCGAATCACGCCGCATCCCTCCCCCCGAAACCGAAGAAATAGCTCGCGCGGGGGGAGAACCCGAGGGTGCGTGGCGCCTTACTGTCGCTATGCGATCGAAAAGCGACATGGCCGACGCGGGGGTAGCTCGGATTGCGGCTGCGCAGCATGGGGTGGTGACGATCGCGCAGCTGCGCGCAATGGGGATGGACCACAGCGGGGTCGCGCGAAGAACGCGCGCTGGGCGCCTGCATCGCGTGCACCGTGGCGTGTATGCGGTGGGACACCGCGGGCTCAGCAACGAGGGGCGGTGGACGGCGGCGGTGCTCGCTTGCGGGAAGGGGGCAGTGTTGAGCCACCGCAGCGCGGCGACGCTTTGGGGGTTGCTGCGGCCGATGGCGGGGCCGGTCGACGTCTCGATCCCCACCTGTACGGGACGGAAGCGGCGTGAGGGGATCGCGCTGCATCGCTGCGTTTCCCTCGGCGGCGCCCCCGAGGGCTCCGTGCGCCTCGTGACCCGGCACAAGGGCATCCCGGTGACTTCTCCCGCGCGCACGATTGAGGACCTGCGGAGGGTGGTGCCGCCGTATCTGGTGCGCCGGGCGACTCGGCAGGCGGAGTTGGCGGGACGGATCGAATCGACCGGGTCCGATCGCACGCGCAGCGATCTGGAGCGGGATTTCCTTGGGCTCTGTCGCCGGCACGGGATTCCCGCGCCCGAGGTCAACGTCAAGGTTGGGCCGCTGACCGTCGACTTCCTCTGGCGCCGGCAGCGGGTCGCGGCCGAAACCGACGGCTACGCGTACCACCGCGGCCAGGTCGCCTTCCAGGACGATCGCGCTCGCGACCTGATCCTGCGGCGGCACGGCTTGGATGTGCGCCGCTACAGCGAACTGCAGGTGAATGAGTCGCCGGCGGAGGTGATGGCTGATCTACGCGAGGCGCTCGGGGCGGGGTGAGTGGGGGTGCAATTCCGCGGTGCCCTCACTCGTTACCTTTGCGACGTGAGTGCGCGCCTGATCGCCGTCGTCTCTGCCTGCCTGCTCCTGCTGGGTCTCGCCGCCGCGCCCGCGGGCGCCGACGAAGCTGCCGCGATCTACGACCCGAGCACGGTCAACGTGATCGAGATGACCCTGCCGGAAGCGGAAATCCAGAAACTGGAAGCGGACCCGTTCACCTATGTGAAAGGCGGCACGGTCACCTTCACGCCGACCGACGGCACCCCGCCCCCGGGCGGCAAAGGGACGCCGACCCACTCCTTCAGCAACGTCGAAATCAAACTGAAGGGGAAACCGCAGGGCTCCTTCGAGGACCTCGGCGGCAAGGCCGCCTTCAAACTGAAATTCAAAAAAGCGGAACCGTTCTTCGGGCTGCGCAAGCTGACCCTGAACAACATGACCCAGGACCCCTCGATGGTCCACGAGACGCTCGCCTACACGGCCTTCCGGGCGGCCGGCGTGCCCGCCTCGCGCAGCGGCTACTCCTATGTCTGGCTGAACGGCGAGAACTACGGGCTTCACCTCAACCTGGAGTCGCTCGACACGGTCTCGCTGCCGAAGATCTTCGGGACCGAATTCGACGACGAGGCCCAGCACCTCTACGAGGCGAACGAGTACGGCGCCGACTTCTACCCCGGGGCGGAGCCGCGCTTCGAGGTCGACGAGGGCCCGGATGAAACCCCGGCGGACACCGCCGACCTGACCGCGCTGATCGACGCCGTCGACGCCGCCGCGCCGACCGGCGCGATCCCGCCGAGCCTCGCCGCCCTGGTCGACCTCGGGCAGATGACCCGGATGTGGGGGGTCGAGAAGTACATCGGCCACTGGGACGGCTACGCCGGCGTCGGCATCCCCGGCCAGGAAGGGTTCAACGACCACCGGCCCAACAATTACTACCTCTACAGCGACCTCTCGGGCCGCTTCCAGATGCTCCCCTGGGGGACCGACCAGGCCTGGGACGTCGGCGACACCGGCGGCGTGCCGATGCCGTTCGACGGCCAGGACGGCCGCCTCTTCGACCTCTGTCTCGAGGACGACGATTGCGCCGGGCTGTTCTCCACTGGTGTGGCCAACGCGCTTGGCGCAATCGAGCCGCTCGAACTCGACGCGGTGGCGGCCGAGACCGCCGCGCTGCTGAAGCCCTGGCAGGCCCTGGAAGCGGCGCCGCGCAAGCCGTTCAGCAGCGGCCAGATCGCTGCCGCGGTGAGTGCGACCTGCGAGTTCGTCCTCGACCGCCCCGCCGAAGCGGAAGAGTGGCTGGAGGGACACCCGCCGCCGGGCGGATTCGTGCCGCCCGCGGACGCGACGCGCGGGCCGCCCTGCACCCAGCGGGTCGTGCCGCCGACGCCGATCCCGCCCTCTGAGCCCGACTCCACGCCCCAGCAGGGCGGCGCGCCCACGACCGGAGGAGGTCGGTCGGGTGGGATGGTCAAGCTCCCGCTCCCACCCGGAGAGCGCCACGTGAGCTTCCGTCGGACCAAGCTCATCGGCGGCGCGATTCGCACCCACATCGACCTTACGGCCGAGGGTACGCTCAGCCTCCTTGTCAAGGTTCGCCGCGGGGAGGGCGCCGCGGCCATCTGTGGCGACCGCGTCGAGGCCGCGGGTCCCGGCGCGTCGGTCCTGCGTTGTCAGCTCCCCGACTGGGTTCGCCAGCGCATCGACGACCACTCCCTCCGGTTCACGCTGATCGTCCGCTTCACCAGGACCGGCGACATCCCCCAGGCCCTCGTCCGCCAGGTCACCCTGCCGCGTCAATAGCATCGGCCGGGTGAGCGGCGACTCCCCGGCACCCGAGCTCTTCCTGATCGACGGCAACTCGCTCGCCTACCGGGCCTTCTTCGCGCTGCCGGAGTCGATCGGGACCAGCGACGGGCGGCCGACCAACGCGATCTACGGGCTCGCCTCGATGCTGGTGAAAATCATCGACGAGCACCATCCACAGGGGGTGATCGTCGCCTGGGACGCGGGGATGTCGGGCCGCGAGGTCACCTACGACCTCTACAAGGCCCAGCGCAAACCGCGCCCCGATCTGCTGCGCGAGCAGTGGCCGCACCTGATGCCCCTGGTCGAGGCCTTCGGCTACACCAACGTCAAGGTCGAAGGGTTCGAGGCCGACGACGTGATCGCCTCGCTGACCAGGCAGGCGCGCGAGCAGGGCTTCGAGGTGATGGTCGTGACCGGCGACCGCGACGCCTACCAGTTGGTCGACGAGGGGGTGCGGGTGATGAGCACCTCGCGCGGGATCACCGAGACCAAGATCTACGACCGGGCCGCGGTCGAGGAGCGCTACGGGGTGCCGCCGGAGCTGATCACCGACATGATGGGCCTGCGCGGCGACACCTCCGACAACATCCCCGGCGTCCCGGGGATCGGCGAGAAAACGGCGACTCAGCTTCTGCAGCAGTTCGGCTCGCTGGAGGGAGTGCTGTCCAGCGTCGAGGAGATCTCCGGCGCCAAACGCAAGCAGAACCTGGTCGAGCACGCCGACGACGCCCGCATGTCAAAGCAACTGGCGACGCTGCAGTACGAGATCGAGACCGGGGTGGACCTGCAGGAGGCGATGGACTCCGAGCCCGACCGCGGCGCCCTGCGCGAGTTCATGCGCGAGTTTGAGCTGCGGGCGGTGCTGGAGCGGCTGGAAGAAGCGCTGCCCGAGGGCGACGCGGTGCCGGGCCGCAAGGTCGCGACCGAGCTGGCGGTCGAGGCGATCGAGGGCGGGGTCGGGGACCTCGGCGCCGGGCCGCTGGCGCTGGCGCTGAGCGATCACGCCTGGGCCGCGGCTGAGGCCGAGCGCACCGTGGTCGGCTCCGCGAGCCACGACGAGCTCGCGGTCGGGCTGGGGGGGAAGCCGATCGCCGGCCACGACCTGAAGTCGCTCGGTGGCGGCCGCCACGGCCTGCTCGCCGCCGCCGCCCGCGAGGGCGTCGCGCTCAATCTCGAGCACGACACGATGCTGGCCGCCTACCTGCTGGAGCCACAGCGCCGCACCTACGACCTGGTCGAGCTTGCCGCCGACGCCGGGATCGGCCTGGCCGAGGGCGCGGCCGCCAAGCCCGAGGAGGAGGACGGCCAGATGGCCCTGGGCGAGGAGGTCGAGGCCGGCCTCGACCCGCCGGAGGAAGCGCGCCTGGTCGCCGCCCTCGCCGACGTCCAGCGCCCGCGGATTGCCGAGCTGGGGCTGGAGAGCCTGCTGCGCGAGGTCGAGCTGCCGCTGGTCGAGGTGCTGGCGGCGATGGAACGCGAGGGGCTGAAGCTCGACGCCGAGCGCCTGGCCGAGGTCGGGGCCGGCTTCGGCGAGCGGATCGAGACCCTGCAGAAGGAGATCTACGAGCTGGCCGGGGAGGAGTTCACGATCGGCTCGCCGCAGCAGGTCGGCCGCATCCTCTTCGAAGAGCTGAAGCTGACCCGCAAGCGCCGCGGCAAAACCGGCTTCTCCACCGACGCCCGCGTGCTCGCCCAGATCCGCGACGAGCACCCGATCGTCGAGAAGATCGAGTCCTGGCGCGAGCTGACCAAGCTGAAGAACACCTACCTCGACTCGCTGCCGGACCTGATCGACCCCAGCACCGGCCGCGTCCACACCACCTTCAACCAGGCGGCGACCACCACCGGCCGCCTCTCCAGCACCAACCCGAACCTGCAGAACATCCCAATCCGGACCGAGATCGGCCGCCCGGTCCGGGCCTGCTTCGTTGCCGAGCAGGGCGCCCAGCTGCTTTCCGCCGACTACAGCCAGGTCGAGCTGCGGGTGCTCGCCCACGTCGCCGACGAGACGGTGCTGAAAGACGTCTTCCGCGCCGGCGAAGACGTCCACGCCGCGACCGCCGCCGAGGTCTTCGAGATCGGCCGCGACGAAGTCGACGTCGGCCAGCGCTCGAAGGCGAAGATGGTCAACTTCGGGATCGTCTACGGGCTGACCGGGTTCGGGCTCGCCGACCGCCTCAACATCCCGCGCAAGGAGGGTGAGGAGTTCGTCGCGCGCTACCTCGAGCGCTTTCCCGCCGTGCGCGCCTTCCGCGAGCAGGTGGTCGAGCGCGCCCAGGAGGAGGGCTACGTGACCACGCTGATGGGCCGCCGCCGCCAGATCCCCGAGCTGCGCTCCGGCAACCCGAACACGCGCCGGCTCGGCGAGCGGCTCGCCGTCAACACGGTGATCCAGGGGACCGCCGCCGACATCATCAAGGTCGCAATGGTGCGCTGCCAGAAGGCGCTGCGCGAGGCCGGGGGGGAGACCCGGCTCGTGCTCCAGATCCACGACGAGCTGCTCTTCGAGGGCCCGCCGGGGGAGATGGAGGCGGCGACGCGGCTGGTCGAGCGGGCCCAGGAGGAGGGCTACGTGACGACCCTGATGGGGCGCCGCCGCCAGATCCCCGAGCTCCGCTCCGGCAACCCGAACACGCGCCGGCTGGGCGAGCGGCTCGCGGTCAACACGGTGATCCAGGGCACCGCCGCCGACATCATCAAGGTCGCGATGGTGCGCTGCCAGGCGGCGCTGCGCGAGACCGGGGGGGAGACTCGCCTGGTCCTGCAGATCCACGACGAGCTGCTCTTCGAGGGCCCGCCGGACGAGATGGAGGCGGCGACCGAGCTGGTGCGGCGCGAGATGTGCGCCGCCTACCCGCTCGAACCGGCGCTCGAGGTCGACGCCGGCGTCGGCCCCGACTGGCTCACCGCCAAGTAGGGGCCGACACCCGCGGACGGGCGAGGCTCGTCAGTCGTCGAGCTCGACCTCGTCGAAGTGGACGCTGGTGACTCCGAAGTCGAGCTCGATCTCCTCGACCGCGGCACCGGCGACGAGGTCGGCGGTGGTGCAGTTGGCACCGCGACCGTTGTCGTCGTGGCTGCTGCCCGAGTTGCCGGACCCGGAGTTGTCGTCGTCCGAGTCGTCATCGGAGCCGTGGCGGGCGCGGAGGTCGTCGCCACCGCGACCGCGGCCGCGGTGACCGCTCTGGTCCTCGCAGCGGATCTTGGTGCGCCGGTTGACGGTGCCGGTCACGGTCTCGCCGTTGGGCAGGGCGACGACCAGCGTCTGCGTCGCCTGGTCGAACGATTTGATCGTGGCGCTGCTGGTGCCGTCGTCGCTGCTGTTGCCGTGCTTGGCGCTGGCCAGTCCCGGCAGAACGAAGATCGCCGCGGCGCCGAGCGCCACCGCGAGCAGGCTGCCGAGTCGGGTTCGCCGCGTGTTCAGGGTGTTCATGGCTTCCTCCTGATCGGAATCTGGACAGGTTCACGGCCCTAACCCGGGCCGCTGGCAAAGATCACGAATCAGTCGTCGTCGCTGTCGCCGGAGCCGCTGCCCGACCCGCTGCTGTCGGAATCGTCAACCTCTTCCGGCGCCGGTTCGGGTGGGGGCGGTGCCGAGACGGCCGGCGCCGTGCTGTCGCTCTCCCCGGAGTCGTGGCCGCCCGAGCCGCTGCCGCTGCGGTCCTCGCTACCTCCGTCGTCGTCTGAGCCGCCGCTGTGCCCGCTGCCGCTGCGCTCACCGGACCCCGAGCCGGAGCCGCCGCCACTGGAGTCGCTGCCGGATCCATGCCGGCCGGAGCCGCTCGTCCCCGAACGGTCTTCGCTGGAGTGGCCGCCCTCGTCCGGGTCGTCGCCGCCGCGCCCACGTCCGCGGCCGCGCCCCTGGCCCGAGGAGTCGCCGCGACCGCGATCCTCGCCGCTCTCGAAGTCCTCGCCCGCCTCGCCGCCGCGGCCGCGCCCACGTCCGTCGCCACCTCCGTCGTCCTCTCCGCCGCGCCCGCTGTCCTCGCCCCGACCCCGACCGTCCTCACTCTCGCCGCGGTCCTCGCCGCGCCCGCGATCGTCTCGGTCCTCGCCTCGCTCGCCCTCACCGCGACCGCGGTCCTCGCCTGGGACGAACACGCTGCTCGGCCCGGAGCCGCTCCCCGAGGAGCCGGCGGAGCTCGATGCGCTTCCGCCCGTGGCCGGCGCCACCACCGCGGCCTCGGCGGCCGCCGGTCCGCGCTCGCCACCGCGCTCCTGCTGAATCGCCACCCCGGCCCCGACCGAACCGGCCAGGACCGCCGTCGCCACCCCGAGCTTGAGCGCCCCGGCGGTGCCGAAGCCGCCGAGGATCGCGCCGCCGCCCCCGGCCACCGCGCCCGCCCCGGCCGCTGCCGCGGCGCCTCCGGCACCGGCCGCCTCCGCCCCGTGGTCGAAGAGCAGGCGCAGCAGCGGCAGCGGCACCAGCAGCCCGAGACCGTCGCGCAGCGCCGCCCGCGCCCGGTAGATCGTCTGCCGCGCGGCGCCGCCGCTGAGCCCGAGCGCGGCGGCGATCTCCTCGTGGCTCAGCCCTTCCAGCTCGCGCAT
>DASUNU010000026.1:0-5446 GCA_036276995.1 Solirubrobacterales bacterium
GAGCCGATGTCGATGCAGAACTCACAGCCGACCATCGTCGCCGCCTTCAGGACCGCCAGCTCGCGAAGCGGCTTCGGCACGTGCTTGCAGCGCTCGGCGGCGCGGTTGAAGCGCATGAAGTCCACCATCAGCCGCGGGTGCTGAGCGTAGACGGCGGAGGAATCGAGCTCGCGCCCGTAGCTGGCGCGGGCGCCGCGGGCGACGAGGCGGGCGAAGACTCCCTGGCGTGGCTCGATCCTGGACATCATGGGCCTCCTTGGCAAAGTTCGGGCGAGGGAGGCTAAACACCGGGTGGCACCACGGTAAGGTCCAATCCGGTGCCAAAATCGGGGTCCACTTCCGCGTCGGGGTCGCGCGAGCTGCTGTTACCGCGCTGGGACCCGGCCCGGCCGCGGCGGGCGCAGCTCGAGGCAGGCCTGCGCGACTCGATCCGGGCCGGGCGACTACAGCCCGAGACCCGCCTCCCCTCCTCGCGCGGGCTCGCCGCCGAGCTCGGCGTCTCGCGGCGGCTGGTGGTCGAGGTCTACGAGCAGCTTGCCGCGGAGGGCTACGTGCTGGCCCGGCGTGGCTCCGGGACCCGGGTTGCGCCGCGCGCGCACGACGGCGCCGACAACGGGAGCGGCGAGCTGCCGGCGCCAGCGCCGATCCCCGCCCCGGTCAGCGGCATCGACCTCTTCCCCGGCGCCCCCGACCTCTTGCTGTTCCCGCGCCGGGCCTGGGGCCGGGCGCTTCGCCGAGCCCTGGCCGAGCTGCCCGATGCCCGCCTCGGCTACGGCGAGTTCGCCGGCGCCGGCGAGCTGCGGGTGGTACTGGCCGAGCACCTCGGCCGCGTCCGCGCCGCGGCGGCGGCGCCGGACCGGGTCGTGGTCACGGCCGGCTACCAGCAGGGACTGCGGCTGTTCTGCCAACTGGTGCGGGCGCGCGGCGGCAGCCGCATCGCGGTCGAGGACCCTGGCTACCCGGTCGCCGGCTGGACGATCGAAACGGAGCGGCTCGAGCTGGTCCCGGTGCCGATCGACGACGAGGGAATCGACGTCGCCGCGCTCGCCGCCGTCGCCCCCGACGCCGTCGTCGTCACTCCCGCCCACTCGCTGCCCCTGGGGGCCGTGCTCGCCCCGCAACGGCGCCGACAACTGGTCGCCTGGGCGCGCGAGCGCGGTGCCCTGGTCCTGGAGGACGACTACGACGCGGAGCTGCGCTACGACCGCGGCCCGGCCGGGACCCTGCAGGGACTTGCCCCCGACGTGGTCGTGCTGGCCGGCACCGTCTCGAAGACGTTGGCGCCGGCGCTGCGGCTGGGCTGGCTGCTGCTGCCACCCGACCAGGTCGCGATCGCGGTCACCGCCCGCACGATGGCCGACGGCGGCGGCCCGCGGATCGACGAACGGGCACTGGCCGAGCTGATCGCCAGCGGCGGCTTCGACCGCCACGTGCGCGCCGCCCGCCAGCGCTACCGGGCGAAGCGCGGCGTCCTGCTCGAGGCGATCGCGGCGGAGCTGCCTGGCGCCCGCGTGCGCGGCATCGCCGCCGGCCTCCACGTCGTGCTCGAGCTGCCGCCCGGCTGTGCGGAGGACGCGGTCGTCGCCGCGGCCAAGGAGAGGGGCGTCCACGCCCAGGGGCTCGGCGCCTTCACCCGCCGCCACCGCCAGCCGCCGGCGCTGGTGCTCGGCTACGGCCTGCCCGGCGAGCGCGAGCTGCGCGAGGCGATCGCCACCATCGCCGGCTGCGTGGCTAGCTGAACAGCTCCAGGACTTCGCGCTCGATCCGCGCCCGAGTGCGCTCGCCAACCCGGCCGTCGCCGTTGCGGACACCCTCGATCGTGACCCCGTCGCGGAAGCGGTCGAAGACGCAGGGGTCGATGTAGGAGCTGCGGCAGACCGCGGGGGTGTTGCCGAGCAGCTCGGCGACCGTCTTCACGGCGGCGTTGATCGCCGCCTTGGCACCGCGCTGGGAGCTCGGCGACTGGCCCGCCAGCTCGACCGCCGCCAGCACGGTGCCGTGCCAGGTGCGGAAGTCCTTGGCCGAGAACTGCTCGCCCGCGTACTCGTGGATGTAATCGTTGACGTCGGTGGAGCGGACATCTCGCCAGGCACCGTTCTCTTTGAAGACGAGCAGGTCCTCGGGGCCGCTGCGCCGGCGGCGCATCGCCTCCAGCGCCTGGCGCACGGCCTGGTCGCGGATCGACTGCACGCGGCGCTGGCCGCTCTTGGCCGGGAAGTCGAAGACGACCTCGTCGCCCTCGAAGGAGACGTGCTCGCGCCGCACCGTCGCTACCCCGAAGCTCTCGTTCGTCTCCGCGTATTCCTCGCCGCCGATACGGAAGAAACCGAGGTCGAGCAGGCGCACGGCGCAGGCCAGGGCGCGCTCCTGTGGCACGCCCTCCGACCCGAGGTCGCGCTTCACCGCCCGCCGCAGGCGTGGCAGCGACGCCGCGAACTCGCGCATCGACTCGAACTTGCGCGCCGCCGCCCGGCGCTGCCAGCGCTCGTGGTAGAGGTACTGCTTGCGGCCGGCTTCGTCGTAGCCGGTGGCCTGGATGTGCCCGAGCGGGTCGGGGCAGATCCAGACCTCCTCCCAGGCGGGCGGGATCGCCAGCGCCCGCACCCGCTCCAGCGTCTCCTCGTCCTCGATCCGGGTCCCGCTCGCGTCGGCGAAGGAGAAACCGCGGCCGCGCCGCTGCCGTTTGATCCCCTGGGACGCGCAGTCGGCGCGGCGCAGGCGGCCGCGGGCTCCGCTCAACTCGGGGGCGCCGGGATCGGGTTCGCGGCCAGCGCCGCCGCCGCGGCGTGCAGGTTGACCGCCGCCGCCTTCCCGGTCGCATGCGACCACTCGTGCCCGGCCTCGCTGTCGAGGTAGTCGTCGCCGGGACCGGGACCGCGGTTCCAGTAGGTCCAGGCCTGGCCGGGGATGGTGAAGCCGATGTCGCCGAGCGCCCCGGAGATCTCCGAGATCACGTGATGGGCACCGTCCTCGTTGCCGGTGACGACGACCCCGGCGACCCGGTTGTAGGCGACCGGGCGGCCCTCCTCGTCCTGCTCGGAGAGCATCGCGTCCATCCGCTCCAGCGCCCGCTGGGCGAGGCTGGAGGGGCGGCCGAGCCAGGTCGGGCTGGCGAAGACGAGGATCTCGGCATCGAGCACGCGGCGGCGGATCCCGGGCCAGGCGTCGCCCTCGCCCTCGTCGGAGCTGACCCCGGGCTTGACCTCGTGGTCGACCACCCGCACCTCGTCGACCTCGACCCCGAGCTCGCCCAGCTTCGCTCCCACCACCCCGGCCAGGACGCCGGTATTGGAGCGCTGCGGGCTCGCCTTCAGGGTGCAGTTGAGGATCAGCGCCTTCATCGCCCGCCTCCGAGCTCGGGCAGGACCGCCTCGGCGTAGACCTCGATCGCCCGCTCGGGAGCGGCGCCGGAGTTGTTCATCAGCGCCACCGTCGTCGCCCCCAGCTTCTCCACCTCGCGGATGCGCTCGGCGTGGACGGCGGGGTCGGCGGAGATGATCAGGCTCTCGCGCAGCTCCTGGTCGGAGACCTGCTGCTCGCCGCGCTCGTGCATCGCCGCCGGGTCGTGCCAGTCGTCGGCGAAGAACTCGCCCGGCTGGGCGCCCTTCCAGACCCGCGCCCCCTCGAGCGCGGCGTCCTCGTCCTCGGCCCAGGAGAAGGCCGCCTGGAGGACGATCTCGCCCGGCTCGCGGCCGGCGTCCTCGGCGGCGCCGCGGTAGGCGTCGATCAGCCCCGGCGCTTTCTCCGGGTCGGCCAGGGTCCAGAGCCCGTCGCCCTGGCGGCCGGCGACCGCGGCCGCCTTCGGGCCGAAGGCGGAGACGTAGATCGGCGGGCGGCGGCCGGGGTGGGTGTGCAGGTAGGCGCCCTTGGTCGCGAAGTGCTCGCCCCGCTCGCTCACCCGCTCCCCCGCGAAGAGCGCGTGGATCAGCTCCAGCGCCTCCTCCATCCGCTCGACCTGGGCTTTCGGGCTCGGCCACTCGGCCCCCAGCGGCGACTCGTTCAGCGACTCGCCGGAGCCGATCCCGAGGTAGGGCCGGCCGGGGTACATCTGCTCCAGCGTCGCCCAGGCCTGGGCAATCAGCAGCGGGTGGTAGCGCGGCCCGGGTGGGGTCACCGCGGTCCCGAGCGCGACCCGCTCGGTCGCCTGCGCCGCCGCCCCGAGCCAGACCCAGGCGTGGCCGGACTCACCACCGTCCCACCAAGGCTGGAGGTGATCGCTGCAGCCGATCCCGTCGAAACCGGCGCGCTCGGCCGCTACCGCCTGGCGCAAGAGCTCGGCCGGTGGGAACTGCTCGTGAGCACAGAGGTGGAAGTAGCGCACGGCTGCCAACTTCCCCCACGCCCGATCGCCCAAACGGGTTCAGCCCTGGAAACGGGGGTAGTCGCAGGAGACAGGCAAACCCCCCGAGGAGGACACATGACCGTGCAAGAGGAGACCGGGCAGGTCACCGGCACCAAGGACAAGGACTACAACGTCATCTGGTTCGTCGAGCAGTGCCTCAGCAACGTGCTGCGGCTGGAGACCTACGTCGAGGATGCCGAGCGGGACGGCGATTCCGATCTCGCGGACTTCTTCCGGCGAGCCCAGGAGGCGAGCCGCAAGGGCGCCGAGCAGGGCAAGGAGCTGCTGCGCTCACGCCTGGCGTCCTGATGGCGACCGCCGCCGGCGACCAGCTCGTCACCTACCTGGCCGACGTCCACGCGATCGAGGAGCAGGCGCTGGCGCAGATGCGCCGCGCTCCGCGGCTGGTCGATGGCGAGCTCGCGGCGGCGTTCGAGCAGCACCTGCAGGAGACCGAGAGCCAGGAGCGGCGCGTGCGCGAGCGGCTCTCGGCCCACGATGCCTCGCCCTCGACCGCGAAGGACGTCGCCGGCCGCATCGGCGGCGTCGGCATGGTGGTCTTCGCCCGCAGCCAGCCGGACACGCCCGGCAAGCTGACCGCCCACGCCTTCTCCTACGAGCACATGGAGGTCGCTGCCTACGAGCTGCTGGCCCGGGTCGCCGATCGCGCCGGCGACGCCGAGACGGCGACCATGGCGATCGAGATCGCCGCCGAGGAGCGGGCGATGGCGGCGCGCCTGGCCGACGGCTTCGACCTCGCGGTCGCGGCCTCGCTCGACGGCGACCCCGCCGCCGAGCAGCTCGACGCCTACCTCGCCGACGCCCACGCGATCGAGGCGCAGTCGCGCGAGCTGCTGCAGAAAGGCGCCAAGCTGGCCGGCGCCCCCGAGCTCTCTCAAGTCTTCGAGCAGCACCTGGCCGAGACGGCCGCGCAGAGCGAGCGGCTGGAGCAGCGCCTCGAGGCGCGCGGCTCCTCCCCCTCGCGGATCAAGGACGCGGCGCTGCGCCTCGGCGGCCTCAACTGGGGCGCCTTCATGGCCGCCCAGCCCGACACGCCGCCGAAGCTGGCCGGCTTCGCCTACGCGGTCGAGCACCTCGAGATCG
>DASUNU010000027.1:0-9896 GCA_036276995.1 Solirubrobacterales bacterium
CTGTTCCAGACCTTCGGCATCGACCTGCCGACCACTGACCTGGTCCTGCAGTCGCGCACCGTCGTCGTCGCCCTCCTGGTCGGGGTGGTCGTCACCCTGGTCTCCTCGCTGATCCCGGCCCTGCGCTCGACCCGGGTGCCCCCGATCGCCGCCCTGCACGCCTTCTCGCCGGCTCCGACCAGGCGCCGCCGGGTGGTCTACGCGGCGCTCTCGGTCCTGCTCGGGCTGGCCGGGCTGGGGATGCTGCTGAGCGGCCTGTTCGGCAGCGGTGACGCTGGCGCCCGGGCCGGCCTGATGGGCGGCGGTGCGGTGGTGATCGTGCTCGCCGTCTCTTTCTTCAGCCCACACCTGGTGGGGCCGCTGGCGGCGGTCGCGGGCTGGCCGCTGGAGAGGCTGCGGCGCCTGCTCGGCCGCCTCGCCCGCGAGAACGCCCAGCGCAACCCTGGCCGCACCGCGGTTACCGCGGCGGCGCTGATGATCGGGCTCGCCCTGGTCGCCTTCGTCACCGTCTTCGCCGCCGGACTGAAGAGCTCGGTGGCTTCGGTGGTCGACGAAAACTTCGCCGGCGGGCTGATCATCCAGAACACCAACGGCTTCGCGCCGATCCCCAACGGCGCCGCCGTGGCGGCGCGCAAGGTCCCCGGGGTCGAGTTGGTCGCGACCGTTCGCTCCGCCGAAGGCGAGCTGGTTGGCTCCGGCGGCAAAGCCCGCGTCTCGGCCCCGACTCGCGACATCGGCGAGACCCTCAACATCGAATGGACCCAGGGAGGCCCGGAGGCGCTGCGCACGCTTGCTGACGATGAGGCGGTTGTCTCCGACTCCTTCGCCTCCGATCACGAGCTCGAACCCGGCGACAGCTTCCGCCTCCTGACCCAGACCGGGGCGCGCCCGCGCTTCCGGGTGACCGGCGAGTTCGACTCCAAGCTCGGCGTGCTCGGCAGCGTCCTCGTCACCCAGCGGGTGATGGCGCGCGACTTCGCCCAGACCCAGGACTCGATCGACTTCGTCAAGACCGCCCCCGACGCCGACGAAGCCCAAGTCCAGGCGCTGCTGACCAAAGGGACCGAAGTCGCCTTCCCGACCGCCGAGGTGCTGAACCAGGGCGAACTGAAGGAGCAGCGCGAAGACCAGGTCAACTCGCTGGTCAGCCTCTTCTACGCGCTGCTCGCGCTCGCGGTCCTGATCTCCTTGTTCGGGGTCGCCAACACGCTGGCGCTCTCGATCCACGAACGCACCCGCGAGCTGGGCATGCTGCGGGCGATCGGGATGTCGCGCCGTCAGGTGCGGACGATGATCCGCTACGAGGCGGTGATTACGGCCCTGATCGGGGCGATCCTCGGCATGGTTCTGGGCCTGGTTTTCGCCGCCCTGATCGCCCAGCCGCTGAAGGACGAAGGCTTCACGCTCTCCTACCCGGTCGGCTCGCTGATCCTGCTGCTGGTCTTCGCCGCGCTCGCCGGCGTCGTCGCCGCGATCGCCCCCGCCCGGCGCGCCTCCCGGCTCGACGTGCTCGATTCCCTGCAATACGAGTAAACGCTCAGCCCTCGGGCGAGCCGTGCATCCGCGCGTGGACCACCGCGTGCCCCTTGCCGCGGGCGATCAGCCAGCGGTTGACCGGGGTCGCGACGGCGCCAGCGACGAGCAGGGCGAAGGCGAGGCTGGCCCAGAAGACGGCGGAGTCGAGGCCGGCGTCCATTGCCCCCGGCACGGCGAGCATGATCAGGTTGTCGACCACCTCCATTACCGCGATGCTGAGCGTGTCGGAGGCAAGCGCCAGCGGGATCACCGCCGAGAGGGCCAGGCCGGAGCGCAGCAGCGGCAGGCTGGTCAGGGCGTAGCCGAAGAAGAAGGCGAGGCCGACCGCGAGGGCGATCGTGCCGAGGTCGGAGAACCCGAGCGCGGTGCCGATCACCATCCCCAGCACCTCGCCGATCGCGCAGCCGGTCAGGCAGTGCAGGGTGGCACTGACGGCGAGCGCGGTCAGTGCCTTCCCCTCGGGCTGCATCAGGCCGGGGCCAGCCCCATTCGCAAGGCGCCCGCGACCTCGAGCATCGCTGCCCGCGAGCTGCGGCTGATCGCGGTCATGTTGGCGAAGCCATGGATCAGGCCGGGATGGCGGCGCAGCGCGACCTTGACCCCGGCCTCGCGCATCCGCAGCGCGTAGGCCTCGCCCTCGTCGCGCAGCGGGTCGAAGCCGGCGGTGGTGACGTAGGCGGGCGGCAGGCCCTCGAGGTCGGGCGCCAGCAGGACCGAGACCCGCGGGTCGGTGGCATCGGTCCCTGGCGGCAGGTAGTGGCCCTCGAAGCTGTCCATGTCGCCTTTAGTGAGCATGAACCCCTCGGCGAAGAGCAGCCGCGAGGGCAGGTCCCCGGCGGAGTCGGTGGGCGGGTAGATCAGCAGCTGGAAGGCCGGTTCGGCGCCGCCGCCGGCGCGGGCCAGGAGGCTGACCACGGCGGCGAGGTTGCCGCCGGCGCTGTCGCCGCCGACCGCGATCCGGTCCGGGTCGATGCCGAGCTCGCCCGCGTTGGCGGCGGCCCAGGCGAAGGCCGACCAGGCGTCTTCGACCGGGGCGGGGAAGGGGTGCTCGGGCGAGAGCCGGTAGTCGACCGCGAGCACCGCCACGCCGGCCTGGGCGGCGAGGAAGCGACAGACGTTGTCGTGGGTCTCGAGGTCGCCGATCACCCAGCCGCCGCCGTGGAAGAAGATCAGCAGCGGCGCCGGCTCGCGCGGTGGCAGCCCGTGCGGCAGGTAGAAGCGGGCCGGGATCGACCCCCCGTCCTGCCCGGGGATCTGGCGGGATTCGACTCGCGCCGCCGGCAGCGGCGGTCCATTGACCGCCTGCGCCCCGATTCGGTTCTGCTCGCGCGCCTCCAGCGGTCCGAGGCCGCCGGTGAAGGAGTTCTCGCCGGCCAGGGCGACGAGCTTGAGAAAGGCCCAGATGTCGGGCTCCACCGTTTGCCCGTCGAGGCTCGCCGGCTTGCCGAACAGCAGCCGCTGCAGCCCCGGCGGCAGCCCGCAGACGGTGCGCAGGAGCCGGTGCTCGGCGGCGGATGAGAGGCGGGGCAGGGACGACATGGACGTCGCCAGGCTATCGTGGCGGGAGCGCATGGAGGCGATGCTGAAAGAGGCGGCCCCGGCGGCCGCCGCGCCGGTCATCAAAGGTCTTCCCCCGGGCCCGCGGATGCCACGATCGCTGCAGACGGCGATCTGGTCGCGCCAGGCGCAGTGGATGCTGGCGCAGTCCCGCGCCCGCTTCGGGCCGATGTTCACCCTCCAGATCGCCTACGAAGGGACCTGGGTGATGGTCTCCGACCCGGAGCTGGTCAAGCAGGTCTTCACCGGCGACCCCCGGGTCTTCCACGCCGGCGAGGGCAACCAGATCCTGCGTCCGATCCTCGGCGACAACTCGGTCCTGGTCCTCGACGAGAAGCCGCACATCAGCCAGCGCCGGCTGCTGCTGCCGCCCTTCCATGGCGAGCGCATGCAGGGCTACGGCGAGAAGATGACCGAGATCGCCGCTCGTGAGATCGAGAGCTGGCCCACCGGCTCCCCCTACAAGCTGCGCCCGCGGATGCAGGCGATCACGCTCGAGATCATCATCGAGACTGTCTTCGGCGTCCACGACCGCGCCCGCATGGACCCGCTGCGGAAGGCGCTGCGCGACTTCCTCGACCTCACCACCAACCCGGCGATCCTCGCCCCGGTGCTGATGATCGGGCCCGATCGCATCCGTCGCTTCCCCGCCTTCCGCCGCCGGGTCGATGCGGTCGACGAGCTGATCCACCGCGAGATCGCCGAGCGGCGCGTCGCCGAGGATCTGGCCGAGCGCGACGACGTGCTCTCGATGCTGGCCGCCGCCCGCCACGAGGACGGCAGCCCGATGAGCGACGCCGAGATCCGCGACGAGCTGCTGACCCTGCTGGTCGCCGGCCACGAGACCACCGCCACCGCCCTCGCCTGGGCGATGGAGCGGCTGACCCGCCACCCCGACAAGCTCGAGCGCCTGCGCGCCGAGGCCGAGGCCGGGGGAGACGAGCCCTACCTGACCGCGACGATCCAGGAGACGCTGCGGCTGCGGCCGGTGATCGTGCTGGTCCTGCGCAGGCTGACCGAGCCGGTCGAGCTCGGTGGTTACGAGCTGCCGGCCGGGGCCACGGTCGCCCCCTGCATCCACCTGATCCACCGCGACCCGGAGATCTACCCGGAGCCGGACCGCTTCCTGCCCGAGCGCTTCCTCGACAACCCGCCCGGCACCTACACCTGGATCCCCTTCGGCGGCGGCATCCGCCGCTGCCTCGGCGCCGCCTTCGCCCAGTTCGAGATGCAGGTCGTCCTGCGCGAGCTGGTCAAGCGCCGCG
The DNA here is from genome assembly GCA_036276995.1 of Solirubrobacterales bacterium. Classification (GTDB taxonomy): domain Bacteria; phylum Actinomycetota; class Thermoleophilia; order Solirubrobacterales; family 70-9; genus VAYN01. The sequence goes on from DASUNU010000027.1 coordinate 4,359, forward strand.
CGATCGCCCCGGCCCGCCGCGGCGACGAGCGGCCTTTCCGCCGCGCGATCACCGAGACCCCTCGGCACGACGCCGAGGTCGTGCTCAGCTAGCCGGCGCGAAGACCTTCGGCCTGCCGAGCCGCAGCACGTAGGGCTCGGCCCGGCCCTCGGTGAAGACATTGAGGCGGACAGGCGCCGTACCCCTGACCCGGATGCCGCCGGGCCAGACCGTGCGCGGCTTGTTTCCGCAGGGCTGGAATTCGACCTCGGCGAAGCCGCGGTCCTGGGTGAAGGTGGAGGGGGCGCCGTAGTAGAGGAAGACCCGGCCGCGCAGCGCCGCCGGCACGCTCACCGTCGCCGTCTCCGGTTCCCGCCCCTCGACCAGCAGCGGCATCTTCGTCACCAGCCCGTGTTTCGTCTGCGACATCCGCCGCAGCGGCTGGGGCATCACCCCGACCGGGCCGGCGGCGACGCCTTCCTCGCGCCAGTCGGCCGACCCATGCCCGATCATCGCCGTCTCGCAGGGTGCGACGCCGCTGCCGCCGGGCGCAGCGGCGACCATCGCCAGTCCCGCCGCGATGGTCGCCAGGAACTGCACTTAGATCAACCGCAGCCGGTGTTGTTGCCGCAGGAGCTGCAGGTGTAGCAACTGCCCGTGCGCTGCATCATCCCGCCGCACTGCTCGCAGGCCGGGCCGAGCTCGAGGCCCTGCATCTTCGCCGGGCGGACCGGGGGGGTTTCGGTCATCGCCGACGCGGCCGGGACCGCCCCGCCGTTGCCATTTCCACCCCCGCCGTTCGCCGGGCCGGCGGTGTCGGTGGGGATCCCGAGGCCGAGCTGCGAGGTCTCCGCTTCCTTCTTGTTGCGAACCTCCTGGGTCATGATCCCCAGTTCCTCGAGCACTTCGGTGTCGTCGATGAAGCGGCTCGCGAGCCAGCGCATGATGTAGTCCGGCATCGATTTGGCGAAGGGGATCTCCGGGTTCTGGGTCATCCCCTCCGGGTCGAAGCGCATGTAGCTGAACTTGCGCACGAAGTCTTCCAGCGGCACCCCGTACTGGAGGCCGAGCGAGATCGAGGTGGCGAAGGCGTTGAGCAGCCCGCGCATCGTCGAGCCCTCCTTGCCGATGTCGGTGAGGAAGATCTCGCCGACCGAGCCGTCGTCGTATTTGCCGGCGGTGATGTAGCCCTCGTGGCCGGCGATGTTGAACTTGTGGGTGATCGATTCCCGCTCCTGGGGCATCCGCTTGCGGACCGGCTCGGCCATCGCGACCTCCGCCTCGGCCTGCTTCTCCTCCTGGGCGTCGGTGCGCAGCGCCTGCGCCGTCTTCGAGCCGTCGCGGTAGATCGCCAGCGCCTTCAGGCCGCCCTTCCAGCCGCGCGTGTAGGCGTCGGCGATGTCCGCGACCGTGGCGCTCTGCGGCAGGTTGACCGTCTTCGAGATCGCCCCGGAGATGAACGGCTGCGTCGCCGCCATCATGTCGATGTGGCCGGTGTGGGAGATCGCCCGCTCGCCGACCGCGACGTCGAAGACCGGCAGGTGCTCCTGCTTCAGGCCGGGGGCGCCGACGATCGTGTTCTTCTCCTTGATGTGGGCGTTGATCTGGTCGATCTCGGCCTCGCTGTAGCCCATCGCCTCCAGGGCCAGCGGCACCGACTGGTTGACGATCGTCATCTGGCCGCCGCCGACCAGCTCCTTGAACTTGACCAGCGAGAAGTCGGGCTCGATCCCGGTCGTGTCGCAGTCCATCAGGAAGCTGATCGTCCCGGTCGGGGCCAGCACCGTCGCCTGCGCGTTGCGGTAGCCGTGCTCCTCGCCGAGCTCGACCGCCTCGTCCCAGGCCCGCTGCGCGGCCTCGAGCAGGTCGCCCTTGATCCCGCCCGGGTCGACCTCGTAGGCAGCGTCGCGGTGCATCCGCATGACGCCGTTGTGGGGCTCGCGGTTCAGCTCGTACGCCTCGTACGGCCCGGTCGCCCCGGCGGCGATCAGCGCCGACTGGCGGTAGGCGCGGCCGGTCATCAGCGCCGTGATCGCGGCGGCGACGTTACGTCCCGTATCGGAGTCGTAGGGGAGGCCGTCCGACATCAGCAGGGCGCCGAGGTTGGCGTAGCCGAGCCCGAGCTGGCGGAAGCGGTTGGCGTTGGCGGTGATCTCCTCGGTCGGGTAGGAGGAGAAGCCGACGACGATCTCCTGGGCGAGGAAGACGATGTCGACCGCGTGCTCGAACGGCTCGACTTCGAAGCTGCCGTCCTCGCGGCGGAATTTCATGAGATTCAAGGAGGCGAGGTTGCAGGCCGAGTCGTCGACGTGCATGTACTCGCTGCAGGGGTTGGAGGCGTTGATCCGGCCCGACTCCGGGCAGGTGTGCCAGCGGTTGATGATCGTGTCGTACTGGATGCCCGGGTCGGCGCAGCGCCAGGCGGCGTCGGCGATCTGGTTCATCAGCTCGCGCGCGTCCAGCGTTTTGACCGACTCGCCGGTGGTGCGGGCGGTCAGGTGCCAGTCATCGCCCGCCTCGACCGCCTCCATGAAGTCGTCGGTGACCCGGACCGAGTTGTTCGCGTTCTGGTACTGGATCGAGGTGAAGCCCTCGCCGTCGATCGACATGTCGAAGCCGGCGTCGCGCAGGGCGGCCGCCTTCTTCTCCTCGTCGGCCTTGCACCAGATGAAGTGCTCGATGTCCGGGTGGTCGACGTCGAGCACGACCATCTTCGCCGCCCGCCGGGTCTTGCCGCCGGACTTGATCGTCCCCGCCCAGGCGTCGGCGCCGCGCATGAAGCTGACCGGGCCGCTGGCGGTGCCGCCCTTCTGCAGCGTCTCCATCGAGCCGCGGATGTTGGAGAGGTTGATCCCGGAGCCGGAGCCGCCGCGGAAGATCTTGCCCTCTTTGGTGTTCCAGTCGAGGATCGACTCCATCGTGTCCTCGACGCTGAGGATGAAGCAGGCCGAGCACTGCGGCGTCTCCTCGAAGCCGACGTTGAACCAGACCGGCGAGTTGAAGGCCGCCTTCTGGTGCAGCAGGATCGCGGTCAGCTCCATCTCGAAGGCGTCGGCGTTCTCGGCCGAGGCGAAGTAGCCGCCCTCGCGCCCCCAGTTGGCGATCGTCCCCGCGACCCGGCCGATCATCTGTTTGACCGAGCTCTCGCGCTCGGGGCTGCCGAGCTGCCCGCGGAAGTACTTCTGGGCGACGATGTTGGTCGCGTTCTGGGACCAGCTCTTGGGGAACTCGACCCCGCGCTGCTCGAAGGCCGGCGACTCTGGGTTGCCGATCACCGCATCGCGGATCTCCCACTCGATCTGGTCGAAGGGATGCACCCCGGGCGTCGAAAAACGGCGTTCGATCGAGAGGCCCTGGAGACCGTTCTTGGGACTGGAAATAGCGGTCTGGGACATCAAACTTCTCCTCTCGCAGCGACTTTCAGGGGTAACTCCGCAGGATCGCTAAACAGCCAGACGGAAAAAGAGTCAAAAGACGCAAATAAGGCAGTCGGGTCTGCGCCAAGCCGTCCTCACATGGTGGCATTCCCGCAATATCGGCATGAAGTTCCGGGTACCCTTCGACTATGGCCGAAGATCTGCGCAGGGGCGCGGAGCGAATGGGAGAGCGAGCCAGTGCCGCCAGGGAGGCGGTCGGCGAGCGAGCCACAGCCGCGCGCGACGCCGCCGTCGGGAAAGCCGAGGCGGCAAAAGAGGCCGCCAGCGAGGCGATCGCGGCGGTCAAGCCGAAGCTGCGCGGGGTCTCGCACGAGTGGGCTTTTTTCCTCTCGCTCGGCTTCGGCGCCGCCCTGATCATCCTCGCCAAGACGCCCGAGGCGACCCTGGCGGTGGCGATCTACGCGGTCAGCCTCTCGGCCCTGTTCGGGACCAGCGCCCTCTACCACCGGGTCAACTGGAGCCGGCCGCAGGTGCGCCAGTGGATGCGGCGCCTGGATCACTCGATGATCTTCTTCCTCATCGCCGGCACCTACACGCCGTTCGCCCTGCTCGTTCTCGACGGGCCGCTGGCCGACGCGATCCTCGCCGTGGTCTGGATCGGCGCGATCGCCGGCGCGATCGTCGAGATGATCTGGATCGACCACCCGAAATGGGTCGGCGCGATCATCTACCTGGCGCTCGGCTGGGTCGCCGTCGCCGCCTTCCCCGAGCTCTGGTCGGAGATGGGCGTGGCCGGGACGATGCTGGTCGCCGCCGGCGGGCTGCTCTACACCGCCGGCGCCGTCGTCTACGCGACCCAGCGCCCCAACCCGAACCCGGCGATCTTCGGCTACCACGAGGTCTTCCACCTCTTCGTGATCGCCGCCGCGGTTGCCCACTTCTCCGCCATCGCCTTCTTCGCCCTGCCGGCCGCATGAGGCGCGCCCGCTCGATCGCCGCGCTCGCGACCCTCGCGCTGGTGCTCGCCGTGCCCGCCGCCGCCTCGGCCTCCTGGGGCGCGATCGCGATCGAACCGACCAGCGGCAAGGTCGGCTACGCCCGCGGCCAGGACAGCGCCGCCGCGGCCAAGGAGTTCGCCCTCAAAGAATGCGGCGGCGGCAAGTGCAAGGTCGCGGTCTGGGTCTCCAACGGCTACGGCGCCGTGGTCAAGAAGAAGAACGGCGTCTACATCGCCGGCCACGGCCGCACCAAGAACATCGCCACCCGCGACGCTCGCGAACGGGCCCACGAGAAAGCCCCCCTCGTCGCCTGGGTCTTCAGCGGCTTGAGCTAGGCCGTAAGGACGCTATCCTTACCTTGGACGAAAGGTAAGGAATGGATATCGCCGCAAAGCTGACGTCGAAGGGCCAGATCACCGTTCCCAAGGCGGTTCGGGACACGCTGGGGTTGTCGCCTGGTGATCAGGTGCTCTTCCGAGTTGAAGACAACCGCGCCGTCATCGCTCGCACTAAGGATTTCCTCGAATTCGCTGGCTCGGTTCCGGTTCCGGCAGGGAAGCGCGGCGCAAAGTGGGAGGACATCCGCCGCCAGACTCTGTCCGAGCGGGTAAAGAAGCGAGCGTGAAGATGCTGCTGGACACCAATGTCGTGATCCGCCACCTGACCGGGGACCCACCGGCGATGGCGAAGCGGGCGACGCGGCTCCTGGCTTCTGCGCCCGAGCTCGTTCTCGCCGACCTCGTGGTGGCCGAGTGCGTCTACGTGCTCGAGTCCTTCTACGAGGTCCCGCGTAATCGCGTGGCCGAATTGATGCGCGCGGCCCTGGCGATGCCTTCGGTTGTTGCCGATGCCGAGCTGCTCCTGCGGGCGCTTGAGGTTTACGAGCTCGAGCGCCTCGACTTCGCCGATGCCTACCTCGTTGCCTCTGCTGAGTTGAGCGGAACCATTCGGATCGCCTCCTTCGACAAGGGGATCGACCGGATCAGCTCGGTCGAGCGCGTCGCTCCTTAGGCCGCGACGCGCTCGCGGGCGAATTCGCGCGACTCCTCGACCGCGGCGACGCACGGGCGGGGGCGTGCTGGACCACCTCGAGAACACGCTGCTCGACGTCTTCGAGGCGTGGGAGAACAAGGACGGCGTGCCGGTGCTCGACCCGGACGCCGCCGACGTGGCGCCCGCCGCGG
>DASUNU010000028.1:0-7172 GCA_036276995.1 Solirubrobacterales bacterium
TGCCGCCGGCCTCCAGCGTCGCAGCGGCGTCCCCACCGAGCCGCTCGCCGTAGCCGGCAACCGCCTCACGAAGCTGTTCCTCGACCTCGCCGAGCCGAGCCGGCAGCCAGCGGCTCGACGCGTCCAGGACCGCAGTCACCGGCGGCGGCACCGCCGAGGGTCGCGTCACCCGCGGATGCCGCTGTGGATCGCGATGATCCCGCCGGCGAGCACCGTGTAGCGAATGCCCTCGAACCCGGCGCCGTCCATCTTTTCGGCCAGCCCGAGTGGGCTGGGGAAGCTGCGAACCGATTCCGGCAGGTAGGAGTAAGCCTCCGGCTCACTCGAGAAGGCGCCGAGCAGCGGCACCATCCGGTCGAACCAGAGCGAGTAAAAAGTTGAGAGCGGCGGCCGGGTCGGGGTCGTAATCTCGAGGATGACGGCGCGCCCGCCAGGTTTCAGCACCCGCGCCATCTCGCGCAGCCCGCGATCGAGATCGGCGAGGTTGCGGACGCCGAAGCCGACCGTGACCGCGTCGAAGCGCTCGCCGTCATAGGGCAGCTGCAGTGCGTCCGCCCACTCGAAGCGGACCCCCTCGGCCCCCTGCGCGGCGGCCTTGTCGCGAGCCAGGTCGAGCATCGGCTCAGAGAAGTCGCAGCCGACCACGTGGCCGCCGGGGCTGACCAACTGCGCGAGCTCGAGCGCAAAGTCGCCGGTGCCGCAGCAGACGTCGAGGGCCGCGTCGCCGGATCCGAGTCCGGTCTTCGCCGCCGCCCGCTGGCGCCAGCCGTGGTGCAACCCCGCCGTCATCACTGAGTTCAGCGCGTCGTAGCGGCCGGCGACGCGGTCGAACATGCGGTTGACCTGCCCGGAGAACTGGGCGGAGTCGCGCGAGGGTCTAGTCGAGCGAAGCGAGGAAATCGGCCATCTCTTCCAGCTTTTTGGGCGGCATCTCACGGAAGGATGGCATGATGCCGGGCCCGATTTCGACCGAACGCAGGATCGCCGCGCGCGGCACCCGGGCGGCGATGTGAGTCAGATCCGGCCCCGGACCGTGGTTGCCGTTCTCGCCGATCTTGTGGCAGGCGAGGCAGCCGGCGCCGGCGACGACCTCCTTGCCGGCCTCGTAGCGCGGGGCGACCTCCATCTCGATCTCGGTCGGCGAGCCGCCGATCGCGCCGAGGTAGGTGAGGTAGCCCATCGCGATGATCGTCAGGCAGCCGGCGGTGGTCGCCAGCGGACGGCGCTCGGGACGGCGCTCCGGCCCGCGATCGTAGAAGGGCAGGAGCAGCAGCAGGATCATGCAGATCGTCGGGATCCCGATCGTCGCGATCGGGACCAGCTCCGGCGGCTTGATCACGCGCAGGACCTCGAAGAGGAAGAAGAAGTACCACTCGGGGCGCGGCACGTAGGTGGTCGAGGTCGGGTCCGCCTTCGGGCCCTGCTCGGCGCCGAGGATCAGCGACATCGCGATGATCACCGCGACCACGACCAGGGCCATCGCCGAGTCCTTGAGCACGGCGTAGGGGAAGAACGGCTTCCCCTTCTTCTTCAGGAGCTCGTACTCCTCCAGATACGCCTGTTTGTCCTTGGCCTTCATGCGCTCGGGCCGGCTCCGTTACCGGGGGTGGCGCCGTTGTCCTCAACGCCGGCGTCGAGCTGGGCGACCGGGGCGGCGACCTTCGGCTTCTCGGCTTTGACCCACGGCGGCGCCGTGGTGCCGAGCTTGACCACCAGATACATGTGGGCTCCGATCAGGGCGATGATCGCCCCCGGCACCAGCAACATGTGGATCGAGTAGAAGCGGGCCAGGGTCGTCGCCCCGAGCTCGGGGCCGGCGCGCAGGAAGTCGCTCAGGTACGGGCCGACGACGGGGCCGGTGCCGTTGATGTTGATGCCGACGATCGAGGCCCAGAAGGAACGCTGGTCGAACGGCAGCAGGTAGCCGGTGAAGGCCATCGTCATCGTCAGGATCAGCAGCACCACGCCGATCACCCAGTTGAGCTCGCGCGGGTACTTGTAGGCGCCGAAGAAGAAGGTGCGCCCCATGTGCAGGAAGATCAGGATCACCATCACGCTGGCGCCCCATTTGTGCATCCCGTGGACCAGGGCGCCGAGCGGCACGTCGTTGTTGATGTGGGCGATCGACGCGTAGGCCTGGGTCGCCGAGGGCACGTAGAACATCGCCAGGAAGACGCCGGTGACGGCCTGAACGATGAAGGCGAAGAGGGTGGCGGAGCCGAGCGTGTAGAACCAGTTGGTCCCTTTCGGCACCTTGCGGTACAGCATCCCGGTGAGGAAGCCGGTGGCGCCGGTGCGCTGGTCCACCCAGGCGAGGACGTCGGCGGGGGCGTCTTTGGCCTGATCGCCGAGCCGCTGCACGTGCGTCTGCCGCTCCGGCGGCGAGGTCTTGAGGTCGGACGGGGCGTTGCCCTGGGGGGTGCCGCCGGCACCCGGCTTGGCCGGTTTGCGCAGGGGCGCCGGGACGACTTTGTCCGGGATCTTGGGCAGCGAGATTTTCGGCATCAGGGCGGTGGGAAGGTAGAGGGCCGCGGCGGGTAGAGGTACTCCCAGATCCCGCCGGTGAACTCGCCGGGGTCACGGGCACGGACCGGCTCCATCTGCGAGGTGACGCTGTAGCGCGGGCCGACTTCGACCTGGCCGCCTTGGGCGCGGGTCTGGAACTGGTCGAGCGGGCGCACCGGCGGCCCGCCGATCCGCTTGCCCTCGAAGTCGTAGACGCCGCCGTGACAGGGGCAGATGAAGTTGCCGGCGGCCTCGACGAAGCGGACCGGGCAGCCGAGGTGGACGCAGCGGTTGGAGACCGCGACGAAGGAGTTGGGGTCCTCGTCGAAGAGCTCGGAGCCTTTGCGCACGTAGGCGGTGGTCTTGCCGGCGTCGCCGATCCCCTCGGTCTCGGTGAAGACGACCTGGCGGTAGGTGTCCTCGACGAAGTCGCTGACCGGGCCGACCGCCTCCCAGCGCTCCTTGCCGCGGTGGAATATCGGGGCGACCGCGAAGCCGACCGCCGGCAGGATGATCGCGGCACCAGCGATCCCGCCGAGCCCTTGGGCGGCGATCGTAAAGGCACGCCTGCGGGTCATCGACTCGCCCTCGAAGTAGCCAGGAGGGTCGGGCTTGTCCCGCTGCTGCCGGGGGGCCTCCTCGGCCCCGTTCATCTTGTCCGCGTCGTCAACCACGTTGCTTCAGAGGGTGGGCAGCGCAGTCTATTGCGTTGGCGTCGCGGGCGGCGTCGCAACCCTCGGCGCCCGGCACGGTTACCATCAAAGAGAGAGGCGGCCAGGGGAACCGAGAGGGGCCGCAATACGACAGGGAGGCCACCCGGATGAAGACGTTTAGCCGCAGTAGAAAGCTTGCCGTAACCGCCGCCACCGCTCTGCTTTCGGTCGCGCTGCTCGCCGCTGGAGCGTTTGCGGCGACCTCGGCCGACCAGACCCGCGAAAGCTACGTCGCCGCGGTCGAGCCGATCTGCAAGAAGAACACCAAGTCCAACGAACAGATCCTCTCCGGGGTCCGCAAAAAAGTCCAGCAGGGCCAGCTCGCCGTCGCCGCCGGTCAGTTCACCAGGGCCTCGACCGCCTTCGGCAAGGCCGTCAAGCAGATCAAGGCGGTGCCGCAGCCAACGGCCGACGCGGCGAAGCTGACCAAGTGGGTGGGCTACCTCGAAACCGAGACCAAAATGCTGGGCGAAATCGGCAAGGCGCTGAAGGACGGCAACAAGAACAAGGCGCAGACCCTGTCGGTGAAGCTGACCCACAACGGCAACGTCGCCAACAACACCGTGCTCGGCTTCGAATTCGACTACTGCCTGATCGATTCCTCGAAATTCAGTTGAAGTGACTAGAGGGTCCTAGGCCGGGATACCGGCGATTTCACGGGCGGCGGCCCGCCAGAGCTCCGGAATCGGGCTCGGGTCGCCGTCCGTATGCAGTTGAGCGCAGCGGCTGATCAGGTCGCTGAGGATCGCGACCGCGGCCTGGTCGCCGAGCGCCGCGAGGCGGTCGAGGCCGAGCGCGTAGAGGTAGTCGCCGGCGAGCAGGGCGAGGTCGTCGTCGTGCCCGGCGAGCAGGCGCGGCTCCCCGTAGTGCAAGAGGTAGCCCTCGTGCACGGCCTCGATCACCAGCGCGTACTCGGCCGGAGCGGCGGCGGTGCGGGGGCCGTCGGCGACGAGGGCCGCGAGCGTCGCCGGTGCCTCGGGCTCGACCACGAGCGGGGAGATCGGCGTGTTCTCCTCGCGCAGGCGGCTGGCCAGCCCACGCAGGGCGGCGGCGGGCTCGCTCATGCCAGCGCCTCGTCGAGGGCCTCGGCCGCTGCCTCCAGGGTGCGGTCGACCGTGTCCTCGTCGTGGGCGAGCGAGACGAACCAGGCCTCGAACTGGGACGGAGGCGGGTAGACGCCGCGGGCGAGCAGGGCGCGACAGAAACGGGCATGAGCCTCGGTGTCGCAGGCACGGGCCTGGTCGAAGTCGCGCACCGGCTGCGGGCTGAAGAAGAGGGTGAGCAGGCCGGGGGCGGTGGCGACTTGGAGCGGGCGCTCGGCGGCGAGCGCTTCGAACCCGGCAGCGAGACGATCGCTGAGCAGGCCGAGACGCTGGTAGGCAGCGGCGTCGAGCTGGGCCAGCGTCGCCAGGCCGGCGGCAACCGCGAGCGGGTTGCCCGAGAGCGTGCCCGCCTGGTAGACGTCGCCGGCCGGAGCGACCCGCTCCATCAGCTCCCGCGGGCCAGCGAAGGCGGCGGCGGGGAGGCCGCCGCCGATCACCTTCCCCATTACGGTCAGGTCCGGCTCGATCCCGTAGAGCTCCTGGGCGCCGCCGCGGGCGACGCGGAAGCCGGTGATCACCTCGTCGAAGACCAGCAGCGTCCCGGTCGCGCGGGTCTCCTCGCGGAGGAACTCGAGGAAGCCCTCGGCCGGCGGAATCACACCCATGTTGGCGGCGATCGGCTCGACCAGCAGCGCCGCCGCCGAGTGCTCCTCCAGCGCTCGCGCAACCGCCTCGCGGTCGTTCCAGGGGACGACGATCGTCGCTGCCGCCTGCGCCGCGGTGACGCCGGGGCTGGCCGGGACCCCGAGCGTGGCGAGGCCGGAGCCGGCCTCGGCGAGCAGGCCGTCGGAGTGGCCGTGGTAGGCGCCGGCGAACTTGACCACGATCTCGCGGCCGCTGGCGGCGCGGGCCAGGCGCACCGCGCTCATCGCCGCCTCGGTGCCGGAGCTGGTCATCCGCGCCATCTCGGCCGTCGGCACGCGCTCGACGATCTGCTCGGCCAGCTCAACCTCGGCCACGGTCGCGGCGCCGTAGCTGGTCCCCCGCCTGGCGGCGGCGGTCACCGCCGCGACCACCGAGGGCTCGGCGTGGCCGAGGATCAACGGGCCCCAGGAGCCGACCCAGTCGAGGTAGCGCTTGCCGTCGACGTCGATCAGCTCGGCGCCCTCGCCGCGGTCGATGAAGATCGGCTCGCGACCGATCTGCCGCAACGCCCGCACGGGCGAGTTGACGCCACCGGGGAGAACGCGCTGGGCGCGCTCGTACAGCCCCTCGGAGCTAGGAATGCTGTGCCTCCCAGGCGGCGTAGTCGTCGGTGAAGTAGTGCAGGCGGATCTTCTTGTACTCGGTCGAGGAGTAGAGGGTGGCGCGGTCCTCGGGGCCGATCCCGCACTCGCTCGCGATCGAGTCGAGGATCGCGTCGCACTCCTCCTTGGAGCGTCCGTGGGCCATGGTGAAGACGCTGTAGGGCCAGTCCTCGTAGGTGGGGCGCTGGTAGCAGTGGGAGATGCCGCGGAAGGAGGCCATCCGCCCACCGACCTCGAGGATCTGGTCCTTCGGCACCTTCCAGACCCCCATCCCGTTGGCCGAGAAGCCGGCGCGGCGGTGGTAGAGGATCGCCGCCACCCGGCGCAGGATCTTGCGCTCGACCATCCCGCGCAGACGCGTGAGCAGGTCGTCGGTGGAGATCCCAAGCTCGGCGGCGGCCGCGTCGTAGGGGCGCGCGACTGCGGCCATCGGCCCTTGCAGGGTCCGGATCAGGGCGATGTCGTCGGCGTCGTAGGGCTGCGGTTCGAGCTCGCGCGGGGGCGCCGCCTCGACCGCCGCGGCCAGCGCCTCGGTGCCCTTCTCCATCTCCAGGTTCATGTTGATCTTGAACAGGGTCAGGGTCGGCAGCTCGCGCATCGACTCCGCCCCGGTCTCCTCCATCAGCGCCGCCAGGGTGCCGGGGAGGCCGAGCTTCGAGTCGGGCGGAGTGGCGATCGTGAACCAGAGGTTGAACTCGTGGGTGCGCAGGTAGTTATGGGAGACGCCGGGGTGGGCGTTGACGACCTGGGCGGCCCGCTGTGGGTGCTCGGAGTCGACTTTGGCGGCAACCAGCATCGACTCGTAGCCGAGCGCGCGGGTGTCGAAGATCGGCGTGATCTCGCGGATGATGCGGCCGTCGAGCAGGCGCTGGGTGCGGGCTAGGACGTCGTCGAGCTGCAGCCCCGCCTCGGCGGCGACGAGCGCGAACGGTTCGGGGTCGAGCGGGAAGTTCGACTGCAGCAGGTTCATCAGCCGCTTATCGGTCTCGTCGAGCGGGATCGCCGAGCCGCCCTTGCGGCTGCGCGCCTTCGACTGCGGCAGCTTCACCGCAGCCACGGGGCGGCCTCCTTGGCGTAGTAGGTGACGATCGCGTCGGCGCCGGCGCGGCGAATCGAGGTCAGGGTCTCCAGCACCGCGGCCCGCTCGTCGATCCAGCCGCTGGCGGCGGCGGCCTTCAGCATCGAGTACTCGCCGGAGACGTGGTAGGCGGCGACCGGCGCCCCGGTCGCGTCCTTGACCCGGCGCACCACGTCGAGGTAGGCGGTCGCCGGCTTCACCATCAGCATGTCGGCGCCCTCCTCGAGGTCGAGCTCGGCCTCGCGCACCGCCTCCGCCGCGTTGGCCGGGTCCATCTGGTACCCGCGCCGATCGCCGAACTCGGGGGTCGACTCGGCCGCGTCGCGGAAGGGCCCGTAGAAGGCGGAGGCGTACTTGGCGCTGTAGGCGACGATCGGGACACCGGAGTGGCCCTCCTCGTCGAGCTGGAAGCGGATCGTGCCGACCCGGCCGTCCATCATGTCGCTCGGGGCGACCGCGTCGGCGCCGGCCTCGGCGTGCGAGAGCGCGACTTTCGCCAGCAGCTCGACCGTGATGTCGTTGTCGA